>JAFIEG010000013.1 GCA_020832665.1 Pararhodobacter sp. | reverse complement strand
CCGCCTGTGCGGGCGCCGGTGCCGGGGCGGGCAAAGGCGCGCACGGGGGGCGGGGCAGGGGGGCGCTGCCCCCGTCGCCCCTGCGGGGCGGACTTCGCTCGTTCCTTCGCTGAAATCGGTCCACCGGACCGATTTCCGGGCGCTCGGAACCCCCCGGAGTATTTTTCGGCAAGATGAAGGGGCTGCAAGGGAAGGTCAGAGCGGGAAGAAGATCGGGATCACCAGCGCGGCGGTCATTGCCATAAGAATGTTCAGCGGGATGCCCACGCGCATGAAATCGGTGAAGCGGTAGCCGCCGGGGCCATAGACCAGCGTGTTGGTCTGATAGCCGATGGGCGTGGAGAAGCTGCCCGAGGCGGCCATCATCACCGCCACCAGCAGCGCGCGCGGATCGACCCCGAGCCCGTGCGCCAGGCCGATGGCGATGGGCGTGATGACGACGGCGACGGCGTTGTTGGTGACCAGTTCGGTGAGAATCCAGGTCATGGCATAGACGCTGAGGATGAGCAGCATCGGCGGCATGCCGGTCAGATAGGGGGCGAGGGCGTTGACGATGCGTTCGGCCGCGCCCGAGGCTTCGAGCCCCGCGCCGACGATCAGCATGCCGAAGATCAGCGCCAGCAGGCGGCCATCGATGAAGGAAAACGCCTCGTCGGCATCGATGCACCGGGTGACCAGCACGAAGGCAACGCCGAAGAAGGCCAGCACATGGATCGGCGCCACGCTCAGCGCCGACAGCCCCACCACTGCCGCCAGCGTGCCGATCACCACCGGCGCGTGGCTGCGGCGAAAGGCGCGCTCGGACGGCTGGGTAACGGCGACCATGTCCATGTCGGCGGCGAGGCGCTGGATATCCTCGGTCGTGCCTTCCAGCAGCAGCGTGTCGCCCACCTGCACCACCAGATCGTCGAGCTGGCGGCCGATATTCTGGTTGCGCCGATGCACGGCCAGCGGATAGACGCCATAGCGCCGGCGCAGGCGCAACTGGCCCAGCGAACGCCCGATCATGCGGCATCCCGGCGTGATCAGCACCTCGACGGTTCTGGTGCGTACCGAACTCAGCTGATCGACCAGCCGCACTTCGGGGTTGGCCTGCAGGCCCAGCACTTCGGCCATCTGCGTGCGCAGCACAACGCGGTCGCCGGCCTCGAGCACCACCGAGGACATATCGCGCCTGAGCGAGGCATCGCCGCGCAGCACGTCGATGACGCGCGCGCCGCCATGCTTGAAGAGTTCGATCTCGTCGAGCTTGCGCCCGATCAGGCTGGAGCCCTCGGGCAGGGCGACCTCGGTGAAGAATTTCATCGGCGCGCGATCGGCGGTCAGTGCCGACAAAGAGCTGCGCTCGGGCAGCAGGAAGCGGCCGGCAAGCGCCAGATAGCTTACCCCCACCAGCGCCATGAGCAGCCCCACGGCGGAGATCTCGAAGATGCCGAAGGGCTCGAGCCCGGCGCGCTGGCCAACGCCATCGACAAGCAGGTTGGTCGAGGTGCCCACGAGTGTGATCGTGCCGCCCATTATGGCGAAATAGCTGAGCGGGATCAGTAGTTTGGAGGGCTGCACATTGAGCGCTTTGGCGAGCTGGATGAAGATGGGGATCATCACAACCACGATCGGCGTGTTGTTGACAAAGGCCGACAGCGTCAGCACCGTCAACGTCAGCGCCGCCAATGTCAGCACCGGGTGTTTGCTGACATTGCGCGCCGCGGCGTTCGAGATCGCATTCAGCCCGCCGGTGCGCACCAGCCCGCCGACGATGATGAACAGCGCCGCGATTGTCCAGGGGGCGGGGTTGGCAAAGACCGACATCGCCTCGGGGTGGGGCAGGATGCCCAGGCCCAGCATCAGCGCCGCGCCCAGAAGCGCCGTAACCTCGACCGGGAAAACCTCGCGCACGAACAGAACGAACATGGCGATGACGATGGCGAGCGCGGCGACGGCCTGTGCATCGGTGCTCAACTCAATGGTGGGCATCGCGTTTCTCCGGCCGGGGCGGGCGTTTTCGGGCGGTATCCGGCGGGGAACCTGCCGGAGATATGCGTCAGGCTGGCCGGCGGCGGGGGCATCAGACTGCTGGCCCGGAAGGTGCCAGCCGGCCGCCCTGGCGCACGGGGTGGATGGCGAGCGCCTTTCCGGTCTTGTCGCAGGTTTCGACGAACACACCGGAAAGCGTCGCCTCGCCGGTGGCGGGCTCGAAGCGTTTCGAGGGCATGCCGGTGATGAAGCGGCGCAAGGGTTCGTCCTTCTGCATGCCGATGACGCTGTCGTAATCGCCGCACATGCCGGCATCGGTCAGATAGCCCGCGCCGCCGGGCAGGATCATTGCGTCGCCGGTGGGGACATGCGTATGGGTGCCCACCACCAGGCTGGCGCGCCCGTCGCACCAGTGGCCCAGCGCCATCTTCTCGCTGGTGGCCTCGCAATGCACATCGACGATGACGGCCTGCGCCTGCCCGCCGAGGGGATGCGCGCGCAGCACGGGTTCGAGCGCCGAGAAAGGGTCATCGAAGGGGCGTTTCATGAAGACCTGGCCCAGCACCTGCGCCACCAGGAGCTTGCGCCCGTCGGGCAGGGTGTAGAGCCGCGCGCCCTGGCCCGGCGCCACCTTGGAAAAGTTCAGCGGGCGCAGCAGGCGCGGCTCGCTGTCGATGAAGGAGATCAGCGATTTCTGGTCGAAGGCGTGATCGCCCAGCGTGATGCAGTCGGCGCCTGCGCCGAGCAGGAGCTTGGCATGATCGGGCGTGATGCCGGCACCCGAGGTGGCGTTCTCGCCGTTGACAATCACGAAATCGAGCCGCCAATCGCGGCGCAGCTGTGCCAGCTGCGTGGTGACGGCCTGCCGCCCGGCCCGGCCCATGACATCGCCAAGAAACAGAATACGCATGGCGCAAGATGTATGCGCGCGCGCCGACAGAGGAAAGAGGATTTCTTGGGGCTGTGCTTGGATAGGCCGACACAAGCCAAATGCCCGCCCCGCCCGGTGGTGCCTTCAGCCTGCAGCCCGGTGATGGCGCCGGATGTAGGCGCTGTTCTGTTCGGGGCTCAGAAGCGAGCGGGCGATCTGGTAGGTATGGATGGAAAAGACCACGGCGCCGGTTCGGGGCAGGCGCAGCAGGCATTGGCGCTCCGAGCGCAGATAGCCGCCTTGCCCGTTACCTTGCTGGCGCGTCTCGCCCTCGCGCCGTGGCTGGTAAAGCGCCGGGTCGGCATAGGCCAGCGCGTTGGCGCGCCAGAGCGGGCGCTCGGGGTGGATGGCATCGAAGAGCCGCTGCACGCGCCGGGCGAGGGTGTCGTCATATTCCGTCACCGGGTTGTGGATGCCGATCAGGTTGCGGCCGATCTTTTCGGCCAGTGTCCAGCTGGCGGGAAAGCACAGCACGGCGCCGGTCAGGATGTGGCTGCCCTCGGGGCCGGGCTGGAGGATGCACAGATCCTCCTGCACCAGCCGGCCCAGCGTCAGCAGCGGCGCATCGGGCGCCTCGCTCACCAGCCTGCCATCGGGGCAGCGCCAGGCCGCGCCCTGGCGGGTAAAGCCGAAGGATGGCAGGCGCTCGGCGATCATGGCGGCAAGCTCGCGCGCCGCCTCTTCGGCCTGTGGCAGCAGCGCATGCACCTTGTCTGGGATTGTGGCGATCAGCCGCTCGCGCTCGGCCATCTGGGCGGCATAGGCCTCGTCGATGCGCAGCCAGTCTTCCATGTCGAGCGGCTGGATGCCGGGCAGGCGCGCCAGCTTCGGGTCCATCCAGGCAAGGAAGGGCAGGCGATCATGCAGGATGGGGGTGCCGGTCATGGGGCGAGTTTGCCGTGCTGATGGCGCAGGTTCAAGTCGGGGCCGCAAGCCGGGGGCGCGCAGGTTGGGCAATATTGCCCATGCTACGGGCATTCGGGCCGGCCGGCGAGGCCGTGCAGGATGAGGTCGGTCGCCAGATCGGCATAATCGCCGCGCGTGATCGGCCCGCCCTCGCGAAACCACATATAGACCCAGTTCAGCATGCCGAAGAGCGACATGGTGACCGGCATCAACAATGGCCCGGCGCCCAACTCGGGGTTGATCTCGCGCAGCACGGCGGCGAAGCGCCTGACAATGCGTCGTTCGATGGCGTGGATCTCGGCGCGCTGATCGGGGGCCAGCGTCGGGGTGCCGTTGATCTGCACGCGGTGTTCGTTATCGGCGTCGCGATAGTTTTCCAGCACTGCATGCACCAGCACGCGCAGCCTTTCGCGCGGTTCCAGCGAGGGGATGTCGGCGACCTCGACGGCGTTGTCGAGCTCAAGCAGATGGCTGCGGATGATGTCGAAGATCAGCGCATCCTTGCCCGGGTAGTAATGATAGAGCAGCGCCTTGGAGACCTGCGCCTTTTCCGCGATCTGCGCCATCGAGGCCTTGTCCATACCGATTTCGCCAAGCACCGCGGCGGCGCTGGCCAGGATGGCGCGCTGTTTTTCCTCGAAGTCTTCGGCTCGGGTGCGGGCCATGCCGGCTCCGATTCGTTGCGGTCTGGAAAGGGAAGGGGGCTTTGCCCCCTCGGGCCTGCGGCCCTCACCCCCAGAGTATTTCGGGCAAGATAATGGGGCGCTCAGCCTTCCCTGGGGCGGTTGTCGACGACGCGTTTCGCCTTGCCCTCGGAGCGGGGCGCGCCGCCGGGTTCATGCACCTGGATGCGGGTGGAGATGCCGATCACGCTCTTGATGTGATGGGCCAGTTCCTTGCCCGAGGCGGCGCGGGCCTCCTCGGTGGCGGCGGCGGTGGTGGCCTCGGCATGGACGGTCATCGCATCCATGCGTCCCTCGCGGGTGAGTTCGATCTGGAAATGCGGGGCGAGGCCGGCGCATTTGAGGATCTGCTCCTCGATCTGGGTGGGAAAGACATTCACGCCGCGCAGGATGATCATGTCATCCGAGCGCCCGGTGATCTTTTCCATGCGCCGCATCGAGCGCGCGGTGCCGGGCAGAAGCCGCGTGAGATCGCGCGTGCGGTAGCGGATGATGGGCAGCCCTTCCTTGGTGAGCGTGGTGAACACCAACTCGCCCATCTCGCCATCGGGCAGCACCTCGCCGGTTTCGGGGTCGATGATCTCGGGGTAGAAATGATCTTCCCAGAGATGCAGCCCGTCCTTGGTTTCCACGCATTCATTGGCCACGCCCGGCCCCATCACTTCGGACAGGCCGTAGATATCGACCGCATGCATGTCGAAGGCTTCCTCGATCTCGCCGCGCATGGCGTTGGTCCAGGGCTCGGCGCCGAAGATGCCGACGGCGAGCGAGGATTCGCGCGGGTCCAGCCCCTGGCGATGGAATTCATCAAGGATCGACAGCATGTAACTGGGGGTGACCATGATCACGCGCGGCTTGAAATCGTTGATCAGCGTTACCTGGCGTTCGGTCATGCCGCCCGAGATGGGCACCACGGTGCAGCCCAGCTTTTCGGCGCCGTAATGCGCGCCCAGCCCCCCGGTGAAGAGCCCGTAGCCATAGGCGACATGCACGATATCGCCGGCGCGCCCGCCCGAGGCGCGGATCGAGCGCGCCACCAGCGATGCCCAGGTATCGATGTCGCGCGCGGTGTAGCCCACCACGGTGGGTTTGCCGGTGGTGCCTGAGGAGGCATGGATGCGCACCAGCTTCTCGCGCGGGACGGCGAACATGCCGAAAGGGTAGGTGTCGCGCAGATCGGTTTTGCGGGTGAAGGGGAATTTCGCCAGATCGGCCAGGGTGTTCAGGTCATCGGGATGCACGCCGTGCGCATCGAAGCGCTGGCGGTAGAAGGCCGAGTTCTCATAGGCGTGGCGCAGCGACCATTTCAGCCGCTCCAGCTGCAGCGCGGTGATTTCATCGCGCGAGGCGGTCTCGATGGGTTCCAGCTCGCCAGGGCGGGGGGAAAGGTCTTCCATGGTGATCCTCACTCGGTGGTTTCGGGCACCAGCGTGCCCTTGACGATACGCGAATGGCCGCGGAATTCGGCTATATGCTCGCCCTTTTGGTTGCTGACGCGTATATCGTAGATGCCGCTGCGCCCGCGCCGCGAGATCTCGCGCGCCTCGGCCGTCAGCCGGTCGCCGTGATAGGCCGGCGCGATATAGGTGATCTGCACCATCTGCGCCACGGCGCGCTGGTTGTAGCTGTTGCATGCAAAGGCAAAGGCGCTGTCGGCCAGCGTGAAGATGAAGCCGCCATGGCAGCTGTCGTGGCCGTTGGTCATGCTGCGCGCCACTTCCATGCTGAGCGTGGCCCGGCCCGGGGCGATGGCATCGATCTGCATGCCCAGCCATTGCGAGGCGCGGTCCTCGCTCCACATTGCCTGTGCGCTGGCTTCGGCGAGTTGCTGGGCGGACATGGTCTGAACATTCATGGCGGTGCTCATTTTCCCTTGAAATCCGGTTTGCGCTTGTCGAGGAAGGCGGCCACGCCCTCGGCATAGTCTTCGCTGAAGCCCGCCTGGCGCTGGAGTTGCTGTTCCATGTCAAGCTGGGCATCCATGTCATTGGTGGCGGCAGCCTGGATGGCGCGCTTGGTCAGGCCCAGCCCCAGCGTCGGGCCCTCGGCCAGGCGGGTGGCCAGCGCCGAGGCTTCGGGCATCAGCGCCTCGTCGGGCACCGCCTTCCAGATCAGCCCCCAGGCGGCGGCGGTCTCGGCATCAAGCGGCTCGGCGGTGAGCGCAAGCCCCTTGGCGCGGGCCTCGCCCAGCAGCCGGGAAAGCGACCACGAGCCCCCTGCGTCGGGCACCAGCCCGAGCTTGGAAAAGGCCTGGATGAAGCGCGCCGAATGCGCGGCAATGACAATGTCGCAGGCTAGCGCGATATTGGCCCCGGCCCCGGCGGCAACGCCATTGACCGCGCAGATGATGGGTTTTTCCAGCCCGCGCAACTGCTGGATGAGGGGGTTGTAGAAATTGCCGATGGTTTCGCCCAGATCGGCCCTTTCGCCCGAGCGCGGGTCGCGCGCGCCCAGATCCTGTCCGGCGCAGAAGCCGCGCCCGGCGCCGGTGATGAGCACTGCGCGCACCGCAGGTTCGCGCCGCGCGATGTCAAGCGCACTGCGCAGTGCCAGATGCATCGCGTCATCGAAGGCATTGAGCTTGTCGGGGCGGTTGAGAGTGATCTGCAGCAGCCCCCCCTCGCGTGCCGTCAAGATGCTTTCCACTCCGGCCATGATGCCCTCCTCCCGGTGTTCGATTGCCTGCTTGCGCACACCCCTACTGCGCGCGCAGGAAGCTGTCATAAACCGACCGGTCAGTCAAACTATTTCTGCCCTGTCTCATGAATGTCGACAGGCCGGCCAAAAGGGTTTTCCACAGGAATTTTTCCTTTACAGGCTTTCGCTTTTGCCACACCATATCTAGTAAGGGGCACAACAAGTTTTGTCGCCTCTTGCCAGCACCTCTGCTTCTTGTGGGTCAGGCCGGCATGAAGCGAGACAAAGAAAGGCCGGGACATGCCCTTGTCCGACGACCATCTGCTGACCGACGAGATCCACCCGATCGATATCGTTGAAACCCTCGCCGAGCATCGCGCCTGGGAATTCGACCGCGTCGGGGACGACCAGATCGCCATGGCCGTCGAGGGGCAGTGGCGCAGCTATTCGCTGACGCTGGCCTGGTCGGGCGTGGATCAGACCTTGCGGCTGATCTGCACCTTCGAGATGGAGCCGCCCGAAGCCCGCATGCCCGAGATGATGGCGGTGCTGAACCTGGCCAATGATCTGATCTGGGGCGGCAATTTCACCTATTGGGCAGCGCAGCGGTTGATGGTGTGGCGTTACGGGCTGCTCCTGTCGGGCGGACAGGTGGCCGCGCCCGAGCAGATCGACCAGATGATCGGCACTGCGATTGCCAATTGCGAACGGTTCTACCCGGCCTTTCAGCTGGTTGCCTGGGCCGATCGCAACCCCGAAGACGCGGTGCAGATGGCCATTGCGCAGGCCTGGGGGCGCGCCTAGGCTGCGACCCCGAAAACGGGGCCATCCAGGGGGGGCAGCATGGATCTGAGCGAATTGAACGGGCGCGGCCTGGTGCTGCTGGGCTGCGGCAAGATGGGCTCGGCGCTGCTGGCCGGTTGGCTGGCGCACGGGCTTCAGGCCGGGGCGGTGCATGTGATCGAGCCGCGCCCTTCGGACTGGCTGATGTCAACCGGCGTGCATCTGGGCGGCCCGCTTCCGGCCGATCCGGCGGTGGCGGTGCTGGCGGTCAAGCCGCAGATGATGGGCGCGGCGCTGCCGCAACTGGCCGCGCTGGGCGGTGGCGGCACGCTCTTTATCTCCATCGCGGCGGGCACCGGGCTGGCCGTGCTGGCCGCAGCGCTGGGCGAGGCGGCGCCGGTGGTGCGGGCGATGCCCAACACCCCGGCGGCGGTGGGGCGTGGCATCACGGCGCTGATCGGCAATGACCGCGTCGATGCCGCCGGGCTGGCGCTGGCCGAGGCGCTGATGGGCGCGGTCGGGCAGGTGGTGGCGCTGGAAAGCGAGGCGCAGATGGATGCGGTGACCGGGGTTTCCGGTTCGGGCCCGGCGTATGTGTTTCACCTGATCGAGGCGCTGGCCGCGGCCGGCGAGGCCGAAGGGCTGGCGCCGGAACTGGCGCTGCAACTGGCGCGCGCCACCGTCGCCGGCGCCGGCGCGCTCGCCGAGGAAAACGGCGAGGCGCCGGGCGTGCTGCGCGAAAACGTCACCAGCCCCGGCGGTACCACGGCGGCGGCGCTGCAGGTGCTGATGGATGCCGATCATGGCTTCCCGCCGTTATTGCGCCGGGCGGTGGCTGCAGCGGCGGCGCGCTCGCGGGAGCTGGGGCAATGAGCGGCGCATCGGCAGAGACCATAGCCTTCGATGACTTCCTCAAGGTTGATATACGGGTTGGAACGGTGGTCGCGGCCGAGCCCTTCGCGCAGGCGCGCAAGCCGGCGCTGAAGCTGCACATCGATTTCGGCGCCGAGATCGGCGAGCGCAAATCCTCGGCGCAGATCACCGAGCATTACGCGCCCGAGGAACTGATCGGAAGACAGGTGCTGGCGGTGGTGAATTTCCCGCCGCGCCAGATCGGGCCTATGCGTTCCGAGGTGCTGGTGCTGGGGCTGGCCGATGACAAGGGGGCCATCGTGCTGATCGGCCCCGAGCGCCCGGTGCCCGACGGGGCGCGGCTGTGCTGAAGCGGCGCGGTATTGACAGCGCCGCCCGGCGCACCCGCGCGCCCGCCCCCCCCCCCCCGCCCGGGGGGGGGGGATCGAACAGACGCCGCCCGCGGGGGGGGGGCGGGGCTGACGGGGCGGTTTATTCCCCGCGCCCCGGCGGGGCCCCCCCCCCCCCCCCCGCGCGGCATGGGCGCTGTCAATTCCCGCACTCGCAAGGGGGCGGGGTAATGGCGGCGCCGTCGCAGGCGATGCGGTTGTTCTTTTCGCGCCCGCTCCCGGAGCGGGTGGTTGAGGCGGCGCGCGCGGATTTCGCGGTGACGCTGCGCGAGAGCAACGCGCCGATGAGCCAGGCTGAAATGGTGGCGGCGCTGGGCGCGCATGATGTGCTGATCCCCACGCTGGGCGATCGATTCGATGCCGAAGTATTTGCCGCCGTGCCGCGAATGCGCGCGCGGCTGCTGGCCAATTTCGGCGTCGGCTACAACCATATCGATGTGGCCGCCGCCCGCGCCGCCGGGCTTGAAGTGGCCAACACCCCCGGCGCAGTGACCGATGCCACCGCCGATATCGCGCTGACGCTGATGCTGATGAGCGCACGCCGCGCTGGCGAGGGCGAGCGGCTGGTGCGCGCCGAGCGCTGGCAGGGCTGGCACCCGACGCAGCTTCTTGGCCTGCATATGAGCGGCAAGGTGCTGGGCGTGATCGGCATGGGGCGGATCGGTCGGGCGGTGGCGCGGCGCGCGCATTTCGGCTTCGGCATGGAAGTGGTCTATCACACCCGCACCCCGCGCAAGCTGCCCGACCTGACCGAGGCGCGCGCTCTGCCCTCGTTGCAAGAAGTGATGGCGGCGGCTGATATCGTGGTGGTGGCGGTGCCGGCAAGCCCCGAGACGCATCACCTGGTCGATGCGGCCGCGCTGGCCACCATGCGCGCGCATGCGCATCTGGTGAATGTCGCGCGCGGCGATGTGGTGGATGAGGCGGCGCTGATCGCGGCGTTGCAGGAAGGGCGCATCGCCGGGGCCGGGCTTGATGTCTATGAGCACGAGCCGCATGTGCCCGAGGCGCTGCGCGCGCTGGAGAATGTGGTCTTGCTGCCGCATCTGGGCACCGCCGCGCTGGAGGTGCGCGAGGCGATGGGGATGATGGCGCTGGCCAATGCGCGCGCCTTTCGCGACGGGCTGCCACTGCCGAACCCGGTGGCCTGAGGGGGGCGCTGTCCCCCGCCCCTGCGGGGCTCCCCCCGGAGTATTTGTTGGCAAGATGAAGGGGGCGGTCGGGGGGCGGGCAGGGGCAGGTTCAGCCCGTGAACGGCGTCATCTGCGCCACGATCACCGCGTTCTCGTCGAGCGCGCGCTGCATCAGGGCACGTTCCTTCGCGTCGATCTCGTCGCCATGACCCAGGCGCTCTTCCAGCGTGCCGTAGCCCGACACGTCGAGCGGCGCCAGATCGGCCTGTTTCAGCACCGCCACCGTCTCGCGCACCGCCTCGGCCTCGTCACGCCCGGCGGCATAGACGACGAGCCCGGCACCCGTGCTGCCCTCGGGCAGGCCGTCGCCGGGTTTACGGCCCAGCTCCACGACAAGGGTGAACACCTGCAAAGGCTGGCTCATGGCGTGGCTCCGAAATCGGCGCGGATGGCGTGGGCGAGCGCGGCGGCCCAATGCGCATAGCCCGTCGCGCCGGGGTGAAACCCATCGGATGCCATGACCTTGCTGTCAAGCAGTTCCGGCGAGAAGGGCAGGTGGCGGTGGCCCTGCAGGCGCGGCGACAGCGCCGCCAGCGCGGCATCGAAGCGCGCGGCGCGGGTGCCTAGCAGGGCGGCGAGCGTTGCCGGCAGCGCTGGAAAGCGCCCCATCGGCGGCACACCCGAGGCATAGACAAAGCGCACCCCCAGCGCGCCGGTGAGGTGGCGGTGCAGCGCCTCTTGCCGTTCCAGCCAGCGGTGCAGCGGCACCTGGCGGATGACATCGTTGACGCCCAGCGCCAGCACGGCGGCATCGAAGCCAGTGCAGGGTTGTATCTCGCCTTCCAGCCGCTTCAGCATGGCCGCCGTGGTGGCGCCCGAATGGGCGATCAGCCTCCATTCTACCGAGAAATCACCCGCCAGCGCGTGCGCCAGCTGCCCGGCCAGCGCCGCGTCTTGCGAGGCCACGCCCACCCCGGCGGCCGAGGAATCGCCCGCAATCAGCAGCCGCAGCCCTGGCCCGGTGCCGGCGCTTCCCTGGCGGGGGCCGGTGGCCTCGGGCAGGCGGGGGGTGCGCAGGGCGACCCAGCCGCCCTGCAGCGCTGCCAGTGCAATGTGATGCGCACGCGGCCGGGGCACGGGCAGATTGCGCGCATCAGTCGCGCAAGAGCTCGTTGATCGAGGTCTTGGCGCGGGTCTGCGCATCCACCCGCTTGACGATCACCGCGCAGTAGAGATGCACGCCACCCGAGGATGGCATCGAGCCCGCCACCACCACCGAGCCCGAGGGCACCTCGCCATACATCACTTCGCCGGTGGCGCGATCGACGATCCTTGTGGACTGGCCGATGAACACGCCCATGCCCAGCACCGAACCCTCGCGCACGATCACCCCCTCGACGACTTCCGAGCGCGCGCCGATGAAGCAGTTATCCTCGATGATGGTGGGGTTGGCCTGCATTGGCTCGAGCACGCCGCCAATGCCCACCCCGCCCGACAGATGCACATTCTTGCCGATCTGCGCACAGGAACCCACCGTGGCCCAGGTATCGACCATGGTGCCCGAATCGACATGCGCGCCCAGATTGACGAAGGAGGGCATCAGCACCACGCCGGGCGCGATATAGGCCGAGCGGCGCACTATGCAGTTGGGCACGGCGCGAAAGCCGGCGGCGCGCCAGTCCTTCTTCTTCCAGCCGGCGAACTTGCTGTCCACCTTGTCCCACCAGCTGCCGCCCTGGGGGCCGCCCTCCTGGCGTTCCATGTCCCTCAGGCGAAAGCCCAGCAGCACCGCCTTCTTGGCCCATTGGTTCACATGCCAGTCATCGCCGCGCTTCTCGGCCACGCGCAGTTGGCCCGAATCGAGCGCATCGAGGGTTTGCTCGACAGCGTCGCGAATCTTGCCGCCTGTTTCGGGCGTGACGGTATCGCGCTTCTCCCAGGCGGCCTCGATGGCGGCTTCGAGCGCGGCGTTCGGGCTTGCGTCGGTCATGGGGTGTTTCCTGTGCTTGGGCTCTGGTCTCGGGCTGGGTGAGGCTATAGCCTCAGCCGCCCGTGCAGGCAATGCAGCCAGAGGATCAGTGCATGACAGACAAACCGCGTTACCGCCCCTTTCCTGATGCCGAACAGGATCTGCGCGCATGGCGCGGAGCGCCGGACACGCCGCAAACGCGCAGCCCGGCCTATCGGCTGGCCTTTGCCGATGCCGATTTCCTCATGCGCGACGAACTCAGGCCGGTGCGGCTGCAGCTGGAGCTGCTCAAGCCCGAGCTGATGATGGCCGAGCGCGAGATCAATTCGACGGTGGTGATGTTCGGCGGCGCGCGCATACCGGCGCCGGCGGCGGCGGCCAACGCCCCGGCGGGGCTGTCCGCGTTATCGGCCTATTACGACCAGGCGCAGGAATTCGCGCGGCTGATGACGCTGAAAAGCGTTGAAAAGGGCTGCCGCGAGCATGTCATCGTCACCGGTGGTGGCCCCGGCGTGATGGAGGCGGGCAATCGCGGCGCGGCCGAGGCTGGCGGCATCTCGGTCGGGCTTAACATTGTCTTGCCGCATGAGCAGGCGCCCAACGCCTGGGTGACCCCGGAACTGAGCTTCAACTTTCACTATTTCGCCATCCGCAAGATGCATTTCCTGATGCGCGCCGAGGCGGTCACCGTCTTTCCGGGCGGCTTCGGCACGCTGGACGAGCTGTTCGAATCGCTGACACTTATCCAGACAAGGCGCATGAAGCGCATCCCCTTCCTGCTTTTCGGGCGCAGCTTCTGGGAGAAGGTGATCAACTGGCAGGCGTTGGCCGAGGCCGGCACAATTTCGCCCGAGGATCTGTCGCTTTTCAGCTTTGTCGAAACCGCGGAAGAGGCGGTCGCGGCGATCAGCGATCATGCCGAACGAACAGAGCGGGAAGGGAACGAGCGCGGCTGACGGCATTGGCGTCAGGGGCACAAGGCCCGGGCGGCCGGTGCCGCAATCCTATGTCTGCCCGCTCGGATGGATGCTTTCCCCTCTGCTGGGCAGGTCTTGTTGATTGCTGAATTCGGTCGCTTGAGCAGGTGGTTACGCCGTCACACCTGCAACCTCCATCGAAGGATTGCGGTGAAGGAAAGCCCTTCGGTTTCGCGGGCCTTTTTTCCTGTCTTGCGGGTAGCGACCTTTCAGACCAGCCGAAAGCGACCTGCGGCGCGAAGCGGCTGATCGGGCGGTGCCTTTTCGCCGCTGGCAAGTCGCGCGGCCGATGCGCCGTTGGCGCGTGAGAAAATCGCTCCCAACGCCGAGCGCAGCCGCTCGATATGCAGCGGCTTGGTCAGGCAATCGTCGAAGCCGGCCTGAAGATAGGCTTCCACCTGATGCGACATGGCATTGGCGGTGAAAGCCAGCACCGGAATGCGCCGGCCGCTGCCGTATTCGCGCTTGCGGATTTCCTTGAGCACCTCCACCCCGTCCATCTCGGGCATCGAGATGTCGAGGATGACGGCGTCGAAATTCTCGCGTTCAAAGGCATCCAGCGCGGTCGGTCCGTCCGGGGTAAGCGTCGAGGTGACGCCAAGCTGGCCCAGCATGGCACCCAGGATCATCAGGTTGGTGCGGTTGTCATCGGCGGCGAGCACGCGCAGCCCGTCAAGTTCGTGTTCGTCGATCGCGGGTGCGGCGGGCATGTTGGTACCTTCGGCCAGCACCGCCAGAGGAAGCGATATGATTACCTGCGTGCCCTTGCCGGGCGCCGAGTCGATGCCGATACTGCCGCCCATCATCTCGACCAGCCGCCGGACAATCGGCATGCCCAGTCCGGTGCCGCCGAATTTGCGCGCGATGCTGCCATCGGCCTGGCCGAATTCCTCGAACACCTGGGTTTGCTGCTCGACGGTCATGCCGATGCCGGTATCGCTCACCATGATCTGCACCCGCGACGGATCGGAACAATCCATGCTTACCCGCACCGTGCCGGATGGGGTGAACTTGACCGCATTGCCGATAACGTTGTGCAGGATCTGAAGCAGGCGATACGGATCGCCCAGGCGCAGCGCCTGCTCCTTGCCATTGAGGGTGACGGCGAAGGACAGCGCCTTTTCGGCGGCCTTGAGCGTATGCACCGCCTCCACGCGCTGTGCCAGCTCGTTCATGTCGAATGGCACCTGCTCGATGGCCAGGCGGTCGGCCTCGATCTTCGACATGTCCAGCAGATCGTTGATGATGTTGAGAAGCAGCGAGCCCGAATCATGCATCATCTTGACCATGCGGCGCTGATCGGGGTCGTCGACCAGCCGGTCGAGCACCTCGGCGATGCCGAGAACGCCGTTGAGCGGGGTGCGCATCTCGTGGCTCATCTTGGCCAGGAACTGGCTTTTCGCCAGATTGGCGCGGCGCGCTTCATCCAGCGCTGCCTCGCGCGTGCGCTCGGCCGTGACCTGCTCGGTAACATCGAGCAACGCATAGACGACGCGCGCATCCCTGCGCTGGCCCCGAACAGAGGCGGCATGAATGGCGCAGTAGCGGGGCGGCCCCTCGCCATGTTTCAGCGCAAAGCGGATATCGCTGACCGGCCCGCCGCTGCGCTTGACCATCTCGAAGGGCGTTTCCCCGCCCAGTGCCTTTGCATCGACAAGTGCGACCGGCGCGCGTTCTTCCTTGTCGGCAGGACTCTCATCGCACTCATCGGCGGGCTCGAGCCAATCGTGCAGGGCGGTGTGGTGCATCCCCGTAAGCGAGGCGGCAGAAGTGCCCAGCAGCGCCGCCGCGGCCTCGTTGGCAAAACTGACCGTGCCGGCATCGTCCATCACCAGCATGCCCATGGCCGAAGTCGTCAGGATGCTTTCGAGAAACGCGCGCTCTCCGGTAAGCGCGTCTTGCGCCTTGCGCATGGCGCGGTCGCTGTCGCGCCGTGTCAGCACCGAGCAGATGACATCGGCCACCGAACGCAGCAGATAGATTTCGCCGGGCAGAAAGGCATGGGTATTATGCACCCCGTCGAAGCCGAGAATGCCATAAAACCGGCCGTCCCAATGCATCGGCACCATAATGATGGAGCGGATTTCCTGCTCTTCTAGCGATTCGCGGGTGGGTGAGCCGGGCTCGAGCGCCGATACGTCGGGCACATGGAAGGTCTGGCCAGCATGGAGCGTGTCGTAGATGGGGCCGTAAAGCTCCCACGGCAGTTCCTGCAACTGGTCGATGGCCGGATCAATTCCTTCGGCGCACCATTCATGCGTGTTCGAGGTGCAACCCTCGCCATTGACGAACACATAGGCACGATCGCGCAGGCAATAGGTGCCGATGCGGGCGATGGCGCGGTCGATGGCGGCATCGGTCTCGTCGATCGGCGCACGCAAGAGATCATTCAGGATCTCGACGACGATCGCCTGAATGCGCGTCAGCCGCGTCTCGTTGGTGATGTTTTCGGTTTCCATGGTCGGCATCGTCGCCATTGCGTCCTCGCCAGCATCGTTCACTTGCCGTGTCATTTCAATTCTTTCGATTCCCCTTTGCCCGTGCCTTGAGCCCGCGCCGGGTACTTCGTTTGCCTTGTTTCATATAAAATAGTCGGCTGTTTGGGGCGATATAAGGGCAAAAACACAACCATAAGATGAATTGTGCGTGGATTCGGCCTGCTGTCAATCGGTCAATCATGTGTCAGAGGGCCTCGTCGCCCGGTAGCGTGTTCGGCCTGCTTGTTTCGTCTGGCCCGGCGCGGTAGCACCGCCATGGCCGGGGGCCGCCCCGTCGTCGCGAGAGGATAGTCATGACCAGCGATGCCACCGATCCGGTCGCGTTGAGCGCGCAACTCGTGCGCTGCCCGTCGGTAACGCCCGAAGAGGGCGGGGCGCTCGAACTGCTGCAGGAAAAGCTGGCGGCGGCGGGCTTCGACTGCCGGCGCGTGGACAGGGGCGGGGTGGCCAATCTCTTTGCCCGGCTGGGCAGACGCGGCGCGGCGCGCGGCTTCGGCTTCAATGGCCATACGGATGTGGTGCCGCCCGGTGATATCGGCGCCTGGCGTTTCGATCCCTTCGCCGGCAACATAGATGGCGGCCGGCTGTGGGGGCGCGGGGCCTGCGACATGAAATCGGGCGTGGCGGCCTTTGCCGCGGCAGCGATCGATTTCGCGCGCGAATGCCCCGCCGACGGGCTCGAGGACGGCGCGGTGATCCTGGCCATTACCGGCGACGAGGAGGGCGAGGCCATCGACGGCACGCGCGCGCTGATTGACTGGATGGAGGCCGAGGGCGAGCGCATGAGCCATTGCCTGGTGGGCGAGCCGACCTGCCCCGAGGTGATGGGCGAGATGATCAAGATCGGCCGCCGCGGCTCA
Source organism: Pararhodobacter sp. (assembly GCA_020832665.1). Classification (GTDB taxonomy): domain Bacteria; phylum Pseudomonadota; class Alphaproteobacteria; order Rhodobacterales; family Rhodobacteraceae; genus Pararhodobacter. Next base: position 52,743 of record JAFIEG010000013.1, on the reverse strand, counting down.
CTCAATGCGCGGATCGTGGCGCACGGGGTGCAGGGGCATTCGGCCTATCCGCACCGGGCGCGGAACCCGCTGCCGGCGCTGGTGGCGCTGCTCGACCGGCTGGCGCGGCACCGGCTGGACGAGGGCAACGAGCGCTTCGAGCCGTCGAGCCTGGCGCTGACCAGCATCGACACCGGCAATGCGGCGACGAATGTGATTCCGGCCCGCGCCGAAGCGGCGCTCAACATCCGCTTCAACGATCTGCATAGCGGCGAAAGCCTGACAGGCTGGCTGCAGGACGAGCTGGCACGCGCCGGGGCCGGGAGCGGCATCGATTTCGCGATGGAGGTCAAGGTTTCCGGCGAGGCCTTCGTCACCGAGCCGGGCCGGTTCACCGATCTGGTGACCGCCGCCGTCGAGGCCGAATGCGGGGTGAGGCCCAAGCTTTCGACCTCGGGCGGGACATCGGATGCGCGCTTCATCCGGGCGCATTGCCCGGTGGTCGAGTTCGGGCTGGTCGGGCAGTCGATGCACCAGATCGACGAGCATGCCGAGATCGAGCATATCCGGCAGTTGAAAGCGGTCTATCTGCGGCTGTTGCGGGCCTATTTCGCCTGAGGCGCTGCTGCGCGGCGGGGCAGGGGGGCGCTGCCCCCCGTCACGCTGCGCGTGACTTCCCCCGGCGTATTGCAGGCAAGATGAAGCGGGCGCGATTGCGGGCAGAAAGCCGGTGACGCGGGCGCGAGGGCGTGATAGCGCGCGGGCATGGACAGGATACCCACGAAAGAAGAAATCCGCGACTGGATGGCAGAGAACCCCGGGGCCGACGGGTTGCGCGAAATCGCGCGCGCCTTCGGTCTGAAGGGCGGCGCGCGGCGCGAGTTGAAGGCGCTTCTGGCCGAGATGGCCGATGAGGGGATGATCGCGCCGCGCCGGCGCGGCGGGCGGCGCGCAGGGTTGCCGCCGGTGACACTGCTTGACGTGCTGGCGCCCGATGGCTCGGGCGATCTGTTCGCGCGCCCGCGCGATTGGCCCGAGGGCGAGGCCGCGCCGCGGATTCTGGTGGTGACGCGCGCCTCGGACCCGGCGCTGGGCGAGGGGGATCGCATCCTTGCCAAGCTGATGCAGGTGCGCGACGCCGATCACGATTATCAGGCGCGCGTCATTCGCAAGCTCGAGAGCGGGCCGAGGCGCTTTCTGGGCATTTTCCGTGCCGGCGCCGAGGGCGGGCGGATTCTGGCCATCGACAAGGGCGCTGATCTGGAGTGGCGGGTGGCCGCCGCCGAAACCAGGGGCGCTTCTGACGGCGAGCTGGTCGAGGCCGAGCAGGCGGCGCCGCCGAAGCTGGGCCTGCCGCGGGCGCGGGTTCTGGCGGTGCTGGGCGATCCGTCGGCGCCGCGTTCGGTGTCGCTGATCGCCATTCACCAGCATGGCATTCCCGATGAGTTCCCCGATGCGGTGCTGGACGAGGCCGAGGCGATGGCGCCGGCGGCGATGGATGGCCGTGAGGATCTGTGCGAATTGCCGCTCGTCACCATCGACCCGTCGGATGCGCGCGATCATGACGACGCGGTTTGCGCGCTGCGCGACAATGACAAGGCCAATCCCGGCGGTTTCGTGGTTTGGGTGGCGATTGCCGATGTAGCGCATTACATCCGCCCCGGCTCGGCGCTCGATCGCGAGGCGCGCAAGCGCGGCAATTCCACCTATTTCCCCGATCGCGTGGTGCCGATGCTGCCCGAGCGGCTGTCGGCCGATCTGTGCTCGCTGCGCGATGGCGAAGCACGCGCGGTGGTGGCGGTGCGCATGGTCTTCGATGCCCATGGCCACAAGATCGCGCATCGCTTCACGCGCGCCATGATGCGCTCAAAGGCCTCGTTGAGCTATGCTCAGGCGCAGGCAGCTTTCGAGGGCCGCCATGACGGCGCGACCGAGCCCCTGGCCGACATGCTGGGCGATCTCTTCGCCGCCTGGAAGGCAACGGTGACTGCGCGTGAACAGCGCCAGCCGCTGGATCTGGATCTGCCAGAGCGGCGTATCGTGCTGTCGGATGAGGGCAAGGTTGAATCGGTGGCGTTTCGCGAGCGCCTCGATGCGCATCGGTTGATCGAGGAATTCATGGTGCAGGCCAATGTCGCCGCCGCCGAGGAACTGATCGCGCGGCGCTCGCCGCTGTTGTTTCGGGTGCATGAAGAGCCCTCGCCCGAGAAGATCGAGGCGCTGCGCGAGATTGCCGTAAATTCGGGCTTCACGCTGGCCAGGGGGCAGGTGCTCAAGACCCGGCATCTGAATGCGCTTCTGGCGCAGGCCGAGGGCAGCGAATTCGACGAGTTGATCAACATGGCGACGCTGCGCTCGATGACCCAGGCCTATTACAGCCCCGACAATCTGGGCCATTTCGGGCTGGCCTTGCGCAACTATGCGCATTTCACCTCGCCCATCCGGCGCTATTCGGATCTGGTGGTGCATCGGGCACTGATCACGGCGCATCGCTGGGGGCCCGATGCGCGCGCCGACGGGTTGCTGGGCGCCGATGTCGAGCGGCTGGGCGAGACGGCGGTGCTGATCTCGCAGGCCGAACGCCGCTCGATGGCCGCCGAGCGCGACACGGTGGACCGCTACCTCGCCGCCTTTCTTGCCGACCGCGTTGGGGCGGAATTCGACGGGCGCATCTCGGGCGTGGCGCGCTTCGGGCTGTTCGTGCGGCTCGACGAGACCGGAGCCGACGGGCTGGTGCCGATGCGCGCGCTGGGCGACGAGTATTACCGCCACGACAAGGAAGCGCAGACGCTGACGGGCGAGCGCTCGGGCCAGGTTTTTTCGCTGGGCCAGCGCGTGCGCGTGAAGTTGGCCGAGGCCGAGGCGGTGACCGGGGGCTTGCTGCTGGAATTGCTTGAGGTCGAAGGCGAGGCGCTGGCGCGGGGGGGCGGCAAGGGCCGGGGCCGCGGCCCGGTGCGGCGCGGCGCCGGGGCCAAGGCGGCGAAGGCGCGCGCGCGGCGCAAGGCCGATCGGCGGCATCGTTGAAGACAGGTTCTCGGGGGCAGGCCAGCGGGCGCGAACAGGGCGCTCCTTGTCGTTCAGCCACGGCTACCCCCGTGGTTTCTGCAACGCCGCGTCATCCGGGGGCGGGCGGTTCTTTCGCTGCCGGCGGGGGGCGGCTATAGAGAGATGGACATTCCAGCGAAAGGGCAGGGAATATGGAAGATATCGTCATTCTAGGCGGCGCGCGCAGCGCCATTGGCACCTTTGGCGGCTCGCTATCGGGCACGCCGCTGTCAGAGCTTGCCACCCATGTCACGAAAGTGGCGCTGGCGCGCGCCGGAGTCGAGGCGGCGCAGGTGGGCACGGTCGTGTTCGGCCATGTCGGCAATACCGAGCCGCGCGATGCCTATCTCAGCCGGGTGGCAGCGATGCAGGCGGGTATTCCCGACAGCACGCCGGCGATGAATGTCAACCGGCTGTGCGGCTCGGGCGCGCAGGCGGTGGTGTCGGCGGCACAGGCGCTGATGCTGGGAGATGCCGATTTCGCGCTCGCCGGCGGCGCCGAGAGCATGAGCCGCATGCCCTATATCATCCCCGCCGCGCGTTTCGGCCAGAAGATGGGCGATGCGGCGGTGCAGGACATGATGCTGGGCGCGCTGACCTGTCCCTTCGGTACCGGCCATATGGGCGTAACGGCGGAAAATGTCGCCGCCGAACACCAGATCAGCCGCGAGGAGCAGGACGCCTTCGCACTGGAAAGCCAGACCCGCGCCGCGCGCGCCATCGCCGAAGGCCGGTTCGCCGAGCAGATCGCGCCCTTCACGCTGAAGACGCGCAAGGGCGAGGTGGCGTTCGATACCGACGAACACCCCAAGCAGACCACGGCCGAGGCTCTGGCCGGGCTCCGGCCCGCCTTCCAGAAGGGCGGCTCGGTGACAGCGGGCAATGCCAGCGGCATCAATGACGGCGCAGCGGCGGTGGTGCTGGCGCGCGCATCGGCCGCCGAAAAGGCCGGGCTGAAGCCGCGCGCGCGGCTTGTGGGCTATGCCGTGGCCGGTGTGCGGCCAGAGGTGATGGGCATCGGCCCGGTGCCGGCGGTCGAGCAACTTTGCGCGCGCACTGGCCTGACGGTGGACGATTTTGATGTCATCGAATCGAACGAGGCCTTTGCCGCCCAGGCGCTGGCGGTGAACAAGGCGCTGGGGCTGGACCCGGCGAAGGTGAACCCCAATGGCGGCGCCATCGCGCTGGGCCACCCGGTTGGGGCCACCGGTACGATCCTGACCGTCAAGGCGCTGCATGAACTTGAGCGCATGGGCGGCCGCTACGCGCTGGTGACCATGTGCATCGGCGGCGGCCAGGGCATCGCGCTGGCGATCGAGCGGCTGTAGGTCCGCGAAGCTGCGCGGGTAAGGCAAGGTGGCGGCGGGAATGCTTCCCGCCGGTTCCGCCGGTCCTGAATCCTGCCCCGGTTAAGGGTTATTTCATCTCTGCTGGCAATGCTCGTTCCTATTCGGTTTCGAGGTTTGCCTGTTCATGACGGTGTTCGACAAGCTTGCCCGGGAACGCCGTGCACGACTGGTTGCCGAGCGTTTGCTGGAGCAGTCGCAGCGCGATCACGCCGAGATGCAGGCGCGCTGCCAGATGCTCACGCGCGAGATCGAATCCATGCGCGAGCAACTGGCGGCCCGGCCGGCGGCGGCGCCAGACGCCGCTCCGGCGTCAGCCAACAGCGAGAAGGACGAAGCCGAGGCGGTGGTGCAGGCCGCGCAGCGCAACGCGGTGATGGCCGAGCGCCGGTTATGGGATTCGATCAACTCGATTCGTGACGGGTTTGCCGTCTTTGATCGCGAGCAGAAGCTGATCGTGGCCAACCAGGCCTTCCTGCTGGTCTTTTCCGGGCTCGACGAGGTGCGCCCGGGCATCGGCTATGCGCGGCTGATGGAACTGCTCGCCTGGGAGGGGCGGGTGGAACTGGGCGCGGCAAGACCGGCCGAATGGGTGGCCTTGATGCAGGAACGGCTGACGCAAAAACCGATTCCCGCCGCGACGCTTCAGTTTACCGGCGGGGCGACGGTATCGCTGATCGAGCGGCGCGCTCGCGGCGGCGATCTGGTTGTTCTTGCGCGCGACATCACCGAGACCGCCCGCCACGAGGCCGAGCTGGACGAAGCGCGCCGGCGCGCGGAAGCCGCGAACCGGGCCAAATCGGCCTTTCTGGCTAATATGAGCCACGAAATCAGAACGCCGATGAACGGCATTGTCGGCATGGCCGAGCTGATCTGCGACACCGAGATGAGCGAGGAGCAGAAACTCTATGCCGAGACTATCCGCAGCTCGGGCGAGGCGCTCTTGGCGATCATCAACGACGTGCTCGACTTTTCCAAGATCGAGGCCGACAAGCTGGTGCTCAGGCCCGAGCGCTTCGACCTCGAACGCTGCATCCATGAGGTGATGATCCTGCTGCAGGCCGGCGCGCGCAAGCGCTCCATCGACCTGCTCATGGATTACGACCTGTTCCTGCCCACCCGTTTCATGGCCGATCCCGGGCGCATGCGTCAGGTGCTCATCAATCTCATCGGCAACGCCGTGAAATTCACCGAAGTGGGCCATGTGCTGATCCGTGTGGTCGGGGTGGAGGCCGGCGAGGGGCAGTTCCAGATCAATGTCACCATCGAGGATACCGGCATCGGCATCGCCGCCGACTATCAGGCGCGCATCTTTGACGAGTTCAGCCAGGCCGAGGATCAGGCCAATCGCAAGTTCGAGGGCACCGGGCTGGGGCTGGCCATCACCCGGCGCCTGATCGAGCAGATGGGGGGGCGCATCTGGGTTGAATCCGAGCCGGGCCAGGGCGCCTGTTTCGGCTTTTCGCTGACTCTGCCGCTCGCCGAGGCCGGCATGCAGCCGCCGCTCGAGCAGGTGCCGATACCGGTGCAGCATGTGCTGGTGGTCGATGACCATCTGATCAACCGTACCATTCTCGAGCGTCAGCTGGGCGCGCAGGGGATGAAGGTGACCCTGTGCGAATCAGCGGCGCAGGCGCTGAGGGTTCTGGGCGAGCGAGGTGGCGGGAATCCGGTGGATCTGGTGATCACCGATCAGGAAATGCCGGGAATGGGGGGGCTGGACTTTGCCATGCGGATACGTGCTCTGGGGCTTGCACAGCCGATCATCCTGCTCAGTTCGAACCCGGGCGTGGCGCAGGACCATCCGGGTGGCCGCGAGTTGTTCGCCGCGCTGCAAAAACCGGTGCTGCGCCAGGAACTGATCAGCCGGCTGCAGCGGCTTGGCTCCCCGTCGGAGAGTGACGAGGCGGATTTCGACGAGGAACGGGCGCGCGCGGCAAGCGCCGATAGCGGCGCGGCGCGGAGAATGCGGATATTGCTGGCCGAGGACAATAGGACCAACAGGCTGGTGTTTTCCAAGATGGTTGGCGAATTCGATATCGATCTGGTGGTTGCCGAAAGCGGGCGCGAGGCGGTCGAGCTTTTCGGTCGGCATCAGCCCGATCTGGTGTTCATGGATATTTCGATGCCCGAAATGGATGGGCGCGAGGCCACGAAGGCCATCCGCCAACTGCCCGGCGGCGCGCAGATAGCGATCGTGGCCCTGACCGCCCATGCGCTGGAAAGCGACCGTGCCGATACGCTGGCGGCGGGGCTTGACCATTACCTGACGAAGCCGCTGAGCAAGTCTTTGCTGAGCGAGATGATCATGCGCTACTGCCCCGACGAGGCATGCCCGCCGGTGCGGGCCATGCAACAGGCCGGGTAGATTGCCCGTTGCGGGGAATGCCGGCGCCGCAAAGGCAGGCGGGCTGGCGGTCGAGGCTCGGGGGGGCGCTTTCGATCATGCCGGTTCCGGTTAATCAGATCGGAAGGCACGGGCGGCAGTATCCGCCGGCTTGTCCGGTCCGATCACCTGGAAACGGCATCATGCCGGTCCCGGTTCGCTGCTTCTGTTGGCGTATGGGTGGTGGTCGCCGTCGTGCCGAAGGCACGCCCGGGCGCGATCGTACCAAATGCAGGCCCTTGGCGTGGTCGCGGCGAAGGCACGGCTTTGGCGTGACGCCGGGCTAGTCAGAAGCGCCCGCAAGCCGTGCTCCCTTCCACCCACCCCGCGCGGCTTGCGGGCGCTGACCGCGGGGCCGCACGCGCGGGCATGCCCTTCGCCAGGCGGCCGGGCGCTTTCCATTGTCGGCGACAGCCCGACCTGCCCGGTGCTGCGATACCTGCCGAGAGGGACCGCAAATCCCGGCGGGTATATCGAAGAGGGTGTCTCGAATCCTCGGGCGGGCTGTGCATTCATGCACGGCACAGTTTCAGCACCCCCGTGGAAAGCTGATCCAGCGACAGTTCCTTCTCCACCCCGCCATGGCGCATTGCCTCCTTCGGCATGCCGTATACCACGCAGCTTTCCTCGTTCTGGCCCAGGGTGCGGGCGCCGGCGTCGCGCATCTCCTTCAGCCCTCGGGCACCATCATCGCCCATGCCGGTCATGATCACGCCGATCGCGTTGGGGCCGGCATGGCGCGCCACCGAACGAAACAGCACATCCACCGAGGGGCGGTGGCGCGATACCAGCGGGCCGTCGCGCACCTCGACGGCATAGGTTGCCCCGCTTCGCGTGAGCAGCGTGTGGCGGTTGCCCGGCGCGATGAGCGCATGGCCGCGCAATAACCGGTCACCGGTGCGGGCCTCGGCCACGCCGATGGCGCATTCGCCATCGAGCCGGCGGGCAAAGGCGGCGGTAAAGGCTTCGGGCATGTGCTGCACGATAACAATGGGCGGACAATCAGGCGGCATCCGGCACAGGAAATGGCGCAACGCCTCGGTGCCGCCGGTCGAGGCGCCAACGGCCACCACTTTTTCAGTGGTCTTGGCCATCGCGTTTCTTCCCGGTGGCGGCAGCACTGCATCGGCGTCGAGCCGGGCCTGCACCGGGCGGGGGCGCAGCGCCGACAGCCGGGCCTGGGCGGCGGCGCGCACGCTATCGCATATGGCGATGCGGCTTTCCTCAAGAAAGCCGCGGATACCGATTTGCGGCTTGCAGATCACATCAACTGCGCCGCTGGCCAGGGCCTGCGCCAGGGTTTCGGTATTGGCTCCCACCAGCGAGGAACACATCACCACCGGTATCGGCGCCTGCGCCATCAGCTTTCGCAGGAAGGTCACGCCGTCCATGCGCGGCATTTCCACATCGAGGGTGATCACGTCGGGGCGTTCGGCGCGTATGCGCTGGGCGGCGACGAACGGGTCAGAGGCGGTGGCCATCACTTCCAGCTCGGGGTCGGAAGCGATCAGCTCGGCCATGGTCTGGCGCACCACGGCACTGTCATCGACGATGAGAACGCGGTAGGGCGGCCCGGGCCGGCCTCTGGCAGGGCGTTGCGGTGCAGGGAAAGATGCGGGGCCGGGCATCGGGCTCATTCCTTGTGATAGATGGAGCTGCCTACCTGGCGCAGCCCGTCGGGAATGCAGGTAAGGCTCTCGGAATGGCCGGTAAGCAGGTAGCCACCCGGGCGCAGCCGGGCGATGACCTGGGAAACGACGCGGCGCTGATCCTCGTGGCTGAAATAGATCAGTACGTTGCGCAGAAAGATCACATCTGCCGTCAGCATCAGCGCAGGCGAGAGATTGACCAGATTGGCATAGGCCAGCCGCGCGTGGCTGCGCAGTTGCGGCACGATGCGAAAGCGCGCCGGGCGCGGGCCGGCGCGGGTGCGCAGAAGGTAGTCGCGGCGAAAATCCTCGGGCAAATCGGCGATTTCATCGGCCGAGAACACGGCCAGCGCGGCCTTTCTGAGTATGCGTCGCGAGATGTCGGTGCCGATGACGGCCCAGTCGCTGCCCGGCCGCAAACCGCGCAGCCTGCGATCGGTCACCATCGCCGCGGTCCACATTTCCGAGCCCAGCGAGCAGGCTGCGCTCCATATCGTGAGCGGCGCCGACTGACCGGCACCTCGTTCAAGCAGCGCAGGAAGGCCGTATTCGGCCAACCACTCGAAATGCGCCCTCTCGCGGAAGAAGGCGGTGGTGTGGGTGGTCAGCGCCTCGACAAGATGGGCACGCTCGACCCGGCCGCCCGGGCCTTCGAGCAGCTGCAGATAGTGGCGGTAATCCTCGCAGCCGATCTCGCGCAGACGCCGCCCGATGCGCATCTCCAGAAACGCGCGCTTGCCCGGAGCAATGGCCACACCCGATTCGCGGTGCGCGACGCGGCACAGGGCCTGCGCCTCGGCCTGCGTCATGCGCGGCGCGGACGGGGCCATGACCGGCGCCCTCATCGGTGCGGATCGATCATGAAAAATCGAACGGATCGCATGTTTCGCTCCCGAACAGCCGCTCCATTTCCAGAACCATGGTGAGCGCGCCGCCGACACGGGCGATGCCGCGCACCACCGAGCCGTCCCAGCCGGTCATGGTATCGGGGGCGGCCTCGATTTCGTCGGCGCCGATCTCGGTCACCCCGCGCACCTGCTCGGCGAGCACGCCGATCGGGGCGCCGCCTTCGCGGCCCAGCATGAAGACGACGATACGCCCTTCCGGGTCCGCTTGCCGGTGGGCCAGCGACAGCCGCCCGGTGAGGTCGATTACCGCCACACCCTCGCCACGGACATCGATCATGCCCAGCAAGTCCGGCGAGGCATTGGGAAGCCGCGTGATCGGCTGGTGGTCGAGTATCTCGCGCACATACTGCACATCGGCGGCGAAGATCTGCCCGGCCAGATCGAAGACAAGGTAGGTCTGCGGATCCTCCGCCGCCGTCGTGGATGGCGCAGGCGACATCGCTGCCGGGCCGGATCGCGGTGACGCCAGCGCCGGGGCACGGGCCGTGGCTGTTTCGGTTTCGCTCATGGCAACCTCCCTGCGGAACACGGCCAGGCTATCGCCGCGCCGTGCCCGCACTGGATGAAGGGTTCAGTAGCGTTCGAACTCAGCATCCGAAACCTCCTCGGTGCCCAGATCGAGTGCGACACCATTGCCGGCGCCGTTGGCCCCCGGCGGGGTTGCCCGGCCGGTCTCGGGCGCCGATTTCGGACGCAGCCGGGTGCCGGGCTTGCGATCAGTCGGCGAGGTGGCCGGTTGCGCCGCCTTTCCGGACCTTCCGGTGCTTTCTGTCGGCGGCGCACCCGCCGCAGATGCCATACCGGTACTGGCGGGCATCGCCTTGGCAACCGCCGTTGCGGCATTGTCCGAGCCGGTCGCGGATTCATCGCCCAAACGGAAGAAGCTGACCGTTGCACGCAGCTGCTCGGCCTGCGAGGCCAGACTTTCGGCCACGGATGCGGATTCGGTGGAGGCCGCGGCATTTTGCTGAATCACCGCATCGAGCTCGCGGATCGCCTCGTTGATCTGATCGGCGCCGGTATTCTGCTCGCGCGAGGCTGCAGAGATTTCCTGCACCAGATCGGCTGTGCGCTGGATGCTTGGTACCAGGCTGCGAAGCATCTCGCCGGCGCGCTGACTGACCTCGACCGTGCGCCCCGACAGGCCGCTGATCTCGCCGGCGGCTTCCTGGCTGCGCTCGGCAAGCTTGCGCACCTCGGATGCGACCACCGCGAAGCCCTTGCCGTGCTGCCCGGCGCGCGCGGCCTCCACGGCGGCATTGAGCGCCAGAAGATCGGTCTGGCGGGCGATTTCCTGAATGATGTTGATCTTCTCGGCAATACTCTTCATCGCCTGCACGGCCTCGTCCACCGCCTTGCCGCTTTGCTCAGCTTCCTGCGCCGATTGCGAGGCGATCTTTTCGGTCTGCGCGGCATTGTCGGCCGACTGGCGGATATTGGCCGACATCTCTTCCATCGAGGCGCTGGCCTGCTCGGCGGCGGCAGCCTGTTCGGTTGAGCCCTGGCTGAGCTGTTCGGAAGTCGCGCTCATTGCCTGGGAGCCCGAAGAGACATTGCCCACCACCAGCGTGACCTGGCCCATCACATCGACCAGCTTGTTGCGCATGCGGCGCATGGCCTGCTGCAACTGGCCGATCTCGCCACCGGTGTCCACCGTGACATTCTCGCTGAAATCGCCATCGGCGAGGCGGTCGGCCAGGGCGACAACGCGACCGAGCCCGCCGGTGATCATGCGGATCAGGAATACCGCCATCAGGATCGCACCAAGAAGGGCTGCGGCCGTCAGCACCGAATAGAAGGCAAGCGCGCGCTGACTGTCGGCACCAAGGGCGGTGACGGTGTCCACAATATCGGCGGCGAGCAGATCCTCGACCTGTTTCATCTGGTCGATGCGCTCGGTGCTCATGTCGAACCAGTAGCCCCCCTCGACACCTTCCAGATCGCCACGCAGACCGCCTTCGCGGATCAGGTTGCGGATTCGGGCGGTTTCGTTGACGGCCCGCCCCGTAACGTTGCGGTCGTGGATGGCGATGTGTTGGGCCCGGGCTTGGCCACGAAAGATACGGAAATAGGTATCCTGCTCGGCCGAGATGCGCAGGAACTGCTGATAGGCATCAGGATTGAAGCGCCCGGCGGCCAGCCCTGCGGCGCCGGCGCCACGCTCCTGCCCGGCGCTTTCCTTGGCCCGCATGTAGGTCACATAGGCGTTGATCCGGCCAGCCACGTCGACATTCTCGCTGACGCCGCCGATATAGGACACGTTCTCCAGCAGCGCCCCGATGGCGCCGGAGTAATAACTCAAGCTCTCGGCGGCGGTAAAGCGCAGGCCCGAGATGGATTCGCGCACCTGGTCGAGCCGGCCCAGCTCGCGCATGGTCGCCTCGTAATAGCCACGAAACTCGCTGCTGGAATCGGTTATGCCGGTTTCGGCGACATAGGCGGAAAGCGCGCGAAGGGCGTTGTCGGTGGCGCGGCGTTCCTCTTGCAGAGCCTCGCCCTGATACTGCCCGCGGCTGCCGATATAGAGCGCCGTGGTTCCGCGCTCGCGCTGCAGGGAATGAGCCAATTCGCCTGCACGGGTGGCGAAACCGGCGAGATCCTGCAACCGGTCCATGCGTTGGGCAACCTGAAGGCGGTCGATCATGGCGTTGCCGGCAAACCAGATCATGCCGATCATCGGCAGCGCAAGGATGAGGAGTATCTGGGATCGGATACGCATGTTCTTTAGGGACGGCATATTCATCTTGTGTCCTTTCCTGCGCATGAATTGCGTGGTGAGAGTGGCCGGTGACAGCGCGATGCAGCGCGTCGCGGCGCCCCGTAAGCGGATGTGTTTTGCCTGGCGGCGCGGCGGTGGCCGCCGCCCTTGTTGCGGTGGGCTGGCAGACTTCTCATGGCTGCGCGCCCGGTTCGTGCGCTGCCTGTTCGGGCGCAAAGATCGTCTCGGCCTCAAGCAGCACCACGAGCCGGTCCTCATGCGTGCAGATGCCGCGAATGAAGCGCTCCGGCCAACGCGCGCCGAGTTCGGGAATGGGTTCGAAGCTGCCCGGGTCAGGCTCGATCACCTCATCGACCGAATCGGCCGTGATCGCGAGCAGGGTCGGCTCGCCGGCGACGGGGAGTTCGAGCACGATGAAACGGGTGGATGCGCCCGGGCGCGCGTCGGGCATGCCCAGCCGCTTTCGAAGGTCGAAAAGCGGCGCGATGCTGCCGCGCACATTGATGAGATCGCAGGCGAAATCGGGCGCGCCGGGAACCCGGGTTGCCGCAATCGGGTCGAGAATCTCGAACACGCCGTTCACCGGCAGGGCAAACGTCTCGCCCGAAAGGCGAAATATCAGCAGCATTCCCGCTGTGGTATCGGATGCGGAAGCGGCGACAACATCGGCGGTGACGGTCTGGTGTGCGCTCATGATCCCCTCCTACGCCACATTGCCCCGCGCCCGGGCAGCGCCCTGGCGGCAAAGCGTGACAACATCGACGATCAGCGCCACCGCCCCGTCGCCGAGGATGGTCGCGCCCGCCAGACCCGGAATGGCGCGGTGATAGATGCTCAGCGGCTTGATCACCGTCTGGTTGAGCCCGAGGATTTCTTCCACCACCAGCCCCATGCGCTGGCCCTCGGCGCGCACCACCACCACCCGGCCGGGGGTTTCTGCCTTGACCCCGGCATTGTCGCAGGCCATGCCCAGCGCCTGATCGAGCGGCCGGAAGGCCACCAGGTGTTCGCGGATGCGCATCATGCTGCGGCCGCTTTCGCGGTTGCGTTCGGTGGCATCGAGTTCAACGCATTCCTCCACCACCGCCAGCGGGATGACAAAGATCCCCTTGCCCAGTTTCACGAGCAATCCGTCAATGATTGATAGCGTCACCGGCAGGCGCAGGGTGACGCGGGTGCCCTTGCCATGGGTCGACTCCACTTCGATGGAGCCGCGCAGGGCCTCGATGGCGTTGCGCACGGCGTCCATGCCCACACCGCGCCCCGAGACACTGGAAAGCTCGCGCGCGGTGGAAAAGCCCGGCGCGAAGATCAGCTGATGCAAATCGGCGCTGTCGGGGCGGTCATCGGGCGCCAGCAGGCCGCGCTCGACCGCGCGGGCGCGGATGGCTTCGCCGTCGAGCCCGCCGCCATCATCGCTGACGGTGATCAGCACCTCGCCCCCCTCCTGCCGGGCGGCAAGTCTTACCGTTCCGGTGGCGGGCTTGTCGCGCTGGCGGCGAGTTTCGGCATCCTCGATGCCGTGATCAACGGCGTTGCGGATCATGTGCACCAAAGGCTCGCCCAGCCGGTCGATGACATTCTTGTCCAGCTCGGTCTCGCCGCCCTCGGCAACCAGTTCGACCGATTTTCCCAGTTCGGCGGAGAGATCGCGCACGACGCGGCGGAACTTGCCGAAAACCACCTCGATGGGCAGCATCCGGATGGAAAGCGTGGCATCGCGTAACCCGGCGACCAGGCGCTCCACTTCTTCCACGACGCCGTCGAGTTCCGGATCGCCGGTTCCCGCCGCTATCTGGTGCAGCCGCGCCTGCACGATCACCAGCTCGCCCAGCTGGTCGATGATCGAATCGAGCTTGCCGGCCGGCACGCGCACGCTTTCGCGCCCGGCCTGCGCGGAAGCAGGGGCAGCGCCCGCCGCCCTCTCGGAGGCGAAAGCGGGTGCATCGCCCACAGGATCGGGTGCCCTGGTCGCTTCGGGCAGGCCACTTGCCGCATCGGCCCCGGCAATTTCCCGCGCGGGGGCCGGCCGCGCCCGGCCCCAGCGGTGTGATCTTGAGATCGGCATCATCGGCGAAGATGAAGGCCGCTTCCAGTTCCTGCAGTTCTCGCGCCGTTTCGAGCGTAATGTCCCAGCCCAGGTAACAAAGGCCAGGCTCAATCTCTTCAAGTGCGGGCACATCGGTCGAATCGATGCCGATCTCGGCCTCGCCCAGCGCTGCGATCTCCTGCGCCAGCAGATCGGGCCGCATACCGTTGCGCAATGCCTCGGGCGCCGGGCGAAAGCGGATATGCCATCGTGCATGCGCTGCGGAACCTCGCGCGGCAAGTGTCGGCGCCTGCCCCGGCGCGCCCGGGCCTTGCCCGGCGTCTTTCCCCGTGCCGGTAAGTTCGGCCAGGCGCGCCAGCAGCGCCTGCGCCGCCTCGCTTTGCTCCAGCGCCTGCGCCTCGGGGCCGTCGCCGCCGCATTCCAGCAATGCCATCATGTGATCGCGCGCGCGAAGCGCCAGGTCGATCAGTTCGCGCCCCACGCTCAGGCGCCCCTCGCGGACCCGATCGAAAGCCTCTTCGAAATGATGGGTGAAGCGCGCCAGCACGACAAAGCCGAACATCGCACCCGAGCCCTTGACCGTGTGCAGCGTCCTGAAAACCGCATCCACCCCTGCCGGGCCGGCACTGGCTTCGAGATCGAGCAAAAGGCCCTCGAGCGCTTCCAGCATCTCGCGCGATTCCGCGACGAAACTGGCAATGGCCGGGTGTGGCTCGCTCATGTGATTCCCTCCTCAGCCAGCCAGCTTGCGCGCGACCGCTGAAAGCAGGTCGGCGTCGAAAGGCTTGTCTATCCAGCCAGTTGCGCCCGCGGCCTTGCCCTCGGCCTTCAGCTCCGGCTTGGTTTCGGTGGAGAGCATGACAATCGGCACGCCCTGGTTCACCGCTGCGCCGCGGGCCTGGCGGATGAATTCGAGTCCGTTCATCACCGGCATGTTCAGATCGGTGATCACCAGATCGAATTTCTGACCGCGGAACTTTTCCAGCCCCTCGGCACCGTTCTCGGCGGCCACGACGCTGTAGCCCTGCGGCTCGAGCGTGAAGCTGATCATGTCGCGCACGGCGCGGCTGTCATCGACTATCAGAACCGCGCGCGTCATGATCCGCTCCGCACCGATGAAAAGGCGGGGGCGCCGTTCGCGGCGCCAGCCGGTTCGAGCTGGGCCAAGGCCAGCGGGCCGAAGCCGCCGAACCCGTCGCGCGCGCACAGGCTGCGGCGGGCGGCAAGGGTCAGTTGCAGGGCCGGTGCCGTGGCGGAGGGGCCCGAAAGCTCCAGCCAGATGCGGGCCTCAGGCGGTGCCGCCTGAATCACCTCCAGCAACTGCCGGCGCGCGGCCTCGGCCCCATCGACATCGATATCGGCGGCCAGAGTGACCTGCAGGCCGTCATCGACTGGCCTTTGCGTGACCGATTGCGTTTGCGTTGTTTCCATGATTCCCTCCGGTGCCTGTTCGCCAAATTCCCCCGAAGGATTTAAAAAAGCGTGTGCGGAAAATCGGCATTTCGGCCTTGACTTTAGTGCGGCTCAATTACGGAACCGGGCGGCGGGCATACACGCTCCTTCAACGATTTGCTGTCAGAACAGTGGCCGGGCAATTGTGACTGGGGGGGGACGCATGAATAACCTGGCAACGTGCTTTCCGATTGCGGAATCTGGCGCGCCACCGCTGCCCGCCACCATCGAGGCAAGCCGCGTCGCCTGCATCGAAGGGTTCGCCGGGTTGGCCGAACAGGCCGGATGCCTGCGCGGTGCGCTGGCCACGGCCACGCGGCAGGTATCGGAACTGTCCGGCATGCTGCACAGGTTGGGCGTCGGGATAGACACACACACCGCCATCACCGCGGCATGCAACGATCTGGGCGCAGCGCTGCGCGGCGCCGGTGAGGCACTTCGCGAGCAAAATGTGCAACAGGCCATGCGCACCGCGCTCGAAGCGCTGGCCGCCCTGGAAAGGCAGGCACGGCAGCTTTCCGCCGTCTCGTCGATCACGCTGGTAACAGCGCGCTCGGCCGGAACCGAGGGGCTGGACGACTATGTTTTGACACTGCGACGAATGATCGCAGAGCTTTCCGATGCGGCGGCGCAACTCGATGACGGGCTTGGCCTGATTCGGAGCAGCCATGCCACGGTACTGGAAGATATCAGCGCTGCCGAAGCGCGCGTGGTGGCAGCCGTCGGGCGGCTGGAGGCGCTGAAACGGTGCGACGGCGCGGATACGGCTGATCATGCAGCGCTTCAGCACCGCATTGCCGCGCTGGCCGAGCGGCTCGGTGCTGCGGCAAGGCGCGAAACCGGCGCGCTGATCACCGCCATCCAGTTCTCGGACGCGCTCTCGCAACGGCTGGAGCATGTCATGGCGATACTCGCTGCCGCCCCGGCGCAAGGCCGGGTGCTGGAGGGGCTGGCGGCGGCGCAGATCGACGCCCTTGCCGAAGATGCCGGCGCCGTGCTGAGCGAGCTGGGCGGGGTCATGGACCGACTGGCCGAGACCGGCGCCGGCGCCGCCGAAGCGCTGCAATCGCAGGAGGGGATGCAGGCCGAGGCGCTGCTGAGCAACCGCCGCAACGATCTGGCCGAAGGGCAGTCGCTGCAGGCGCTGGTGATGCCGTCGCTGGATGCCGCCCAGGCCGGGGCCGATACCATCCGCCAACAGATCGACCAGGCACGCACGCGCTATGACAGGCTGAGCGAAACTGCCGACGGGGTGAATCTGAGCGCCATCAATGCCACCCTGCTCACCGCGCGCGGGCGCGCCACGCAGGCCGCGATGGCGGTTTTGTCGGAATCGGTGCGCGCCTCGGCGCGTGAATGCGACAGCCAGAGCGCCGCCTGCCGCACGGCCATGGAAAAGCTCGACGGGGCCGTGTCCGAAGCGGGTTTTCCGACCCTGGCTCAGGCGGCCGGTGCCCTGCGCGAGGCGCTCGAAACATGCGCCGCGGGGCTGGCAGCGGCCGAGGACGACCTGGCGCGGCTGGCCGATATGCGCGAGCATGTCAGCGATGCCACCCTCGCGCTGGTCGCCGGGATCGAGGCCGGGCAGACGGCGCTGGCGCGGGTGAGCCCGGCCATCGCGCGGCTGCGCGAATCCGCCGCAGGGCTGGGCGGTGGCGTCCAGCCGGGGCCCGAAGACGCCACGGCACTGGCCGAGATGGCTGAACACTACACCATGCCGCGCGAGCGTGAGGTACATGCCGCCTTTGCCGGCCAGCCGGAAGAGGCGCCGGTGACGACCAGGCAGGAACTGGGCGATATCTTCTTCTGACACCCGATCCGTCTGTTCGGCTCCGATACCCCGGCTTCTTGTGCCCGCCCCAGCACCAGCCATTGCAGCACCCCGCAGGATGGGCGATTGCACACATCCCCGGCCCACCTTGCCGGCCTGCGCCCAGCTCAGCCGTGCCGGGTGGATGGGCGAGAGCGCGGCTGAACTGGGCACTTCTCGCGCTCCCGGCTCGGGCGCTCTCGCCCAGGCTCAGCCCTCGCCGGCCGAGATCACCTCGAGAAAGGCCAGCCCGAAACGCTCAGTGGCACGCTCGCCGATCAGCCGCGCCACGCCCTCGATATCCTCGGGCCGCGCCTTTGCCAGACGCGCGCGCTGCGCCGCACTCAGCGCCATCGGCCTGAGCGTGCCGCAGGCGCCGCGCTCCAGCCGGCGCTCTGCCTCGAACAGCCGGTCATAGAGATTGCCCGCCTCCGCCCCGGCCAACTTGCGGCGCGCCGGGTGTTCTGGCTGGGGTTCCTCGCCGTTGATCACCTTCAGGAAAGACGCCCCGTAGCGCTCAAGCTTGCTGGCCCCCACCCCGCCGATGCAGGCGAATTCGTCCAGCGAGGCCGGGCGCTTCTCGGCCATCTCGATCAGCGAGCGGTCGTTGAAGATGATATAGGGCGGCACGCGCGCCGCCTCGGCCAGTGCCTTGCGATGCGCCTTGAGCGCGGCCAGAAGCGGCGCGTCCTCGTCGGAAACCAGCGCCCTGGGCTCGGCCCGGGCGGGGGCGGTGCGCAGCGTGTCCTCGCGCAAATGCACGCTTTCCTCGCCGCGCAGCACCGGCACGGCGGCCTCGGTCATGCGCAGCGCGCCGTGGCGCTCCGGGTCGGGGCGCAGCAGGTCGCGCCCCATGATCTGGCGAAAGAGCCCCTGCCAGCGGGCCTTGGAGAATTCGCGCCCGACGCCGAAGGTGGGCAACTGGTCATGCCCGCGCGCACGCACCTTCTCGGTGGCGTTGCCGGTCAAGATGTCGATCAGATGCCCTGCGCCGAACCATTCGCCCGTACGCCGCGCCGCGGAAAGCGCCTTGCGCACCGCCTCGGTGGCATCGAAAAGCCGCGCCGGGCTGGCGCACATGTCGCAATTGCCGCAGGGCTCTGAGACCTCGCCGAAATAGGCCAGCAGCATCTGCCGCCGGCACCCCGCCGCCTCGGCCAGGCCCAGCAGCGCGTTCAGCCGCGCGTGATCGGCGCCGCGGCGCTCGGGCGGGGCCGGGCTTTCGTCAATCTGGGCGCGGCGCAGGCGGATATCGTCGGCGCCGTAAAGCGTCAGCGTCTCGGCGGGCAGCCCGTCGCGACCGGCGCGGCCAATCTCCTGGTAATAGGCCTCGATCGATTTCGGCAGGTCGGCCTGCATCACCCAGCGCACATCGGGCTTGTCCACCCCCATGCCGAAGGCCACGGTGGCGCAGACGATCAGCCCCTCCTCGTGCTGGAACATCGCCTCGACCTTGCGCCGCTCCCAGTCCTCCATGCCGCCATGATAGGCGCGCGCGTTGTGCCCGGCCTCTTCCAGCGCGCGCGCCAGCGTTTCGGTGCGCGCGCGCGTGGCGCAATAGACGATGCCGGCGCGGCCCCGGCGGCGATCGGCGAATTCGAGCAACTGGCGGCGCGGGCTGTTCTTGACGGCAAAGGCCAGGCGGATATTGGGCCGGTCGAAGCCGCGCAGGAAGGTCTCGGGCGCCTGCCCGGCAAAGAGCCGCTCGACAATCTCGGCGCGGGTGTCGGCATCGGCGGTGGCGGTAAAGGCGGCAAGCGGCACGCCCAGCGCACGGCGCAACTCGCCGATGCGCAGGTAATCGGGGCGGAAATCATGCCCCCACTGGCTGACGCAATGCGCCTCGTCCACCGCGATCAGCCCGCAATCGGCGCGCCTGAGCATGGCGGCGGTGGCGGCCGATGCCAGCCTCTCGGGCGCGATGTAAAGCAGCTTCAGCCGCCCCTCATCCATCGCCGTGCGCACGGCGGCGTTTTCCTCCTCGCTGTTGCCCGAGGTGATCGAGGCCGCCGCCACCCCGGCCTCCTGCAGCGCGCGCACCTGCTCGCGCATCAGCGCGATCAGCGGCGAGATCACCACCGTCAGCCCCTGCCGGCACAGCGCTGGCAACTGGTAGCACAGCGACTTGCCGCCACCCGTGGGCATGATCGCAAGCACGTCACGCCCGTCGATGACGGCGCGCGCAATCTCTTCCTGACCCGGGCGAAAGGCCGAAAAGCCAAAGACACGGGTCAGCACTGTGGAGGGGTCTGGATTCACGGTCTGGCGATCAGATCAGCGCCTGGATGTTGTTCTGGATGATGATGCGGATGGCATAAAGCCCGACCAGCAGCACCAGCGGCGA
The DNA here is from genome assembly GCA_020832665.1 of Pararhodobacter sp. GTDB lineage: Bacteria > Pseudomonadota > Alphaproteobacteria > Rhodobacterales > Rhodobacteraceae > Pararhodobacter. The sequence continues at coordinate 33,055 of JAFIEG010000013.1, read as the reverse complement.
AAGATCGATGCCGCCCATATCGGGCAGGAAGGCGCGGATGCGGCTGTAGATCGGCTCGAGAATCCGGTTCAGCCCGTCCCATATCTGTCCGACCAGCGGTTGGTTCAGGTTGAGCACCTGAAAATTGATCAGCCAGCTCAGCACCACATGCACGATGACGAGAAACCACATCACATCGATGATCAGATACAGAATCTGCAGAAGCGAAAGCATGGGGCCTCCTCGAATGCCGCAATGTCGGGCGCCGGCTCGGGCCGGGCGCGGGCTGCTTTCACAGGTAAGGCCAGCGGCGAAAAAGGGCAACCGCAAGATCGGGGGGAAGGCGGTGAAAGCGCCTTGCCCGGCCCGGCGCGGCGCCCTATCCCGGTTGCCGGTCGCAACAACCAGGGGCGCGCTTCATGCTGGTGGTGATCTCTCCCGCCAAGCGGCTGAACTGGCTTGTGCCGGGGCCAGGGGGCACAAGGCCGCGCTTTCAGGCCGATGCCGCGCGGCTGGCCGCCATCGTGCGCCGGCTCTCGCCGGGCGATCTTGCCCGGCTCATGCGGCTGAGTCCGGCGCTGGCCGCGCGGACGCATGGCTTCTTTCGCGACTGGCGCGATGAACTCGCCCTCGGTGCCACCCGCCCAGCCGCGCTGGGCTTTGCCGGCGACACCTATACGGGGCTGCACTATGCCTCTTTCGAGCCCGAAATGCGCGACTGTGCATCGCGCCATCTGCGGATCCTGTCGGGGCTTTACGGGCTGCTCGCACCCGAGGATGCCATCTTGCCCCATCGGCTGGAGATGGGCGCCCATCTGGCCAATCCGCGCGGGGCGCGGCTTTACGACTGGTGGGGCGCACGCATCGCCCGCGCCCTGGCCGAGGATGCGGCGGCGACCGGCGCGCGGGCGCTGGTCAATTGCGCCTCGGTCGAATACTTCGCGGTGGTGGAGCGGCACCGCCGGGTGCTGGGCTTGCCGGTCATCAACCCGCGCTTCGAGGAGGAGCGCGTGGGCACGCCTCCGCGCGTCGAGGCCTTGCACGCCAAGCGCGCGCGCGGCGCGATGGCGCGTTTCATCATCGAGCACCGCCTGACCGCCCCGGATGATCTGCGCCATTTCGACGCCATGGGCTATCGCTTCCAGCCCGATGCCGGAAATGACCCGCTCAACCCGGTATTCCGTCGGTTTTGGCCGGGCTGAGCCGGCTTAGCGGTTGTCTCGCCCCGCGCGTGGCCTGTCGCGCCGGGCGCGGCGTTCGAGCCGCTCTTCCAGCCGTTCGGCAATGGCCGCGCGCTCGGTGACCGGAAGCGCCTCCAGATGCTGCGCCAATGCCCGTTCGGCTCGCTCGGCGCGCTCGGCGCGGTTGTCGCGCACATTTGCCAGCGCGACGACGAAGGCGTCTGCGTCGAAGGGATCGGCGCGCAACAGCCCAGGCAGGGAAGGCGACGTGTCCACCTGCCCGCGCATCCCCTGTTCCGCCCGTTCGCGGCCGCGGAACTCGCTGCGTAGCGCCTGGCGCGTCTCGCCAGGCAGCACTTGCCAGAGCGCGCGCATCTCGACCATCGCCGGTTGCGCGGGGGCCTGCCATGCGCGCAGCGCCCCACCCGCCAGAAACCCCGCCAGCAGCAGGTTCAGCGCCAGCGAGACCACCAGCGCCATCCGCAGCCCGCGCCCTTTTCTCTGCGGCGGGCGCTGTTCAGGGCCGGCGCCCTGATTGCCTTGCTCATCCGTCATCGCCCCGCCTCCATTACCCGTCGATCAGGGCCAACAGCCCGTTTTCTTCGCCCCAGGGCAGGTCCGGCTCGGCCAAGGGCAACCCGGTCCAGCCCAGCGTCGCCAGCGTCCCGTCTGTCACCTCTCCCAGCCCCGGTACCCACAAGCCGATGGCCAGACCGGCCAGCCCCGCCGCCGCCGCCACGCCAGCCAGCCCGGGGTTACCGACAAGAGGGGCGATCAACCGCCACCCCGACGCGCCGGGGCGCCGACTCCGGCGAGCGCGGCGCGAAGTCTCTGGTGCCTGCGCTGTCTTTGCCGGCATCGCCGCAAGCGCCTGATCGGTGAGCCGGCGTTGCAGGCTGCCGGGGAGCGGGGCGTCGGGTTCGGCCCGGGCGGCGGCGAAGTAAAGCTCGAGCGCCGCGTCGCCTTCGGCGCGATGTGGTTGCGTCATGCGGTCCTTGCTCATTCCTCATACCCCAGTTCATCGCGCCGCGGCGCCAGCAAGGCTGCCAGTCGGCGCTTGCCGCGTGCGGTCAGGCTTTCCACCGCCTCGACCCCGACCCCGAGTATTTCGGCAATATCGGGGTTCGAATAGCCCTCGATATGGCGCAGCACCACCGCCGCGCGTTGCCGCTCGGGTAGCTGCGCCAACGCCAGATAGAGCGCGTGCGCTCGATCGGCCTCGATCATCGCTTCAGCCGGCGCCGGGCCGGGCGCGGCCGGCTCGTCGATCGCCTCGATCCCAACCCCTTCGCGGCGCCGGCGCATGCGGTCAACGGCCAGATTGACAGCGACCCGGTGCAGCCAGCTTGCCGGCGCCGCCTGGCCTGGCTGCCAGCGCGGGGCGATCTGCCACAGGCGCAGCATTGCCTCCTGGGTGACATCCTCGGCCTCGGCGCCATCGCGCAACAGCCGCTGCGCCAGCCGCAGGACCCGTGGCGCCAGCCGCGACACCAACAGCTGTGCCGCCTCGGCATCGCCGGCAGCATAGCGCACCATCAACGCGTCATCCGCATGGGCGGATGCAGCCCCGCCGGCGCGATCTTCGGTCTGGGTAGCGTCAGGCATTGCCTGGCGGCACTCCTTCGGGCGGGGCAGCGGGCAGGGCCGGCTGCGGCTGCGTTGCTGCGGGTTTGCCTGCATTTTCGACATTACCGGATAATCGCCGAAAACCCGCAGCGGCAAGGGTCTGCCGATTTCCCGGCTTCGGCAAGGGGCGGTCAGGGAAACAAGCGGCGGCGCAAGGCGAAGGCGCCGCCGCCGATCAAGCAACTCAATCGTCGGCGTTGCCGGTTTCGCCATCGCGTGCGCGCCCTTCGCCACGGCCGGCGCGCCATTGCATGCGCCGTTCCATGCGTTCGGTCCAGCGTGTCTGCGCCGAAGTGAACTCCTCGGGGCTGATATAGCCGTCGCCATCGGCATCGATGCGCCGGAACATGCGCTCGGCGCGTTCCTCGGGGCTGCCCATGCGGCCCATCCGGCCTTCCATACGCCCGTGCATGCGGCCATGCCGCCACCCAGCCCGGCCACGCTCACCACGTTCGCCGCGTGCGCGCGGGCGCATGTCGGCGCGCTCCGTGCCCCTTGCCTCACTCCAAGCCTCGCGGCGCGCTTCGCGCGCGGCCATGCGCTCGGCGTGCAGCGCTTCCATTCCGGCGGCAAGTTCCTCGCGGCTGAGCAGCCCATCGCCATCGGCATCGGCTGCCTCGAACAGCGCTTCGACGCGCGCCTCGATCATGCGTGCGCGCATTGCCTCGCGCCCTTCGGCCAGGAAGCCGGCCCACTCCTCAGGGCTGATCCGGCCATCGCCATCGGCATCGATATCGGCGAAATCGGCCCCCATCATCGCCGGCATCCGCGCCGGCTGGGCGGTGTCGGAGCGGTTTCCGGCCATTGCCGGCGCTGCGCCCAGCGCCAGCGCCAGCGCGCCCGCGGTCATTACCTGCATCATACGCATTGCATCGTCTCCGTGGTTTGCCTCAACTCCCTGCAAGGCCGTCATGGCAGCAGGGACGAAACGTGATCTGGTCCTGAAACCCGTATGCGCATCGAAGAAGGCATCCCGAAATCCGCGGCCAGTATTCCTTTCACGCTGCCGGGCGGGTTTTCCGTCGCCGCGATGTTCTGCCCGCCCGGCCTTGACCTTGGCGGGCAAGCGCCTATCGTGCCGCCAAACACGGCAATCCCATACAGGCAACTCTTTCATGGCCCATTCCAGCGACCTGATGCATGACGACCGCCCCCTGCGCCCGGCGCTTTTTCAGGGATGGCGTCGGCGCTGCCCTTCATGCGGCGAGGGGGCGATGATGGCCCGTTATCTGCGGGTGCACGATCACTGCCCGCACTGCAACGAAGCGCTGCACCACCACCGCGCCGATGACGGGCCGGCCTGGCTGACCATCCTGGTGGTCAGCAAGCTGGTGATGTCGCTCTATCTTGCGGTGTACAAGGCCTATGAGCCCGAGCCGCTGGTGATGATCGCGCTGTGCTGGAGTGTGGCGGTGGCGATGTCGCTGTGGCTCTTGCCGCGCTTCAAGGGCGCGATGGTTGCGCTGCAATGGTCGCGCCGGATGCACGGCTTCGATGATGGCAGGCCCGTCCGATGAGCAAATCCGCGCCGCCTTCGCCGCGCCAGGACCCGGACGATCTGGGCCACCGCATGCCGATTCGCGATGCGGCGACGATCGTGCTGATCCGCGACGGGGAGGGCGATGCGCCGCGCGTGCTGATGGGCCAGCGTGGCGCAGGCGCCGCCTTCATGCCCAACAAGTTCGTCTTCCCGGGCGGCGCCATTGACCCCGATGACAGCCGCGTCAAGCTGGCCGCGCCGCTTGGCGATATTGATCGCCGCCGGCTGTTGCACCAGCCGGTGACCGAGGCGGCGCCACCGCCCGAGGCGATGATCTGCGCCGCGATTCGTGAGTTGTGGGAAGAGGCCGGGCTGATGCTGGCCACTCCCGGCGCCTGGGAGGGCCCGTTGCCCGAGGACTGGCGCGCCTTTGCCGAGGCCGGCCGCCGCCCCGGCCCGGCAGCGCTGCGCTACATCTTCCGGGCCATCACCCCGCCGGGGCGCACGCGGCGTTTCGATGCGCGCTTCTTTCTGGCCATGGCCGACAGCATCGAGGCCGATCTCGACGATTTCTCGCATGCCTGCGAGGAGCTGAGCCATCTGCACTGGATCGAGCTGGCCGAGGCGCGCCGGCTCGATCTGCCCTTCGTCACCGAGGTGGTGCTGGCCGAGGCTGCAGCGGTGCTGAAGAGCGGGCAGGTCGAAAGCGTGCCGTTCTTCGACAATTCGGGCCCGGAGGCCACCTTCCGGCGGATCGACTGAAAGGGGGCGCTGCCCCCCATCGCCTGCGGCGATCCTCCCCGGAGCACTGCCAGCAAGATGAAGGGCGTTCTGCGCGGTTTTCTTGCGCCGCGATCCGGCCTAGGCTGTGATGCGGGCAATCGGCGGGTGATACGGATTTGGCAAGTGGGCGCGAGAGCGGGCAGGTTCGGCGACGGCGGGTATTCTACCTGCCCGGTTTCGACCCGGCCGTGCCGCGCCGCTACCGCGAGCTGTATCGGCGCGAGGGAATGCGCCAGGCGGCAATCTCGGGCTATGAGCTGGAGATCGAACCGCCGCATGCCGGGCAGAAGGGCTATGGCTGGGGCGTCTGGCTGCGCGATGGCCAGGTGGAAAGCCGCGCGCATGTCAGCGTGCTGGTGTGGCATGATATCGTGCTGCGGGCCATGCGCCACGGGCCGCTGGGCATTCATGCGTTGTTGTGGCGCACGCACTGGATATTCGTTTCCACCGGGGCGATGGCGGCGCTGTGGCGGCTGCGGCCGGGGCCGATGCTGGCCTCGGTCTATGTGACGCTGGTCATGCTGGCGCAGATGGCGATGGCGATCGGGCTGGCGGGCGCGCTGTGGTGGGGGCTTGCGGCCGTACTGTCGCCGCTGGCCGGGCTATGGGCGCATGCTGCCGGGGCGCTGGCCGGCGCGGCGGTGGCCTATGCGCTGCTGGTTGTGTTCCGGCGCCGCGACTCGGCGCTGATGGCGCATTACATGCTGCAGGATTTCGCCCATAGCGTGGCTCATCGCGGCGCCTGGGCCGATGACATGGAGGCGCGTATCGATGAATTCGCCGCCGAGATCAGGGCGGCGCTGGCCGGGGACTGGGACGAGGTGCTGGTGGTGGCACATTCCTCGGGCTGCGCGGTGGCGGTTGCGGCCCTGGCCCGGGCATTGCGCATGGGCACGCCCAGGGAAGCGCCACCGCTGGCGCTGATGACGCTGGGCCAGCTTATCCCGTTGCAGGGTTTCATGCCGCGCGCGAAAGGCTTTCGCCGCGACCTGCACGACCTGGCCGCCAATGCGCGCCTGTTCTGGCTGGATGTCACGGCAAGGGGTGATGGCGCCTGTTTCTGGCTGAGCGACCCGGTGGCGGTGTGTGGCGCGGCGCCGGCACGCCAGCACAACCCGCTGGTGATCTCGGCCGCCTTCAGCCGTGCGCTCAGGCCCGAGACATGGAAACGCCTGCGCCGGCGCTTCTACAAGCTGCATTTCCAGTATCTTTCGGCCTTCGACAACCCGCAGGATTACGACTATTTCCGCATCACCGCTGGCGCCATGACCCTGCGCGAGCGCTTCGGGGGCCGGGCCAATTCGCCGCAATGCGAGCGCCGCGAGTTCGCCCCCGCCCGCGCCCGGGGAATGGCGTGAGCCTGCCCCCAAAACCGCCCGCGCGCGAGGGCCGCGCCAGCCTGCCCGCGCTGATCCGCCTCTTCCGGCGCGACATCCTTTCGGCGCTGCCCGAGCGCCTGTACCGCGCCAAGATGGCCGATTTCCGCACCCCCTTCTTTCGCTCCTGCCTGATCAACGAGGCCGCGCTGTGGCGGTTGGTACTGAACGAGCGCCCCGAAGACTTTCCAAAGTCGAACCGCATCCGTGCCGGGCTCGAGCCGCTGCTGGGAAGGTCGGTTTTCGTAACCAATGGCGCCGAATGGCGCCGCCAGCGGCGCATCATCGACCCGGCTTTCGAGGGCGGAAGGCTGCGCGACACCTTCCCGGCGATGCTGGCCGCGAGCCAGGCGGCTTGCGCGCGCATGGCCCGCGCCGCCGGGCGGGGCCCGGTCGAGGTTGAGGAACAGATGAGCCACGCCGCCGCCGATGTCATCTTCCGCACGCTCTTTTCCGTGCCGATCGAGGATGAAACGGCGGCCGAAGTCTTTCGCGCCTTCCGCGCCCATCAGGCCACGCAGCCGATCCTGAACCTGGCCGCCTTCCTGCCCCTGCCGCGCTGGTTCCCGCGCTTCCATCGCCGCGAGACACTGCGCACCGCGGGCCATATCCGCGCCCTCATTGCCGCGATGACCGAGGCGCGCGCGCGAGATATCGCGGCGGGCCGCGCGCCCGATGACCTCGCCACCAAGATCATGACAACCCCTGACCCCGAGGACGGCAAGCCCTTTGATACCGCCGAGATGGTCGATCAGGTGGCGATCTTCTTCCTGGCCGGGCACGAGACCTCGGCCTCGGCGCTGGCCTGGACGCTCTATCTGATCGCCGGCGACGACGCGCTGCAGGACCGGCTGGCGGCAGAGGCCGAAACCACGCTCGGCGACAGCCCCGCCTTCGCCGATGCCAGCCGCCTGATCCTGGCGCGCGATACCTTCCGCGAGGCGTTGCGCCTCTACCCGCCGGTGCCGATGATGGTGCGCGAAACCACGAAGCCCGAAACCTTCCGCAACCGCGCCCTGAAACCGGGCACACAGATCGTCATCAGCCCCTGGCATCTGGGCCGTCACACGCGGCTGTGGGAAAACCCCGATGCCTTCTGCCCGGGCCGATGGCAGACGGGCGAGGGGCGCAAGGCGGCACGCGAGGGCTTCATCCCCTTCTCCAGCGGGCCGCGCGTATGTACCGGGGCGGGTTTCGCCATGCTCGAAGGGCCGCTGATGCTGGCCATGCTCGCCCGTCGCCTGCGCTTCGCGCCCATCCCCGGCGCCGTGCCCGAACCCGTCGCGCGTCTCACCGTGCGCGCCCGCCACGGCATCCGCCTTGCCGTCAGCGCGCGCTGAGCGCCCCGGCGCCTTGCCCCTTAAACGGTTTCCGTTTGATCACTTCGGCAAGCGCGGGCGGCGACCGACCGCGGGCGGAAGCGAAGCGCCCGCGTCGTGCCGCAGGCACGCCTCCGGCGTGACGGGGCGGTCGCGCGCTGCCCGTGCTGGCGCACGGGCGGGACATTGCCGCCGAGCTGATCAATTGGATCGGCTATTATTCCTCCAGCGCGATCAGCGCGGCGCCGGCCTCGACCTGCGCGCCCTCGCCGGCCAGCACCTCGGCCACCACCCCGTCGCGCCCGGCGGCCAGGGTGTGTTCCATCTTCATCGCCTCCAGCACCGCCAGCCGCGCGCCCTTGACTACCGCCTGGCCGGGCTTGACGAAGATGGCCTTGACCACGCCCGGCATCGGCGCCTTGATCACCCCCGCAGCCGCGCCGGCGTCGGCGGCCACGGCCAGAGGGTCGGGCAGGATGAAATGATGGGTCACGGCGCCGAAGACCGACACCCCCGCCCCACTGCGCACCGCCCGGGCCGGCAGCCGCTGCCCGCCGATCCACCAGCCGCCCGCGCGGTGCTCGGCATCGAGCACCGCCTCGCCCAGCGCCACGCGCCAGCCGCCGCCATCGCGCCGGGCAATTCGCAGATCAAAGCGGGAATCGCCCGCTTCCAGCACTACGGCTTGCGGCAGAGCCTCCCAGTTCGTGAAGCCCTCCAGCGCGCCGCCTTCCCCCAAGGCCTGCGCGGTCAGTGCGGCCAGCGCCAGGGTTTCTTGCCCCGGCGCGGGTGTGGCGGTCAGCGCCTCGATATCGCGGGCGATGAGGCCGGTATCGACATCGCCGGCGGCGAAACCCGCATGCCGCGCCAGCGCGCCCAGGAAATCGCGATTGGTCACAGAGCCGGCCACCTCGGTGCCGTCGAGCGCCGCCGCCAGCCGGCCCAGCGCTACTGCGCGGGTGGGGCCGTGGGTGACGATCTTGGCGATCATCGGGTCATACCAGGGGCTGATCGCATCGCCCTTGCGCACGCCGGTATCGATGCGCGCGCCGGCGGGAAAGGCCAGATGCGCCAGGCGCCCGGTGGCGGGCAGAAAGCCCGCCGGCACATCCTCGGCATAAAGCCGCGCCTCGAAGGCGTGACCGTTGATGGCGAGATCCTCCTGCGCGCAGGGCAGCGGCTCGCCCGAGGCCACGCGCAGCTGCCATTCGACCAGATCGATGCCGGTGATCGCCTCGGTTACCGGGTGTTCGACCTGCAGCCGCGTGTTCATCTCCATGAACCAGAAGCCGTCGGGGCGCAGCCCCTGCGCGCCATCGACGATGAACTCCACCGTGCCCGCGCCCTTGTAGCCGATCGCCTCGGCCGCGCGCACCGCCGCCTGGCCCATCGCCGCGCGCATCTCGGTCGTCATGCCCGGCGCCGGGGCCTCTTCGATCACCTTCTGGTGGCGGCGCTGCAGCGAGCAGTCGCGCTCGAAAAGATGCACGGCGCGCTGGCCATCGCCAAAGACCTGCACTTCGATATGGCGCGGCTTCTCGATGTATTTCTCGATCAGCACCGTGTCATTGCCGAAGGCCGTCGCCGCCTCGCCCATGGCGCTGGCCAGCGCATCGGCGAAATCGCCGGGGTCATCGACCCGGCGCATGCCCTTGCCGCCGCCGCCGGCAACGGCCTTGATCAGCACCGGATATCCGATGGCATCGGCCGCACCCGCCAGATGCTCGGGGTCCTGATTGGCGCCGTGATAGCCCGGCACCACCGGCACGCCGGCCTTTTGCATCAGCGCCTTGGCGGCATCCTTGAGCCCCATGGCGCGGATCGCCTGCGCCGAGGGGCCGATGAAGACCAGCCCCGCCGCCTCGACCGCCTCGACAAAATCGGGGTTCTCGGAGAGAAAGCCATAGCCCGGGTGAATGGCCTGCGCGCCGGTGGCCAGCGCCGCCTCGATGATGCGCTCGCCGCGCAGATAGCTGTCGGCCGGGCGCGGCCCGCCGATGGGCACGGCCTGATCGGCCATTTCCACATGCAGCGCATGCGCGTCAGCCTCGGAATGCACGGCGACGGTGGCCACGCCCATCGAGCGCGCGGTGCGGATGATGCGGGCGGCGATTTCGCCCCGGTTGGCGATGAGGATCTTGTGGAACATCGGTGGCTCCTGTCTGGGCCGGTTGGGGGGCGCTGCCCCCCGTCCGCTGCGCGGACTCCCCCCGGCGTATCTGAGGCAAGATGAAGAGGCGCGGTTTTCATCTACATGCGGAAGACGCCGAAGCGGGTTTCCTCGATGGGGGCGTTGAGCGCCGCCGAGAGCGAAAGGGCGAGGATCTGGCGGGTGTTGCGCGGGTCGATGATGCCGTCATCCCAAAGCCGTGCCGAGGCGTAGAGCGGGTGCGACTGGTGCTCGAACATCTCGAGCGTGGGGCGTTTGAACTCGGCCTCTTCCTCGGCCGACCAAGTGCCGCCGCCGCGTTCGATGCCGTCGCGCTTGACCGTGGCCAGCACGCCCGCCGCCTGTTCGCCGCCCATCACCGAGATGCGCGAATTGGGCCAGCTCCACAGAAAGCGCGGCGAATAGGCGCGCCCGGCCATGCCGTAATTGCCCGCCCCGAAAGAGCCGCCGACGATGAGGGTGATCTTGGGCACGGCGGTGGTGGCGACGGCGGTGACCATCTTGGCGCCGTGGCGCGCGATGCCCTCGTTCTCGTATTTCCGCCCGACCATGAAGCCGGTGATGTTTTGGAGGAAGATCAGCGGGATCTTGCGCTGGCTGCACAGCTCGACGAAATGCGCGCCCTTGACCGCGGATTCGCTGAACAGCACGCCGTTATTGGCCACGATACCGACGGGCATGCCCATGACGTGGCCAAAGCCGGTGACCAGGGTTTCGCCGAAACGGGGTTTGAACTCGTCAAAGCACGAGCCGTCGAGCACACGCGCCAGCACCTCGCGGATGTCGTATTGGCGTTTCAGGTCGGCGGGCACCACGCCGAGCAGTTCCTCGGGGTCATAGGCCGGATCCTCGGGCGTTGCCATCTGCACGCTTTCGGGCTTGCGGCGGTTGAGGTGGCTGACGGCGCGGCGCGCCAGTGCCAGGGCGTGGGTATCGTTTTCCGCAAGGTAATCGGCCACGCCCGAAAGGCGCGTATGCACATCGCCGCCGCCCAGATCCTCGGCCGTGACCACTTCGCCCGTCGCCGCCTTGACCAGCGGCGGGCCGCCAAGGAAGATCGTGCCCTGGTTCTTCACGATGATCGACACATCTGACATCGCCGGCACATAGGCGCCGCCGGCGGTGCACGAGCCCATGACCACGGCGATCTGGGGAATGCCCTGCGCGCTCATATTGGCCTGGTTGTAGAAGATGCGCCCGAAATGCTCGCGGTCGGGGAAGACCTCGTCCTGCTGGGGCAGGTTGGCGCCGCCCGAATCGACCAGATAGACGCAAGGCAGGTGGTTTTGCTGGGCGATTTCCTGCGCGCGCAGGTGTTTCTTCACCGTCATCGGGTAATAGGTGCCGCCCTTCACGGTGGCATCATTGGCCACGACCATCACCTCGTGGCCGTGAACGCGGCCGATGCCGGCAATGAGCCCCGCGCCGGGGGCGGCGGCGCCATACATGCCATGCGCAGCGGTGGTGCCGATCTCCAGAAAGGGCGAGCCGGGATCGAGCAGGTTGGCAACGCGCTCGCGCGGCAGCATCTTGCCGCGTTCGGCATGGCGGGCGCGGGCCTTTTCGCCGCCGCCGGCGGCGGCCTGCGCGGCGGCCTCGCGGATGGTTGCGATCAGCTCGAGATGCGCGGCGCGATTGGCGCGGAATTCGTCGGAGCCGGTGAGGGCGTTGGAGGTCAGTTTCATTGCGTTTCTTCCTTGGCGGCCATGCGCTTCAATTCCTTGCGGATGATCTTGCCGGTGACGGTCATTGGCAGGCTGTCCATGAACACCACCTCGCGCGGAACCAGATGCGCCGAAAGCCGGGTGCGGACATGGTCTTGCAGTGCCGCCGCGTCGGGCCGGGCGCCGGGGCGTGGCACGATGCAGGCGCGGATGCGCTCGGTGCGCGCCGGGTCGGGCACGCCGATCACGGCGGCGAGTGCCACATCGGGGTGCTGCATCAGGCAATCCTCGATCTCGGCGGGGCCGATGCGATAACCGGCTGAGGTGATCACGTCATCCTCGCGCCCGACAAAGCGCAGATAACCCGCCTGCCACAGCCCACGATCGCCGGTCAGCATCCAGTCGCCGCTGAACTTTCCGGCGGTGGCATCGGGGCGGTTCCAGTAGCCAAGGAACATCGAGGCGGCGCCGCGGCGCAGCGCGATATCGCCCTCCGCGCCCTCGCCAAGCGGCGCGCCATCGGCCCCCAGGACCGCCAGCTCGAAGCCGGGCACCGGCTTGCCGATGCAACCCGAACGCGGTGCAAACAGTGAGGCGGCGGAAGCGGCGACCATGTTGCATTCGGTCTGGCCGTAGAATTCGTTGATCTGCAGCCCGAAGGCCTGCCGCCCCCATTCGAGCATCTCGGCGCCCAGCGGTTCGCCACCCGAGGCAACCGAACGCAGCCCCGGCAGCGCCATGCTTTCGGCCTTGAGCATCTTCAGCGCCGTCGGCGGGAAGAAGACGTTGCGCACGGTGCCCGCGCGAACGATCTCGCGCGCGCCCTCGGGGGTGAATTTGGCCATGCGCGCCGCCACCACCGGCACCCCGATGGCCAGCCCCGGCATCAGCACATCGAAGAGACCGCCGATCCAGGCCCAGTCGGCCGGGGTCCAGAGCACATCGCCTTGCTGGCCCAGCCGGTCATGGCTGATTTCGACGCCGGGCAGATGCCCGGTGAGGATGCGGTGGCCATGCAGCGCACCCTTGGGTGCCCCGGAGGTGCCCGAGGTGTAGATCAGCACCGCCGGGTCGTCGGGGGCGGTGTCGGCGATATCGGGGGCGGCGGCGGTATCGAGCGCGGTTTCCTCGGCTATAATGGGGGCAAGCGGCAGGTTGACGGCGGCGAGGCGTTCGGCGCCTTCCTTGTCGGTGACGACATGGCGCGCGCCGGCATCACCCAGCCTTGCGGCCAGGGCATCGGGCCCGAAGGGCTTGAACAGCGGCAGCGAGATGGCGCCCAGCGACCAGATGGCGATATGCGCCGCGGCGCAGAACGGATCCTGCCCGCGCAGCACGCCCACCCGGTCGCCGCGCTTTACACCCTTCGCGGCCAGATGCGCGGCCAGCCCACCGGCCATGCCGGCGAGTGCGCCATAGCTGACATCGCGCCGCCGATTGCCGGACAGGTCGATGATCGCCGTTCGCTCGGGCTGATCGAGCCAGTCGAAGCAGACCTGCCGCGCCATGTTAAGCCGCGCGGGCAGCGCCCAGCGAAAGCCCGCGCGCAGGGTGGCGTGATCGCCGCTGGCGGGCAGCAGGGGGCGCATGGGCCGGGGTGGCGGGGTCATGGCTTTCCATCCTCGCGAATCGCCTTTAGCTCATGCTCGAGAAAGTAGCTGACCACCGAGCGGATCAGCACCAGCAGCCCCAGAAACAGCAGGTTCTGCATCGACATAGACAAAAGGATCATCAGAAGATCGGCGACGATGAAGACCTCGAGCGCCATCAGGATGTAACGCGCCAGCAGGATGCGGCCGAGATTGGCACGCGAGTGCCGCTCCGGCCCCGAGCCGCCGGCAAGCTCGCTGCCCACATAGGCCAGCACGAAACGCCCCAGCCCGACGAAAAGGATCAGCGCGCCGAAAAGCTCGATTGCCAGAATGACCCAGGCCAGTGCATCGGCCAGCACGGGCAGATGGTCCTGCAAGACAATGGCGCGGTGCACTTCCATCATGGCCTGCATCCTGTCACGATCCGGGCGCCGTCATGGCTGGCGCTCGTTCAGATGCGATTGCAGCACCAGCGACTGTTCGGCGGTCAGGCGCATCTGGCAGCTTTGCCATGCCGTACCGGCACCGGTGCCGCCATACCATTGCAGCACCTCGTAATTGCAACTGGCATCGCGAAAACCGATCCAGGCGCGCTGCATCTCGCGCAGCGCATCGGCAAGCGAGGGCTGGCCCGGCGGTGCATCGGCATCAGTGGCGCGCTCGATCTCGCGCAGCGCCCGGTAGCTTGCGTTGAGTCGATCATCCCACCACTGCCGCTCGGCATCGATGCAGGCATTCATCCCGTAGGTGGAATAGCCGCCGGGGGTGAACTCCATGCAGCGCTGCGCGGCCAGACCGATACAATCGCTCCAGCCCCCCTCTTCCAGGCATGCATTCGTGTAATCGGCGGAAAACGCGACTTCGTCGGCCAAGGCGGCGCCGGGCAGGGCAGCCGCCAGCGCCGTTGCCGCCATCGTCTGGCGCATTCCGCCCCAATGCCGCATCGCCGCCTCCCTTGCCGCCTCATGCGCCCCGGCGCGTTCAGCCCATTGCCGCCATCATCTCGCGCCCCACCAGCATGCGCCTGATCTCGCTGGTGCCGGCGCCGATCTCCATCAGCTTGGCATCGCGAAACAGCCGGCTGACGGCGCTGTCGTTCATGAAGCCGGCGCCGCCCATCGCCTGCACCGCCTGATGCGCCTGTTTCATTGCTTCTTCCGATGCATAAAGCACGCAGGCCGCCGCGTCCTGGCGCGTCACCTGCCCCCGGTCGCAGGCGCGCGCCACCTCGTAGATATAAGCGCGCGCCGAATTCATCGCGGTGTACATGTCGGCGATCTTGCCCTGCATGAGCTGGAAATTCCCGATCGGCTGGCCGAACTGCTTGCGCTCGACCATGTAGGGCATCACTTCGTCCAGGCAGGCGGCCATGATGCCGGTGCCGATGCCCGAGAGCACCACGCGCTCGTAATCGAGCCCCGACATGAGCACGCGCACGCCCTTGCCTTCCTCGCCCAGAACGTTCTCGAACGGCACCTCGACATCCTCGAATACCAGTTCGGCCGTGTTCGAGCCGCGCATGCCCAGCTTGTCGAAATGGGGGCTGGTGGAAAAGCCCTTCATCGTCTTCTCTATCAGGAAGGCAGTGATCCCCTTCGAGCCGGCATCGGGGTCGGTCTTGGCGTAAACCACCATCGTATCGGCATCGGGGCCGTTGGTGATCCAGTATTTTGTGCCGTTGAGGATGTAGCGGTCGTTTTTCTTCACCGCGCGCAGCTTCATGCCCACCACATCCGAGCCCGCCCCGGCCTCGGACATGGCCAGTGCGCCGACATGCTCGCCACTCACCAGTTTCGGCAGGTATCTTTCTTTCTGTTCTTGCGTGCCGTTGAGCCTGATCTGATTGACGCAAAGGTTGGAATGCGCGCCATAGGACAGGCTGACCGAGGCCGAGGCGCGCGCCACTTCCTCAACCGCCACGGTATGGGCCAGATAGCCCATATTGGTGCCGCCGTATTCTTCCTCGACAGTGATGCCCAGAAGACCCAGCTCGCCCATCTCGCGCCACAGCGCATGGGGAAAGTCGTTGCTGCTGTCGATCTCGGCCGCCATCGGCTTGACGCGCTCCTGCGCCCAGCGATGCACCAACTCGCGCAGGGCCTCGACATCCTCGCCCAGATCGAAACGCATGGATGCGGTGAACATCCCTTCCTCCCATTATTGAACGCCCGTTCAAATAAAATACGCCCCGCCCGCGCGCTGGTCAAATGAAAATGCGCAGTGGTGCGTCTGGCGGGCGATATTGTTTACCCATTCACGCGGCGCTCAGCCCTCGTGCCGCGCCAGCCTGGCCCGCAGCGCCAGCCCCGCCATGAGCGCCAGCGCCACCACCCCATAGGCCAGCCGCAGCCCGCCCAACTCAGCCACCATGCCCAGCATGCCGGGGCCCAGAAAAAACCCCAGATAGCCGATTACCGTGGCCTGGGCGATAACATGGGCGCGCGCTGCCGGCGCCGCCAGGCGCCCGGCCACCGAAAGCGCCGTGGGCGCCAGCACCGAGATGCCCAGCCCCAGGCCGATGAAACCTGCATAAGCCACCGCAGGGCCGGGAGCGGCAATCACCACCACCACGCCCGCCGCCCCCAGCCACAGCCCGATGCGCAAGAGCGCCTGATCGCCCAGCCTGGAGGCCATCAACTGCCCGGCCAGCCGGCCAACCCCCATGGTCAGGCCCAGAAGCGCCGGGCCGGCGGCACCGGCACCGGTGCCCGCACCCAGATCGCGCTCGATATAAAGCGCTGACCACGCCTCGGCGGCATTCTCGGCCAGAAAGGCCACCAGCAGAAGCGCCCCGGCCAGCAGCGGTACCGGCGCCAGCCGCCAGCCACCCCCACCCGCGCCGGGGCCGCTGCCGGCCTCGGCTTCGCGCTCGCCGCGCTCCACCGCCGCCAGCGCCAGTAACAGCACCGCCAGCCCGGCGGCGCCCAGTATCGCCTGCGGGCTCCAGCCGGTGGCGCGCGCAAGCCCCGCCAGCGCCGCAGCGCCGGCATAGGCGAAGGAATAAAGCGCATGGTTGAGGTTCATCAGCGCCATGCGCCGGCCGGCCTCGAGCGTGCTGATTCGTGCATTGAACCACACTTCGGCGGCGCCGGAACTGCCACCCATGGCCAGCATCGCACCGACAAAGAAAAGCGGCCCCCAGTCCTGCGCGGGCAGCATCACCGCCAGCCCCATGGCAAAGGTGCCCACCGGCAGCGCCGCCGGGCCCAGCCGCCGGCCCAGCCCCGGCGCCAGCAGCATCATGGCGATTGCCGCCAGTGCCGCCACCAGCAGCAACCCGCCCAGCGCCCCGTCGCCAACGCCCAGTTGCGCCTTGATGTCGGGCATGCTGGCCATCAGCGCGCCCCAGGCGATGCCCATCGCCGCAAACCCCGCCGAGGGCGCGCGCGACACCGCCAGCGGCACCAGAAAGGCGGCAACGGGAAGCGGGCGGTCGGCCAAGCGAAGCTCCTGAAACACGGAAGCGGCAAGGAAGCACGGCGCGATATTGCTGGCAAGCCCGCCCGGTTTCCCCTTTCCTTCGCCCGCGATTCGGGCTAAGGCCCCCGCGCATGCGCAACCACCCTTGGAGGCGCGCATGTCCGACGCATTCAAACTGGAGTATCCGATATGGCTGGTGAGATCCCTGATCTGATCGCCGAGGTACGCACGGGGACAGGCAAGGGGGCCGCCCGTCAAGCTCGCCGCGAAGGCAAGGTACCTGGCGTTGTGTATGGTGGCGGTGCAGAGCCGCTCGCCATCAACCTGAAATACAACTACCTGATCAAGAAGCTGCATGAGGGCCGCTTCCTGTCGCGGCTGTGGAACCTCAAGGTCGAGGGCGAGGACGATGTGCGCGTCATCTGCCGCAGCGTGCAGCGCGACGTGGTCAGGGACCTGCCCACGCATGTTGACCTGATGCGCTTGCGCCGGACCTCGCGCATCAAGCTCTTCATCAATGTCGAGTTCACCAACCACGCCGCAGCTCCGGGGCTGAAGCGCGGCGGCAACCTGACCGTGGTGCGCCCCGAGGTGGAACTCAGCGTCATCGCCGGCGATATCCCCGAGAAGCTCACGGTGGATCTGAGCGGCAAGCAGATCGGCGATGTGATCCACATTAGCGATATCGAACTGCCCGCCGGCGCCAAACCGACCGTTGCGCGAAACTTTGTCATCGCCAATATCGCCGCACCCAAGGGGCTGCAGGCGGATGCTGATGAGAGCGAGGAAGAAGAAGTGGAGGTCGACGAGGCCTGATCGGCCCCGCCCGGCGCGCTCGATACGCGACCGCCCGGCCCCGCCCCGCAAAGGGCGGGGCCTTTTCATGCCGCCTTTTCCCTGATGGCGACAGCGTATAGACTGAGCGCGCCGCTACCCTCTTCATCTTGCCCTGAAATACGCCACGGGGGTGCAGGGGTGTGACCCCCCGCCGCGCCGGCTCCGGCCCGGCGCTGCGGCCGAAGTTGCGTGCAGCAAGGGCGGTCGCGGCGACGCAAGAACAGGGACGAACGAGGAAGCAGGCAGGCATGAAACTCTGGGTGGGGCTGGGCAATCCGGGCCGGCAATATGCCGGCCATCGCCACAATATCGGCTTCCTGGCGATCGATCGCATTGCCGCCGATCACGGCTTCGCGCCCTGGCGCGCGCGCTTTCAGGGGCTGGTGGCCGAAGGCAGGCTGGGCAGCACGAAGGTGATGCTGCTCAAGCCGCAGACCTACATGAACCGCTCGGGCCAGTCGGTGGGCGAGGCGGCGCGCTTCTTCAAGCTCGGCGCCGAAGATGTGACGGTGTTCCATGACGAGCTCGACCTCGCACCGGGCAAATGCCGGCTTAAGCAGGGCGGCGGCCATGCCGGGCATAACGGGCTGCGCTCGATCACCGCGCATCTGGGCGCCGAATTCGCGCGGGTGCGGCTGGGCATCGGCCATCCGGGGCGCAAGGAACTGGTCTCTGCCTGGGTGCTGCACGATTTTGCCCGCGCCGATGCCGACTGGCTGGACGAGCTGATGCGCGGCATCAGCGAGGGCGCCCCGGCGCTGGCCGCGGGCGACGGCGCGCGGTTTCTCAACGCCATCGCTACGCGCATGGCGCCGGCGCGCAATGCTGCGCGCCCCGAAAAGCGCCCCGAGAAGCGCCCCGAAACGCGTTCCGGCACCGGGCAGCAGGCGACGGGGGCGGGGGCGCAGGAAAAGGGCGGGACGCACCACCCCGCCAGCAACGCCACAACCGACCCGCCCGACAACGCCGAGCCCGGCAGCGCCCGGGCACATACCCCGCCGCCGGCACAAGCGGGCGGCGACCCGCGCGGCGCGCTGCAACGCCTGGTGGATCGCTTCCGGCGCGGCTGAGGCTTTCGCACCCGGCCCGCACGCGCTATGGCGTGTCGCGCTCGTTCGAATTCGCCCGACACGCCATAATCGTCTGTTTCCGCATGTCCGGGAAGCGAAGAACCGGTTTCCACTTTTTCGCGACATGCTCTAGTACGCTTTTTCAAATCACCAAGGCACCGACATGAACGACACCGGTTTCGACGCCCGCAAGCAACGCGCAAGCACCTGGTTTCGCAGCCTGCGCGATCGTATCGTCACCGCCTTCGAGATGCTCGAAGACGGCCATCTCGCCGGCCCGCTTTGCGACATGCCGCCGGGGCGCTTCGAGGTAACGCCGACCGAGCGCGAGGGCGGCAGCGGCGGCGGCGGGCTGATGAGCGTCATGCGCGGCGGGCGGGTGTTCGAAAAGGTGGGCGTGAATGTCTCGACCGTCTTTGGCGAGCTGGGCGCGCAGGCGCAGGCCGCGATGGCCGCACGCGGCGTGCCCGGCATGGAAGACGACCCGCGCTTCTGGGCCTCGGGCATCAGCCTGGTGGCGCATATGCAAAACCCGCATTGCCCGGCGGTGCACATGAACACCCGCATGTTCTGGACCCCGCATGCCTGGTGGTTCGGCGGCGGCGCCGATCTCAACCCCTGCATCGAATACGCCGAGGACACGGCGCATTTCCACGCCGAGTTGAAAAAGGCCTGCGACGCACATGCCGGCGACTACTATACGCGCTTCCGGGCCTGGGCGGACGAGTATTTCTTCATCCCCCATCGCGGCCGGGCGCGCGGCGTCGGCGGCATCTTCTACGACGATCTCAACTCGGGCGACTGGGAGGCCGATTTCGCCTTCACCCGAGCCGTGGGCGAGGCTTTCCTGCCGGCCTTCCAGCCGCTGGCCGAGCGCCGGCGCGAGCAAGGCTGGAGCGAGGCCGAGAAGGAGGTGCAGCTCACCCATCGCGGGCTCTATGCCGAATATAACCTGGTCTATGACCGGGGCACGAAATTCGGCCTGGCCACCGGGCACAATGCCGATGCGGTGCTGATGAGCCTGCCGCCGATGGCGAAGTGGCCCTGAGCCGTGCACTACCTGCCCCCGGCACAGGCACGGCGGCGCCGTCACCCGCCCACCCAACCCGGCGGGCGCCGGGACGCCCGCCTTGCGATGGCGCCGCCGTGCCGCCCCGGGCCCGCGGGGGAGGCGATGGAACTGACCTGCGCTACCCCGCCCTTTGCGATCTGCGTGCGTAGCGGCACACGGGGCCTTGCCTCGGCACCTCCGGCCGGAAATACTGCGCAAGCGCGGCGGGCATATGCTCGCCGGCTTTCGATTGAGAGGTCGCCATGCCCGACAGATCATGGCCAGCCATGGCCCTTGCATTGCTGTGCGCGCCTGGCCCGGCGCCGGCCCATGCCGAGGGGATGCTCGGCATTGCCTTCGTGCAGGCGCCCGAGGCCGGGGGCGGGGTGGCCACCGGCACCACACCCGATGTGGCAATCGCCGCGGCGATTGCGCAATGCACGCATACCGCCGAAGCCGAGGACTGCATCGTCACCAACTGGTGCCAGCCCGCAGGCTGGTCGATCGATCTGTTCGTGATGCACCAGGAAGGGCCGCACTGGCATGAGGTCGTCTGCGGTCTGCCAAGCCGTGAACTGGCCGAAAGCGTTGCCGAGCTGCTTTGCGATCTGTCGGGGCGTGAATGGCTCATGCTCTGCGAATTGGTTCAGCTCTACGATGACACCGGCGCTGCGCAGATGGACTGAAGGCGCGGCGGCAGCGTCGCGTGGCGGGCGGGCCGGCGGCGCTGCCGTCGCGCCGGGCACTGGCCGCGGGGAAAGAGATGGATCCTGACCTGCGCTATCCCGCCCTTTGCGATCTGCGCGCGCGGGCGCGCCGGCGCCTGCCGCATTTCGTCTGGGAGTATCTCGACAGCGCCACCGGCTCGGAATCGGTGAAAGGGCTGAACCGCGCCGCGCTTGATGCCATTCGGCTCACGCCGCGCGTACTCGCCGGCCCGCTGTCGCCGGGGCTTGGGACCACGCTTCTGGGGCAGGCGTACAGCGCCCCATACGGCATCGCGCCGGTCGGCATGTCGGGGCTGATCTGGCCCGGGGCCGAGGCCTCGCTGGCGCGGCTGGCGGCGAGCCGGCGCATTCCCTATTGCCTTTCCACCGTCGCCACGCGCGAGCCCGAGGAGATCGGCCCCATTTGCGGCGATATGGGCTGGTTTCAGCTTTACCCGCCCGCCGATCCGGAGATCCGTGCTGATATCCTGCGCCGGGCACGCGCGGCGGGCTTTCGCGTGCTGGTGCTGACCGTCGATGTCCCCGGCCCCTCGCGGCGTGAAAGGCAGCGCCGCGCCGATCTGGCGATCCCGCCGAAAAAGACTCCGCGCATGATCTGGCAGACCGCCACCCGTCCGCGCTGGGCCCTGGGTACGCTGCGCCACGGCATGCCGCGGCTGCGGCTGATGGATGGATATCTGCGCATTGACAAGGACGCCCCCTCGACCGCCCATGCCGGTTATCTTCTGCGCGTCAACCCGGACTGGGGCTATGTCGGGGCCCTGCGCGATCTGTGGGACGGCCCGCTTGTGCTGAAGGGCATCCTGCGGCCCGAGGACGCAACGCGAGCGCAGGCCGAAGGGGTGGATGCGGTCTGGGTATCGAACCATACCGGGCGCCAGTTCGACGGTTGCCCTTCAGTGGCCGAGGTGCTGCCGACGATCCGCACGGCAGTACCGGCACTGCCGCTGATCGCCGATGGCGGCGTCGAAGGTGGGCTCGACATGCTGCGCCTCATCGCGCGCGGGGCCGATTTCGTGATGCTCGGGCGTGCATGGCATGTGGCGCTGGCCGCGCTGGGCGAGACCGGCGCGGCGCATCTCGACCATATCCTGCGCGATGATCTCGTCGCCAATATGCACCAGTTGGGCCTTGCCGCCCCCTCGGAAATGCGCGATCGGAAAGACTGACACCGGGCCGGTTGATCGCTTCACGCGTGCCAAACCGGCAGGATGGGCACCATTGCCATTCCTGCGGTTGGCGAGGTGCTGGCGGCACCTCGATACAAGCGCCGCGGCCCATGAAAACACCCGGCGACGGTATGACACTGCGTCTAGGTGTCGCGCCACTGCTACCCGATGTCGCAAGCAGAGCAGCCAACCCCCTGATTCGGTGGCTAGGCTGCCCCATGCAGCCGGAAGGCGAAAGGCCTTACCGCGCGGCAGGCTGACCAGCAATCCGTTGCAGATGGAGCACCCCATGGAATTGGCGAATATTGATTTCGATGTGGCCGATTTCTCAGCCGGCGAATACGCCGCAAGGCTTGATCGCATCCGTACCGCCATGGAAGTCGCCGGAATCGATGTGCTGGTCATTTCGGACCCGTCCAACAAGGCCTGGGCCAGCGGCTATGACGGCTGGTCATTCTATGTGCATCAGGCGGTGGTGATCGGCCCCGACGGTCCGCCGGTCTGGTGGGGGCGGCAGATGGATGCCGCCGGCGCGCTGCGCACCGTGTGGATGGAGCCTTCGCATATAGAGAGCTATCCCGACATCTATGTGCAGAACCCAGACAAGCACCCGATGGAAACCCTGGGCTTGTTGCTTAGCGCCCGCGGCTGGGCAAAAGGGCGCGTCGGCGTGGAAATGGACAACTACTACTACTCGGCTCGCGCCCATGCCGTGCTGAGCGCGTTGCTGCAGGAACCGCCGGTGGACGCCACCGGGCTGGTCAACTGGTGCCGGGCGGTGAAATCCCCCGCCGAGTTGGAGCGCCTGCGCCGCGCGGCGCGCATCGTCGGGGCGATGCACAAGCGTATCCTCGATGTGGCGCGGCCGGGGTTGGCCAAGAATGCGCTGGTGGCCGAGATCCTGCATGCCGGCGCGATGGGGACCGAAGGGCATTGGGGCGATTATCCGGCGATCGTGCCGATGACGCCCTCGGGGCTCGATGCCACCGCCCCGCATCTGACCTGGAACGACCGCCCGATGGACCGCGACGAGCCGCATTTCTTCGAGATCGCTGGTGTTTTCCGGCGCTATCACTGCCCGCTTTCGCGCACGCTGTTCTTCCGCGAGCCGCCGGCCAAGTATCGCCGTGCCGAAGCGGCGGTGCAGGCTGCGACCGAGGCCGCCCTCGAACAGGCGCGCCCCGGCAACTCCTGCGAGGATATCGCCAACAGCTTCAACGGCACCCTGCAAAGGCACGGTTTCGAGAAGGACAGCCGCTGTGGCTATTCCATCGGGCTGAGCTACCCGCCGGATTGGGGCGAGCGCACCATGTCGCTTCGCCGGGGCGACAAAACGGTGCTGCAGCCTGGCATGGTGTTTCACTTCATGCCCGCGCTGTGGCTCGACGATGGCGGCATCGAGATCACCGAAAGCATCGTCGTCACCGAAAACGGCGCGCAATGCCTGTGCGACCTGCCGCGCGAGTTGTTCGTGACCGGCTGATGGCAAGCGAATCGCGGGCGAATGACGCCCGCAGACCGGGGTATCGAAACCGATTATCCGAAATCCGTCTGATCACCTCGGGCTGCACCGGGGGGGGGGCCGGAACGGGCCGGGATACACCCTTGTTTGAGCGAACCACGAGGGCGGGGTGAACCCCGCCCTGCGGAAAAGCGCCGGGGCAGTAGGGCGGGTTAACCCCGTCATCCCCGTTTCACCCTCACCGGCGGCAAGGAGATCACCCCGTCATGCCGGGGCGCTCAACCGAAGGCGGTATCAGGCAGCGCTGGCGGAAACATTGACCTGATTGCGCCCCTCGGTCTTTGCTGCCAGCAGCGCGGCATCGGCGCTGGCAAGAACCGCCTGCGCCGATGCGCCGGGAAGCTCGGTATCGAGCTGGCAAAATGCCCCCCGCACCGGTGCCGGCACGACTTCGCCCATCGGGCGAACCGCCCCCATGGCCAGCCCCGCCGAAATCGTCACCGACACCGTGCTATCGCCCCCGGGCAGGGTGACCGGCTCGCAGCCGACGACATTGCGCAGCCGCTCGGCCACGCCGCGCGCCATTTCCAGCGAGCAATCGGGGATCGCCACCAGAAATTCCTCGCCGCCGATGCGCGCCAGAAGATCGGCCGGTCGCAGGCAGGCGCGCAGCCGCCGGGCAACGGCTTGCAGAACGGCATCGCCGGCGGCGTGGCCGTGCATGTCGTTGATGGCCTTGAAACGGTCGAGATCGAGCAGCATGACCGCATAAACGCTTGCGTTTTCCTGGCTGCGCGCGGCAATGCGCTTGAGCCGCGAAAGCGCGTAGCGGCGGTTGTGAAGCCCGGTCAGCGGGTCGATCAGCGCCATTTCCAACCCGTTCTGCAGCGCCTCGCGCAGGCGATCGGCGCGGCGCTTGCGCCTGATCTGCAAGCCCAGCCTGAGGGCGGTTTCCTGCGCATCGAAAGGCAGAGTCAGCAGATCGCTTGCCCCCATGTCGAGCGCGTTCGCGGCCGTCTCGCATGCCGGATCGTCGAGCACGAGCACGATGGCGCTGTGCCGGCTTTGCAGGCGCGAGCGCAGATCGGCCACCAGCCTGAGCCCCGAGCCATGCGCCCCCATGTCGGCGGCCACCATGTAAAGGTCCGGCACGCTGCCACCGTGGCTACCGGACAGCGCCGCCGCCGGGCTCAGCACCTCGATGCTGTCCTTCAGATGCGGCGCCAGCATTGCGCGCCAGGCCGCTGCCCTGGCCGTATCGCCCGCGATCAGCCCAATCCGCCCCGGCGGCTCGAACTCGGCCGGCATGTCGCCAAAGCCCAGCGCCTGAAAGGTGTCGGCGCGAAGTCGCAGCTCATACTCGGCCTCGCGGGCGCGCAGCAGGCTGCGGATACGCGCCCGCAGGATGACATCGTTGAGCGGCTTGGTCAGAAAGTCGTCTGCCCCGGCCGCCAGTGCCTGCAACCGCCTTTCGCGATCGCCCGAGGCGGTGATCATGACCACGGGAATGTCGCGGGTCTGCGGATCGTTGCGCAGCCGGCGGCAGACCTCGATCCCCGACATGCCTGGCAACATGACATCGAGCAGGATCAGCGCCGGGCGTTCACGGCGCGCGATCTCCAGCGCCGAGGGGCCGTCGGCGGCCTGAAGGCATTCGTGAAAGGCCGCCCGAAGCTTGACCTTGAGCAACGCCCGATTGGTGGCGAGATCATCGACGACCAGAATCCTGCCCGACATGGCAAATATTACCTCGTTATGTGCCGCGTTCTCGCCTTCCCGGTTGAATGCTTGCGGCCTAGCGCTTAATCCCTTGATAACCCCGATTGGTTAACGATTTCTTTCCCGAGATTAACCGATCATGAAACAGAAACGCACGGCAACGCAAACATGGCTTTATCACGCCCCGAGGCTGAATTGTTCGCAGCCCGCGTTCTGGAATGGCTGAGCACCGATTCCGCGCGCCTGGGTGCCTTCATGGCAGCAACCGGCTCGGCACCCGCAGATATGCGCAAGGCGTTGGCACAGCCCGGTTTTCTTCTCGCTGTCATTGATTTCCTGATGGCCAGTGAAGATCAGCTTCTGGCCTGCTGCGCCGATCTTGGCGTGCCGCCCGAACGCCCCGCCGAGGCGCGCACCGCGCTGCCTGGCGGCGCCGAGATGCACTGGACATGAGCCGAATGCACGATATCCGGGCAATACTGTTCGACAAGGATGGCACCCTTTACGATTTCCAGGCGACGTGGAGTTCCTGGGCAATGATGATGATCCGCCAGATCGGCGGGTCCGACGCCGCGCGCCGGTCGGCACTGGCGCAGGCCATCGGTTTCGACGAGGAAAGGTGTCGTTTCCTGCCGCACAGCAAGGTGATTGCCGGCACCGGGCGCGAGGCGGCGGCGCTTGTTGCGCCCTATCTGCCCCCGCCCGGCCTGCCGCTCGAGGTGATCGAGGCGCGCATCTCGGCTGCCGCCGCCGCGGTGCCGCTGGTCGAGGCGGTACCGCTGCGGCCGCTGCTGCAAGGCCTTGCTGCGGCCGGCTACCGGCTGGGTGTGGCGACCAATGACCACGAAGCGGTCGCCCGCCAGCATCTCGGCGATCTGATGGAGATGTTCGACTTCGTCGCCGGCTTCGATTCGGGCTACGGGGCAAAGCCCGGGCCGGGCATGCCGCTGGCCTTCGCCCGCCATTGCGGTCTGCCGCCCGAGGCAGTGCTCATGGTTGGCGACAGCCGCCATGACCTCGATGCCGGTCGCGCCGCCGGCATGCGCACGCTGGCGGTTCTGACCGGCGTGGCGGAAAGCGCCGACCTGGCACCCCATGCCGATGCGCTGCGCCCCGATATCGGCCACCTGCCGGCCCTGCTGGGCATTGTGCCGGCGTGATGCCGTTTGCCATTTCTTAACCTGGCCTGCCTAGCATCTGCAGGGCAACTATCCGGGGTGCGAGATGCACGGGCTGATCAACAAGGCGATCCAGAGCTTCATCACCGACAGCTTCGGCGAAGCGGTCTGGCAGCGTGTGAGCGCGCAATCCGGTGTTGCGCAGGATCTGGGTCCCGACGGGTTCGAGGCCATGCAGCAATATGACGACCGGATCACCGATGCCGTGCTCGCGGTTGCCGCGCGGCTGCTGGATCGCACGCGTTGTTCGCTGCTTGAGGATCTGGGCACCTATCTGGTCGGCAATCCCCGGCTGGCCGCGCTGCGCCGGCTCCTGCGATTTGGCGGGGTCAGCTTCACCGATTTTCTCTACTCGCTCGAGGATCTTCAGGGCCGGACCCTGCTTGCCGTGCCCGAACTCGTGCTGCCGGAAATCGTTACCGAAGATCGGGGCCAGGGCCGGTTCCTGCTGACCTGCCGGGCATGCCCGCCGGGATTTGGCCATGTGATGCTCGGCATTCTCAGGGCGATGGCCGATGATTACGGGGCGCTCGCCGTGCTCGAACACAAGGGGGCGCAGCCCGGCGCGCATCCTGAAAACCGGCCCGGCAACCGGACCGTGGCGGAAAACGGCGCGCGCCGATCAAACGGCAGGCGATCGAAGCCGGTGCAGGACGAGATCATCGCAATCGAGGTGCATGATCCTACCTTTCACAGCGGCCGTCGGTTCGAACTGGTGGGAGCGGAGAGCCCGTGACGAAGCCTGCCTCAATCGCGCTGGACCCTGCCGCGCTTGGTGAAATGATGCCCATGTTCCTGTGGATCGACCGGCAATGCCGGATCCGCAGCATGGGGCCGACCTTGCGCAAGCTTGCCGGGCCGGTCGCCCCCGGCACGCCGCTCGAGCAGGTTTTCGAGCTGCGCCGCCCGCGCCGCATCTCGCACGCCGAGGATCTGGTGCGCGCAACGCGGATAAGGCTCAACTTCGCCAGCCCACCCCGTACCGGGTTCAAGGGGGTGGCGGTGCCGCTGGCCGGCGCCACCGGCGCTCTGCTGAACCTGTCTTTCGGCTATGGCGTGCGCGACGCGGTGCGCGAACACGCTCTCAGCGATACTGATTTCGCCCCTACCGACCTGGCCATCGAACTGCTGTATCTGGCCGAGGCGAAAGCCGCGGTCATGGCCGAGCTGGACCGGATGAACCAACGACTGCTCGGCGCCAAGAAGCAGGCCGAGGCACAGGCGCTGACCGACACGCTGACCGGGCTGGGCAATCGCCGTGCGCTGGAACGCCAGATGCAGCAACTTCTCGCCGCCGGCAGCCCCTTCGGGCTGATGCATGTCGATCTAGATCGCTTCAAGCAGGTCAACGACACGCTGGGCCATGCAGCCGGCGATCATGTGCTCGTTGCCGTTGCGGCTGCGCTGCGCCAGTCGGTGCGCGGCAACGATCTGGTGGCTCGGGTCGGAGGGGACGAATTCATCATCCTGCTGCCGACGATTCGCAATTTCGAACCGATTCGACGCATCGGGCGGGCGCTGCTGGCGCGGCTGGAAACTCCGATCCCCTTCGACGGGCACGAATGCCGGATATCGGCCTCGATCGGCGCGGTTCTGCACCAGACCGAGGTGCCCCCCGACTGCCCCGACTGTCGCGACCGGCGCGATGCGCTTCTCGCGCGGGCCGACAAGGCGCTCTACCTGTCCAAGCATGCCGGGCGCAGCCGGATGACCATGCTCCATTCCGATGGAACCGACGAAACCGTGCGCAATGCCCCGTGCCGGCCAGCAACGCCGGTGCAAGGCGTGACGCTGGACATCGGGCAGGCCTGAAGGCGCATTCGTGCCCGCGATGTCTGCGGTATCACACCTCGCCATGCTGGCGGTGAGACTCACTCTCCCTGCGCTGAACGGGTATATCCACGCGCACGCATGAATACCGATCGATGCGTGGCGGCGCATTCGCCTTGCCCCCCACTGGCTCTGTAGCCATGCAAAGTGAACGTCGGGATAGAAGCGCCATCGCGCGACCAGCAGGCCGGCTGATATCAAGTCTGATTAGTTCCGGTAACCCGGCTTCTCACGCCCGCCCGTGCGCCCGCAAGGGCAGCGCCTGCGTCGTGCTGGAAGCACGCTTGTGGCATTGTCGTGCTGAAAGCACGCTTGTAGCGTGGTCGTGCTGGAAGCACGCCTTCGACGTGACGGGGCGCGCGGGGTGGCAGCTGTGTTACGGAGAATTGCTTGGAAAGGGAAACCGGTCCCGCAAGACGGCGTTCGCCACGCTGAGCCGTTTTCGGGCGACTGCGATGGTGATGACCTTCCCGGGCTGCCACACGCGCGCAGTTCTTCGACGAATCTCGCGCATAAACGTCCGTGGCGCAGGGCGCCGAGCGTGGCCATGCAACGCGCTTAACTCAGCACGGATCGCATCATGGGCGGGCGACGGGCTCGCCGCAAATCCAGGCAATGCGCTTTACCAACAGACCGGGCGGAAGGACGGCTGAGCTGGGTGCACTCTGGCGTGCCGCGAAGAAGTGGGAACCGGTTTTTCGTTCCTCGGACATGTGACAACACTGGGTCATCGCGCCCGGCGTCACGCCAAAGGCGTGCCTTCGGCACGACTGCGCCAGGGCATGCCTTCGGCACGACAGCGGTCGGTGCCAGTGCTCAAACCGAAGCCGAAATCTCAGCCAGCCGGTCAGATGCTGATGGCAGCCAGCATCGCCTTGCGGTCGATCTGCGCGCCCTGCGCCTTATAGACGATACCGTTGCTGTCCAGCGCGATCACGCTGTCGGCCAGCGCCTCGACCATCGAGATGTTCTGCTCCAGCAGGATGCAGGCAAGACCGGCGGCGCGCGCTTCGGCGATCGTGTCCTGCATGTGCGCGATATTCTCGGCCTGGACACCTTCGGAGGGCTCATCCAGCACCACCAGCCGGGCCGGGCTGAGCATGGTACGCACGAAGCCCAGAATCTTGCGCTCGCCGCCCGACATCGAGCCCGCCTGCTGGCTCAGGCGATCAACGACATGCGGAAAGCGCTCGCCCAGCTTGCCCAGCGTTACCGGTCCCAGCAGCGCCAGGTTTTCGGCGACGGTGAGTGCGTCAAACACCATCCCGGTTTGTGGCATCACCGCGATGCCCGCCTTGGCGCGCTCCCATGGCGGCAGGCTGGAGATGTCGCGCCCGCCTAGCACCATGCGCCCCGCCGCCAGCGAAAGCTCGCCGCCGATCAGCTGCGCCAGCGTGGTCTTGCCGGTGCCGTTGCGCCCGATCACGCCCAGCACCTGCCCCGCCGCCAGCTCCAGCGAGAGCCCGCGATGCACCAGCGTATCGCCATATCCGCCAGAGACATCTTCGAGCCGAAGCAACATTTTGGTCATTTCTCGCCCCCCGCATAGACGGCGGCAACGGCCGGATTGGCGCGAACCTCGTCGAGCCGGCCCACGGCCAGATTGCGCCCCTGATGCAGCACCAGAACGCGCGCATCGAGCGCTGCCACCAGCGCCATGTCATGCTCGATGACCAGCACGAAGGCGCCGGTCTGGGCCTGATAATCGCGGATCAGCTCCACCATCAGCGCGGTTTCCTCGGGCGACATGC
Organism: Pararhodobacter sp.; assembly: GCA_020832665.1. Classification (GTDB taxonomy): domain Bacteria; phylum Pseudomonadota; class Alphaproteobacteria; order Rhodobacterales; family Rhodobacteraceae; genus Pararhodobacter. The sequence goes on along the minus strand of JAFIEG010000013.1, from coordinate 3,670 downwards.
CGGCGGTGGGCTCGTCGAGCAGCAGGATTTGCGGCTCGGCGGCAATGGTCAGCCCCAGTTCCAGCAACTGCCGGTGGCCCTGCGGCAAGGAGCCGGCATCGCGCGCACTCAGCCCGGCCAGCGGCACGGCCGGATGCGCCATGAGGCGCGCCAGCGCAGGCGACTGCCAGCCCAGCGTGGCCGGGTGCAGGAAATCGCCCGCGCGCGCGCGCCCGGCCAGCGACGCCAGTTGCAGGTTCTCGGTCAGGCTAAGCCCGCCAAACACGGTGGGGATCTGCATCTTGCGGCCGATCCCGGCATCGAGCGCGGCATGGATCGGGGCATTCGTGATATCGCGCTCGCCCAGCAGGATGCGCCCGGATTGCAGGCGCATGGCGCCGGTAATCGCCTTGAGCATGGTTGTCTTGCCCGCGCCATTGGGGCCGATCACGCAAAGGATGCCGCTTTCGGGGCAGCTTACATCCAGACCGCGAAGGATATGCACGGCGCCGGCATGCAATTGCACGTCTTCGAGCCGCAGCGCACCGGTGGCGCCGGCGGCGCGCGAGGACGGCGCGGGGCAGGGGGCGGGTTGGGGAATGCGCCGCTGCCAGCCCAGGGCGCGGGCGCCACGCGCAACCAACTCGGCCGCGCCGCCGGGCGCCAGCAGCACCACCAGCAGGAAGATCATGGCCACCACCACCTCCCACCAGGGCAGGATATCGCGCAGCTCGGCGCTCAGAAGCCCGATCGCCACGGCGCCGAAAAGCGCCCCCAGCGGGTGCAGACGCCCACCCACCGCCGCCCAGATCACCAACTCGGCCGAAAGCACGAAGCCCGTGGCCTGCGGTGTGACGATGCCCTGATGGCTGGCGTAAAGCGTGCCCGCGAGCGCGGTGATGAAGGCCGCGCCGGCGAAGGCCCAGGCCTTGACGCGGTTGGTGGCGAAGCCCAGAAGCTGCAACCGCCCTTCCTGCGCCACCAGCGCGCGCAGCACCAGTCCGGCGGGCAGGCGATCGAGCGCCATGAGCGACAGGCTCACCGCCACCACCAGCGCGACGATGGCGTAGTAAAGGTTGCCGTAAGGGTCCAGCCCGGCCAGCGGTGCAAAGCCGGCATAGCCGTTGAAGCCGCCGGTGATGGACGGGTTGGTTTCGGCCAGTTGCGCCACGATCAGCACCAGCGCCAGCGTGATGAGCGAGAAGAAGGGCCCTGAATCGCTGCGCCCGTGAAAGACCAGCGCCGCCAGCCCCCAGGCCAGCGCCGCCAGCACGCCGGCGATGGCCAGCATCGCCAGCAGGTTGGGCAAGAGCGCGCCGCCGGTGGCGTTGAGCACCATCGCGGCGGCGTAAGCCGCCACACCGAAGAACACCGCATTGCCCAGCGGCAGAAAGCCCCCGCGCCCCCAGGCCAGCCCCACGCCCTGCGCGGCAACGCCGTAAAGCAGGTAAAGCCCGATCTGCCAGGCCATGAAATCGCCCCACAGCGCCGGCACCGCGAGAAGCGCCAGCGCCAGGGCCGCGTTAACGGCGACGATAGAGCCCATCGGGGCGCCTCCACAGGAACAGGATGGCCAGGATCAGAACGCCCAGATAGCCCGCCGTCTGGCTGAAGGCCGCGCTCAGCCCCGCCTGCAGCCCGCCGACAACGGCCACGCCGATGCCCAGCCCTTCAAGCGTGCCCAGCCCGCCCACGACCAGCGCGAAGAACGACCGGATCAGCGCGTCGAGCCCCATATTCGGCTCGACCGCCAGCACCGGCGCCAGGATCAGTCCGGCAAGCCCGGCACTCACGCAGCCGGTGACAAAGGCCATTGCCGACAGCCGCGCGGTATTGATGCCCGAGGCGCGTGCCAGCGCCGGGTTCGACACCATCGCGCGCAGGCGCACCCCGGTCAGGCTGCGCCGGTACCAGCGCCAGAGCGCGAAGAAAACAATAACGATCAGCGCGATCACCATCAGCCGGTAACTGGGATAACCCACCGGGCCCAGCTGGGTGACGCCTTCCACCGGCAGCGGCACATTGCGATAGGCGCGGCCCCAGACCAGTTCGACCGCCTCGCGCATCAGGATCGACAGCGCCCAGGTGGCCAGCAGGCTGTCGAACATCCGGTCATAGAGGTGGCGCACCACCAGCCTTTCCACCGCCAGCGCCGCCAGCCCCACGAAGCCGATGCAGACCGGCAGCGCCATCCAGGGCGGCAGCCCGGCCTGCGCGGTCAGCACATGGGCATAGGCGCCCAGCATGACGAATTCGCCATGCGCCATGTTGAGGATGCGCAGCAGGCCGAACACGATCGCAAGCCCCAGCGCCAGAAGCGCCAGGGCCGCGATCTGCCAGGCGGCGTTGAGGCCGATCAGCAGCGCCGCTTCCATTACTCGCAGGTCACGCCATGAGCGACATTGTCGAAGCTGGCGACCACGCTGAAGGCGCCGCCGGTGCCTTCGGCCAGATAGATGGTCTGCGCGACATGGTTGCCATCGAGCACCGCCTCGCCGCGCGGCGAGGTGAAGCCGGTGCCGTCGGCGGCGGCGGTGATGGCGTCGGCATCCATCGAGCCCGCGGCGTTGCCCAGCGCCGCCAGCAGCATCAGCCCGTCATAGACCGACTGGCCCATGCCGTTGAGCTGCGCGGCCTCGGCGCCGAAGGTTTCGGCGTGGCGCGCGGCGAAAGCCTGCGCGGAATCGGTTTCGATGCTGGCGAAGAAGCCCATCGATGCAAAGAGCCGGTTCGCCCCGCTTGCGCCGATACCGGCCAGCGTGTTTTCCTCGATCAGCGTGCCCAGCCGCAGCGCCTGCTCATCAAGCCCGAAGGCGCCGAAGCCGATATTGAAGGCTACCGAGTCGCCGCCCACCAGCGTGACCAGCACCGCATCGGCCCCCGAGGCGCGGATGCGCTGCAGCGAGGCGTCGTAATCGGCGGTGCCCAGCGGGACATATTCTTCGCCCACGATCTCGCCGCCGGCTTCGGCGATGATGGGGCGGGCGGCGTCGTTGGTATCGCGCGGCCAGTTGTAATCATTGCCGATCAGATACCATTGGCTGGCGCCGTGGTTCTCGGCCAGCCAGGGGATGGTGGGGGCCAGCTGCTGGGCCGGGGTTTCAGCGGTCAGCCAGTTGCCCGGCGCGCATTCTCCGCCCTCATAGACCCCGGAATAGATATAGGGCACCTGGCCGCGAAACTGGCCGTTGAGCGCGGCGCGCACGGCGCTGTCATGCATGCCGACAAAGCCCTGCACGCCCTCGCCGCGCCACAGCCGCATGGCGGTCTGCACCGCCTGCGCCGGCGGCACGCCGACATCGCCGAAACGCAGCGTGATGGGCTCGCCATTGATGCCGCCGGCGGCATTGATGTCCTCGGCGGCCAGTTGCGCGGCTTGCCTGCTGGAAGGGCCGAACAGGCCCGCCGGCCCCGAATCGGGGATCAGGACGCCGATGCGAATTTCTGCCGCTGCCGGCAGGGCGAGGGCCAGGGCAAGGGCCGAGGCGAGTGGGGCAAGGTGGATCGGTTTCATGGTTGGTCTCCCTGTTTTATCTGGTTCGTTTGCGATGTTCCGGCGGCTCTGGCTCTGGCTCTTCCCCCCCCCCCCCCCGCCCGCCCCCCGGGGGGGGGGCACAAACCCCCGCGACCCCTAACCCCGCCCCCGCACGCCAGCCCGGCAAGAAGGCCGCCAGAGACCGGCCGAAAGCCG
>JAFIEG010000106.1 GCA_020832665.1 Pararhodobacter sp. | reverse complement strand
AAAGCCGCGTAGGTTTTGAACAAAGAAGCCTCTCGGAAACCCGGGGCGGTTCATAATCGTTTGGGTGAAAACTTCGCTTTCCAGTCGGAAACCAGCAACACTCCAGTCACCGGATCTGCCGAACGCAGCCGAGAATGCGAGATTCCAAGTGACAGAATAACACGCATACCGGTTCGCTCCAGCGAGTGCGACACCGCACCCGGCCGATCCGGGTAAAGCGGCGGGAATTCAAGCTCTCCCATAACCGGTGCTGACACCTGAGGCCCCGTCGCATGCAGAAGTTCCGCTGCGGCAGGAGCGCTGGGCCCTAATAGACCAGCGCGTAGGCGCGGTGCATGTCTTCCGGCGACATCTCGGCGACGAAATCCATCTCGCCCTTCTTGTGCAGCGGGTACACGGTGACGAACTCTTCGCCGAACCAGTTGCGCACATGATCGCTTGCCGCGAAGATCTCCAGCGCCTGGGCCAGGCTGGAGGGCAGCCGGCGCAGCCCTCGTGCTTCAAGCGCCTCTTGTGGCAGGGTGGCGAGGTCTTCCTCGGTAGCGTCGGGGGCAACCAGCCCGTCCTCGATTCCCTGACAGCCGGCATGAACCAGCGCGGCCAGTTGCAGATAGGGGCTGGCGCAGGCATCGGCGGCGCGGAACTCCAGGTTGAACTGGCGCGCGATGTCGATGTCGGACATGGCCGAAACCGGGCAGATGCGCAGCGTGGCCTCGCGGTCCTGCACGCCGAGATTGTTGAAGGCCGCACTCCAGCGATGCGGCGTCAGCCGCCCATAGGACACCACACTGGGGGCCAGCAGCGCCATGATCTCGTCGACATGGCGCAGGATACCTGCCGCAAAGGCCGAGGCATACGCCGTCATGCGATGCTTGCCCTGCGGGTCGTAGGTGGCGGGTGCGCCGTTTTCATCGACAAAGCTGAAATGGATATGCACGCCATTGCCAATGCCTGCCGGGTCTTGCAGCGGGGTGAAGGTGGCGGCGTGGCCGCAGCTTTCGGCGACGGCATAGACGAGTTGGCGCAGGATGACCGAATGATCGGCGGCGCTGACCCCGCGCGCGGGGTCCATGGTAACCTCGAACTGGTCGGCGCCGTATTCCTTCATGATCGTGTCGGGTTCCAGCCCGGCGGCGCGCATCGCTCCCATCAGCCGTTCGGCGAAAACCCGGTTGGGGCGGAATGCCTGCAGCGCATAGGCCGTGCCCCGGCCCATCCCGGCGCCGCGAAACTGGAACTCGTGCTCGAAACTGGCGATCAGCGACAAGTCCGCCACCCGCCTGAGGCGCTCGAGCGCGGTCTTGAGGATGGAGCGAGGGCAAAGCGCCCAGGGCTGGCCGTCGGTGGTGTAAAGATCCCCCAGCACGAAATCCTCGGACAGGCCAAGCTCTTGCGAGCGCAAGGTCACGCGGGTGCCGGCATCGGGGATCAGCACCCGGTCGCCCAGCGCGCCGAAAGGGCTGGGGGCGATGGCGTCGAAACAAGTGATCTGCGTGTTGGTCGGCGCCCAGCCGATGCCGCGCTTCAGCCGCTTCTCCATATCCGCAGCCGGAAAGCCCTTACCCCTGGTTTTGCCCGCAAAATCGCAAGTGCAGGCATAGACGATATCTTCGCTGTTGATCATTCTGGGGGTCCTCTTTTCGGGGTCTGGGTTGGGGGCGTATTAGCCGATTGAGTGCCAGGGTCGATGAGCCCACGCAGCCGGTCCCATGCTTCCAGCCGCTGGCTGGTGGCAACCCAGTCGGCTTCGGAGACGCGCACGATCAGCGCCTCGATCATCGTGACCAGGCTGACATGCGTATCCCAGGCCGTTCCCAGGTCGATGGGAAGCGGGAAGGCATGCGTGGCCTGCGCCGCGATCGGCGACAGCCAGGTATCGGAGAGCAACACGATTACGGGCTGCCTTTCGCGCGCGATCTGCTCGGCCAGCACTGCCAGGCGCGGGTCGTACCGGCGTACATCGAACAGCACCACCACATCCTGCCTGCGCATTCGCAGCAACGCCTCGGGCCAGGTTTCGGGGTCGTCGGCAAGGTGGTGCACCTTGTCGCGGATCTGGCGCAGATGCACCGACAAGAGCCGCGCCAGCGAGTCGGTCACCCGCCCGCCGCGCAGAAAGATCTGGCGCGCCGGGTCGGCCAGCAGTTGGGCCACCATGTCGACCTGCGCTTCGGGCACAGCCTCGACAAGGGCGGTAAGGGTGCGCGACATGCGATGAGCATAATCGTGAAAGAAAGGGGCGCCCTCGGGGGGGGGCACCTCGGTCAGCTTGAGTTGGCGCGGGGACAATTCGCGCTTTTGCAACTCGCCGATCAGGCGGCGCTGGAATTCCTGATAACCGGCGAAACCCAGCTTGTTTACGAAGCGCGTGGCCGAGGCCGGGCTGACGCGCGCGCTGGCGGCCAGCTCCTGGATGGGCAGCAGGCCGGCATAGGGATAATCGGCCAGCAACACGCCTGCAATCTTGCGTTCGCTCGTCGTCAGCTGTGCGATCTGTTGGTTGAGCAGTTCCCTGACGGTCATCGCCGGCCTTTCCTCCCGTCAGTTTTCTTCATGCGCAGCGAACTATGCCGGCGGCCACCTTCGATGACGATAAAATCATCGGCAACTGAAAATATCAAATCAAAAAACAGATTCCCCTTGACTGCGCAAAAAAATTTTCTTCCCCTTGGTGCCATGTCCGGCACGCCCATCGCATGCTCGCCACTTTCGCTTCCGGTGCCCTTGCGGCACCATTTCTCGAGGTATCTGATGCCTGAACTTGACGCGCAGGATTGCCCGGTTCCGCTGCTTGGCCCTGACGAACCTACGCCCTGCGAGATCGTCAAGCCCGATGGCAAGGGGCGCGTGGTGCTGATCTGCGAGCATGGCGGTCGGCTGGTGCCGCGCGCGCTTAACCAACTGGGGCTCGAGCCTGAAGCATTCGATCGCCATATCGGTTGGGATATCGGCGCCGCAGGGGTGGCGCGCGAGATGTCCGCGTTGCTGGATGCGCCGCTTCTTCTGCAGCGCTACAGCCGCCTGGTGATCGATTGCAACCGCTCGGTGCGTTCGCCCGATCTTATCCCCGAAGTGGCAGACGGCACGCCTGTGCCAGGCAACCGCAACCTGTCGGCGGCGGCGCGGCAGGCGCGTTACGATGCCATCCTGAAGCCCTTTCACGACAGCGTGGCGCAGCTGCTCGACAGCCGCGCAGACCAGCAGGACACCGTCTTGCTCATGATCCACAGCTTCACCCCGCGCCTGATGTCGCGCGGCGAGGAACGGCCCATGCATCTGGGCCTTCTGTTCAACCGCGATCCGCGGCTGGGGCGGGCGCTTGTCGCGGCGGTGCAGGCCGACAATCCGCATCTGATCGTGGCCGAGAACGCGCCCTATCAGTGCAGTGACCTGACCGATTACGCGGTGCCCGTCCATGCCGAGCCGCGCGGCCTGCTGCATGCGCTGGTGGAGATACGGAACGACCAGATCCAGAGCCGCGACATGCAGGCGGCCTGGGCCGAGATCCTGGCCCGTGGGCTCAAGCGGGCGCTGGAAACCCTGGAGGAAACGACGAAATGACCGCCGCCACCCAAGACCCTCATGCCGCCGCCGCCGCCGGGTTGACCCGCGATTTGCCGCTGGTGCCCGCGCTTTCGGCGCTGTTGTTCATTGATGTGCAGAATTTCTCGGTGCGCCGCGAGGGGGGCGAATTCGCGGGCCACACGCCCGAAGAGATCGAAGAGAAATACGGCGCCTTCTTCGCCCGGATTGAGGCCAACACGATCCCGGCCATGCAGCGCCTGCAGGCGGCGTTTCGCCGCGCGCGGATCGAGGTGATGTATACCAACATCGAAAGCCTTACGCTCGATGGCCGCGACCGCAGCCTTGATTACAAGGTGACCGGCTTTCATGTGCCGCGCGGCTCGTGGGATGGCAAGGTGATCGACGAGTTGGCGCCGGGCGAGGACGAGATCGTTCTGCCCAAGAGCTCGTCCTCGGTCTTTGTATCCACCCATATCGACTACATCCTGCGCAATCTGGGCGTGAAACAACTGGTGCTGGCCGGGCTGTTGACCGATCAATGCGTTGAATCGGCGGTGCGCGACGCCTGCGATCTTGGCTATCTGGTCACGCTGGTGACCGATGCCTGCGCCTCGATCACGCAAGAGCGCCACGAGAATTCGCTGCGCACCATCAAGGGTTATTGCCGCCAGATCACCACCGATGCGCTGATCCGCGAGATCGCTCAAGGCTGAGGTCTGCGCAAGCAGCAGGAGGAAGCGATGCAACACGACCAGAGCCAAACCACCTCGCTGTTCGAGCGCGATGCGCGCGTCATCGCCAATATCGCCCGGCTGCGGTTCAACCCGTTGTCGCTGACCGGCGGGCGCGGCTGCACGCTGATCGAGGAAGGCGGGCGCGAGATACTTGACCTGTCAGGCAGCGCCGGCTCGGCCTCGCTGGGCTACAGCCACCCCGCCGTGGTCGAGGCCGCCGGCAGGGCGCTGGGTGACATGGCCGGCGCAAGCCTGCTGCTGTACCCCAACGCGCCTGCGGTGGCACTGGCCGAAAGGCTGCTGGAAGTAACGCCGGGAGATGGCGAACGCCGCGTCTGGTTCGGCCATTCGGGATCAGACGCCAATGACTGCGCGGTGCGCGTGGCGCGCGCGGCTACCGGGCGGCAGCGCTTCATCTCGTTCATCGGCAGCTATCACGGCAATGTATCGGGCTCGATGGCGGTGAGCGGGCATACCGCGATGACCCATACCCTGCCGCAGGCGGGCCTCGTGCTGTTGCCCTATCCCGATCCTTACCGCCCGCGCTTTTCGGCCGAGGCGGTGCTCGATCTGCTCGATTACCAGTTCGCCACCACCTGCCCGCCCGAACAGGTCGCGGCGGTGTTCATCGAGCCGCTGATGTCGGATGGTGGGTTGATCGTGCCGCCGCCGGGCTTTCTGGCGGCATTGGCCGATCGCTGCCAGCGCCACGGCATTCTGGTTGTGGTGGACGAGGTCAAGGTGGGGGTCGGGCGCTCGGGCCTTTTGCATTGCTTCCAGCATGAGGGGCTTGCGCCCGATATGGTGGTGCTTGGCAAGGGGCTGGGCGGGGGGCTGCCGCTATCGGCGGTGATCGGCCCGGCGCGGTTGATGGATCATGCCGGCGCCTTCGCCCTGCAGACCACCGCCGGCAACCCGGTTTGCACCGCCGCCGGGCTGGCCGTGCTGGATACCATCGTGACCGACAAGCTTGACGCGCACGCCGCGCGGCTGGGCGCGGCCTTTGCCGAGGGGCTGCGTGGCCTGGCCGAGCGCCACGCGGTGATCGGCGATGTGCGCGGGCGCGGGCTGGCAATCGGTGTCGAACTGATCAGCGACCGCGAGAGCCGCGCGCCGGTTGATCCCAGCTTCACCGCCAAGGTGATCTACCGCGCCTGGGAGCTGGGCGTTTCCTTCAGCTATGTCGGCCTGTCGGCCAATGTCCTGGAATTCACGCCGCCCCTGATCCTGTCCGAGGCCGAGATGCGGGCAGGGCTTTCGGTGATCGACCAGGCGCTTGGCGAAGTCGTCGAAGGCAAGGTCAGTGACGAGGCTGTGGCCCCCTTCATGATGTGGTGATGCCGGCCCGCGCCGCGGCGCGGGCCGGAAAGACGGAGAGAGACGCGCATGCTCGATATCTCGGAACTGACGGTTCGCTACGGCAAGCTGACCGCGCTTGAGAAGACGGATATCCGCGTTGACGAGGGCGAGGCGGTCTTTGTTGTGGGGCCGAACGGTGCGGGCAAGTCTACCCTTCTCAAGACCGTCGCGGGGCTTCTGCGCCCGGCGGGCGGGCGGATCGCTTTCGAGGGGCAGTCAATCGCTGGGGGCGCGCCCGAGCGGCTGTGCCGGCGCGGGCTGGCGCTGGTGCCCGAGGGGCGGCATATCTTCCGCACCCTCACCGTCGAGGAAAACCTGCTGGTGGGCATGATGATCCGCCGCGACCGAGCCGCCGTGCAGGACGATCTCGAGCAAATTCTCGGCCTCTTTCCCATCCTGCGCGAGCGCTTTCGCGGCGTCGCGGGCAATCTTTCGGGCGGCGAGCAGCAGCAACTGGCGATTGCCCGCGCCCTGCTTCAGCGCCCCCGCCTTCTGATGATCGACGAGCCCTCGCTGGGCCTGGCGCCCCTGGTCATCGATCAGGTCTATGCCAGCCTGAAGGAGCTCAACGCCACCGGTCTGACGCTGCTGGTGGTAGAGCAATCCACCGCCCGCGTGCTGGATCTGGCGACACGCGTCTATGTGCTGCGTGGCGGCAAGGTGGTGCTGAGCGACACCGCCGAGGCGCTGGCCTCGGGCGATGCGATGGAAGAGGCGTATTTCGGTTATGCGGGGCAAGCCGATGCCTGACCGCATGAGAACCGGCAAGGGCCGGAAAGACGAAGGCAATATCAGCGCCAGGATGAAAAGTTTTGCGGCCGCTGGCGCCCTGAAGGCCGCGCAAACACTGATCCAAGAGGGAAGATGACCATGTTCAGACCAACACTGCCAAAGGGGTTCGCCCTCGCTGCCTCGGTTTCGCTCACGGCGATGGCCGTGGCGCTGCCCGCCGCCGCGGATGATCCCATCCGCATCGGCTTTGCCATCGCGCAATCGGGGTGGATGGCCAATTACGATGCCGAGCCGTTCCGCGGCGCGATCATGCGCATCGAGGAAATCAACGAAGCCGGCGGGCTGCTGGGCCGGCAGATAGACTACCGCGTCATGGACACCCGCACCGACCAGCAATATGCCGCGACGGTCGGTCAGCAGATGGTCGCCGAAGGGGTCGATCTGCTGGTGGTGTCGTGCGATTACGACATGGGTGCCCCGGCCGCGCTGGCCGCCAGCCAGGCCGGCATCATGAATATCAGCCTGTGCGCGGGCGACCCCAAGATGGGGGTGCAGGGCGTTGGCCCCCATACCTTCACGGCCAACAATTCGGGCCAGACCGAAGGCATCGCCATGGCCGAATACGCCACGCGCGAGATGGGCATCGAGACGGTCTATATTCTTGAAGACCTGTCGCTCGAATACCACCGCTCGGCGGTGGCGGGTTTTCGCGCTGCCTGGCTGCAGGACCGCGACGAGGATTCGATCCTGGGGCGCGACACCTACATGAATGACGACCCCTCGATTGCCTCGCAGATCACGCGCCTGCGCAACCTCGAGCCCCAGCCCGACTCCATCTATATGTGCTCGGTCATGCCCGGTGGCGGCTCTGCCATCCGCCAGATCCGTGCCGCGGGCATCGACCTGCCGATCCTGGGCTGCACCGCCATGGTCGACAATTACTGGCTGAGCGCCGTGCCCGGGCTGAGCGATTTCTGGCTGCCCGGCTTCATGTCGATCTATGGCGACGATCCGCGCGAGGAAATCCACGCCTTCCTCGCCGCCTATGAAGAGCGCTGGGGCGAGGCGCCGGGCTCGTCCTATCTCATCAATGGCTACAGCATGATCGAGGCTTACGAGTTGGCGGTAACGCGCGCCGAATCCGTCGATGCCCCGGCGGTGACGACGGCGATGGAGGCGTTCACGGATGAGGAATTCCTCGCCGGGCCTTCGACCTACACGCCCGAACTGCACATCCTGCTGAACCGCCCCTACCTGATGATGAATGTCGAGGATGACTCGTTCCGCGCGGTCGAGCTCTACCGCCCGACGCTGATTCCGGACATGCAGCTTCTGTTCCGCATCGGGCAGTAAGCCCCCATGGCCGCCCGCCCCGTTCGGTGTGGTGGGCGGCCAGATCCCCGATCTTGAGGGAGCACACGAGATGACAGCCACAGCCACGGCAGGCCCCGAGCGGCCCCGGCGCCTTCAGGCGCAAGGGATTCATGTCGCTTTTGGTGGGATCAAGGCGTTGACAGGTGTCGATCTGACAATTCGGCGCGGCGAGGTCATGGGGCTGATCGGGCCCAACGGGGCGGGCAAGACAACGCTGGTCAATGTGCTGACCGGCTTTCAGGCCCCGACCGAGGGGCGCGTGCTGCTGGAGGATCGCGTGCTGCAGGGCATGAAGGCGCGCGATGTCGCTCGCGCCGGCATTGCCCGCAGCTTTCAGGCGGCACGGCTGTTTCGTGACATGACGGTCGAGGAGAATCTGGTGGTCGCTGGCCTCGGCACGGGGCTGAGCCGGCGGCAGGCGCGCGAGCGCGCGCACGAGATCATTGACTGGATCGGCTGCGCGCCGATCGCCGCGACGATATGCGACAGCCTGTCCTATGGCGACGAGCGGCGCATCAGCATTGCCCGCGCCCTGGCGATGGGGCCGTCCTTCGCGCTGCTCGACGAGCCGGCCTCGGGGATGAACGAAAGCGAATGCGCGGCGCTGATGCAGGTCATCAGCGAACTGCCCGCGCGCTTCGATTGCGGGGTGCTGCTGATCGAGCACAACATGACCGTCATCATGGGGGTGTGCCAGCGCATCCATGTGCTCGATGGCGGGCGCAGCCTGGCCGAGGGCACCCCTGACGAGGTGCAGGCCAATCCGGCGGTGCGGCGCGCCTATCTAGGCGAAAAGGCCGATCACACCGAACTGGTAATCTGAGCACGCAGGCGGGCGACGGCGAGCAGTAATTTGGCTGGCTTCAAGGCCGGCAAGAGGGGAAGGGTCAGGGATGCGCAACTTCATGCAGGTCATGGTCGATGCGGTTGCCCTTGGCAGCCTGCTGGCGCTGGTGGCGCTTGCCATCGGGCTGGTGTTCGGGGTTATGCGGCTGATCAACTTTGCCCAGGGCGACTACATAACCATCGGCGCCTATGCGCTGGTGGTGCCCACCGCCAGCCTGACACCGGCGCTGTTCATCGGTGCCCTGCCGGTGCCGCTGATGGTGGCCGGGGTATTGATGGTGGTGGTGTTGCTGGCGTTGGCCACCGAGCGCGTGGCCTTTCGCCCGTTGCGCAATTCCGACCCGGCGACGCTGCTGATTTCGTCATTCGCGGTCAGTTACTTCCTGCAGCATCTGGTGATGCTGCTGCATACCGGGCGGCCAAAATCGGTGGGGATAGGCCAGGCTCTGACCACGCCCATCGAGATACTAGGCCTGCGCGTGCCGGGCATCCAGGTGGTCACCATGGCGGTAACCGCCGCCCTGCTGATCGCGCTGGTGCTGTTTCTCAAGCGCACGCCGATGGGCATCCAGATGCGTGCCGCGGCCGAGAATTTCCAGATGGCGCGGCTGCTTGGGGTGCCCGCAAACCGTGTGATCGCGGTGGCCTTTGTCATCAGCGGGTTGCTGGGCGGCACGGTGTCGCTTCTGTTGATCGTGCAGACCGGTACGCTGGATATCCGCATGGGGCTGATGCCCGTCATCTTCGCCTTCTTCGCCACGGTCATCGGCGGCATGGGCTCATTGGCGGGGGCGGCGCTGGGTGGTTTTCTGGTGGGCGTCGCCAGCGTGTTGCTGCAATCCTATCTGCCCGAGGGCCTGCGGCCCTTCCGCGATGCCTTCGTTTTCGGGCTTGTAATCGTCATCTTGCTGGTCCGGCCCAAGGGGCTGATCGTGATCGGTGCGGCTAGGGAGCGGGTATGATGCAAAAGAGCAGCGTAATCGCGTGTCTGGAAAAGGCCTGGCCGGTTCTGGTGCTGGTTCTGCCGCTTTTGGTGGCAGTGGTGCTGGCTGATCTTTACGGCTCGGTGCTGCTCAAGCGTACGGTAACGGATGCGCTGATCAAGATCGTGATCGTGGTGGGGCTGTATATCTTCATCGGCAATACCGGCATCGTGTCCTTCGGCCATATCGGCTTTGCCGGGATAGCCGCCTATTTCGCCACCTGGATGACCTGCTGCGCCATGATGAAGCCGATCACCATGACCGGCCTGCCCGATTTCCTGCGGCTCGAGACCTATTCGCTATGGTCCACCGCGCTGGTTTCGGTGGCAGCGGCGGGGCTGGCTGCGCTGTTGATCGGGCTGGTCCTGATGCGCCTTTCGGGGCTTGCCGCGTCGATCTCGACCCTGGCGGCGCTGTTCATCTTTCACGCCGTCTATGCCAACTGGGACAACGTCACCATGGGCCGCGCCTCGATCGTGGGCATTCCCACCTATGTCACGCTCTGGGTGGGGCTTGGCGGCGCGTTTCTGGCCATCATCGCCGCCTATCTTTACCAGATCTCGTCATACGGGCTGGCCGCAAGGGCGGCGCGCGACGACGAGGTGGCAGCGCAGGCCGCCGGCATCTCGCTATACTGGAATCGCCTGATCGCCTTCGTGATCTCGGGCATGGTGGTGGGCCTGGGCGGGGTGTTGCAGGTGCATTTCATGGGCACCATCTCGGTCAATGCCTTCTACCTGAACCTTACCTTCCTCACCCTGGCAATGCTGGTCGTGGGGGGCATGCGCAGCCTGGCGGGCGCGGTGGTGGGGGTGGTGGTGCTGTCCACCATCGCCGATGTGTTCCGCCGTCTTGAGGCCGGGGTCGATCTGGGCGCGACGCGCCTTTCTACCCCCACCGGCACGCAGGAGATGTTCCTGGCCGCGCTGATGCTGCTGATACTGATCTTCCGCAAGGACGGGCTCATGGGCCGGCGCGAGCTGCGCCTGCCGCGTCTTCGGGCGGGCCGTGCCCGCGCAGCGCAGTGAAAACGGGTCAGGAAATGTCTGAAAGCACCCAGAAGATAACCGCCCCCGCACCCTCTGATCTGGCCTATGTGCCCTTTGTCAGCGTCGAGAACATGTTGCGGCTGGTGCATCATGTCGGCATCGAGGCCATGCTCGCCGAATTGGTGGATTATATCGAAGAGGACTTCCGCAACTGGGAATCCTTCGACAAGAGCCCCCGTGTTGCCAGTCATTCCCGCGACGGGGTGATCGAGCTGATGCCCACCTCGAACGGGGCGGTTTACGGTTTCAAGTATGTCAATGGTCACCCAAGCAACATGCGCGAGGGCTTGCAGACGGTCACCGCCTTCGGCGTTCTGGCGCGGGTCGATACCGGCTATCCGGTGCTGATGTCGGAAATGACGGTGCTTACCGCGCTGCGCACTGCCGCCAGCAGCGCCATGGTTGCCCGCCACCTGGCCCCGCGCGGCGCGCGCGTCATGGCCATGATCGGTAATGGCGCGCAGGCCGAGTTCCAGGCCCTGGCCATGCGCGTGGTCTGCGGCATCGACCGGCTGCAGCTTTATGACATCGACCCGATTGCGACAGAAAAGATGATGCGCAACCTGGCGGAGAGCGGGCTGGAACTGGTGGCGTGCACATCGCCCGAGCAGGCCATCGAAGGGGCGCAGATCATCACCACCTGCACCGCCGACAAGCGCAATGCCACCATCCTGACCGACAACATTGTGGGCGCGGGCGTGCATATCAACGCCATCGGCGGCGACTGCCCCGGCAAGACCGAGCTGCACCGCGACATTCTTGGCCGGGCGGATGTGTTCGTCGAATACACGCCGCAGACCCGCATCGAGGGCGAGATCCAGCAGATGCCCGCGGATTTCGCCGTGACCGAGATGTGGCAGGTGCTCAACGGCAAGCATGCGGGGCGTGTGTCCGACAGCCAGATCACGCTGTTCGATGGGGTGGGTTTCGCCATCGAGGATTTCTCGGCCCTGCGTTATGTCAATGACCGGGTGCGCAAGGCCGGGCTTTATCAGAACCTCGACATCATTGCCGACCCTGACGACCCGCGCGACCTTTTCGGCATGATACGGCGCGCGGGCTGAGTGGTTTTTCCAAGCGGGCCGTGTCCTTCCACCCAGTCTGACCGCACTCCCCGGGCGAAGCTTTCAAGGCCGCCGGGCAAAGGCGTCGACCAGCCTCGCGCAACGTCTTCCAGCTTTCTCTTCCGGGCCCACTGACCGGCGCGGTCGTGCCTGGCCTCCATGGCATCAAGCATTTCGGCGCAATGCGACTTGGGGATCAGGCTGTCACGCTCGGCCTCAAGCGCGCAGCACCGGGCCGGCACTTGATCGCGGGCCTCCTGCTCGGCAACCAGCACGGTTTCTTGCGTTGCGTTCGCCTGTCAACGCTGTGTATTCAAACCCTTGGCGCCCCGTGTCAGCTAAAGCGTTTCAGGTTTAGACGGAAGCATAGCCTGCGTTCTTGAGGTAGTTGG
>JAFIEG010000105.1 GCA_020832665.1 Pararhodobacter sp. | reverse complement strand
GAATGACCAGACAGCCAATGGAAAGAACACCATCACCGCCAACAGCCCGCGCCGGTTGCCCAGCAGGTAGAAGGCCACGCCGGGAAACAGCGCGGCGAGCGCCAGCGTGGGCGCGGCAGCGCGTGCCTCCCAGACGAAGATCAAGAACAGCATGGCCAGCAGGAGCACCGCCAAGAGCGCCGTCGGGGCTACGTTGTCGGTCCTGTACAGGTAGACGGTCATGCCGACACAGGCCACGGCAACCACGATCTGCGCAACAACCAGCAGGGGGTGGTCGAAAACCCAGTAGTTGAGCGGGATGAACACCGCGCAAACCGCAGCCACCGCAATCAGCACCACATAGCACATCAAACGGCGCTGATACTCCGGGTCGGCCATTCTTTCAGGCATATCGCCAGGTTGTTCCGCCGGTTCTGGCAGCTTGTACTTCCTCCGCTTCAGCCGCGGCGAACCGAGCGCATGCCCCGTGGATTGCCGCCTGGGGGGCATCGTCTCATACTATCAATGCAAAATGCAACTTAAAGTGCCGCAACCAGCGGGCATATGCCGGCTAATTCATCCCGCCCATGCGGCAGACGATGCGCCATTCCGCTTCGGTGACGGGCTGCACCGACAGGCGCATGGATTTCACCAGCGCCATCTCGGCCAGTTCCGTCGTGGCCTTGACCTGCGCCAGCGTCACCGGCTTCGGCAACGGCTCGACAGCGCGGATATCGACACATTCCCAGCGCGGATCGTCGGTGGTGCTGTCCGGGTGCGCCAGCGCACAGACCTCGGCAATGCCCACGATCTCCTTGCCGATATTGGAATGGTAGAAGAACACGCGGTCACCCAGCGCCATCTCGCGCATGTTGTTGCGCGCCAGATAGTTGCGCACGCCGTCCCATTCCTCGCCCGTTTCGCCCTTTGCCACCAGATCGTCCCATGAAAACACGTCGGGCTCGGATTTCATCAACCAGTAGCGCATGCGCCGATCTCCTTCTGCCATTGCTCGACCTGCCATTGCTTGACGCGCAACCCGGCGAAAGGCCCCGACGGCGCCGGCAAGGCGGTATCGTGGTGGCTGGCATCACCGCCCCGTCATGCCGGGGATCGCGCGGGGGTGCAAGGGCGTGGCAGGCTGCAAGCCGGGGGTAGTAGCGCCCGCGCCACGCGGGCGGGCGGGCGGGTGGGGCGGGCGCTACCTCCGGCGGCGCTCAGCCCTTGGCGCCGCGCTTGCCCGAGCCGATCAGCGCCGGCGCTGATGTATCGAGCGGCCAGCGCGGGCGCGCGGCGAGCGTCATATCGTCGCACTGGCCCAGCCGCAGACGCTCGATTCCCGCCCAGGCGATCATCGCCGCGTTATCGGTGCACAGCGCCAGCGGCGGCGCCATGAAGGGCACGCCGGCCGCCTGTGCCACGGCCTTGAGCCGCGCGCGCAACGCCGCATTCGCCGCCACGCCGCCAGCGACGGCAAAGGCGCTCATCCCCGGACTTTGCGCCAGCGCGCGCGCCGCTTTCGCCGCCAGCACATCGCCCACCGCCGCCTGGAAACCGGCGCACAGATCGGCGCGATCGGCGCGGGTGATGCCGCCATGTTCGGCCACCATCGCATCGCGCGCGCGCAGCACCGCCGTCTTGAGGCCCGAAAAGGAAAGGTCGCAGCCCTGCCGGTCGATCAGCGGGCGCGGCAACGCAAAGCGCGCCGGGTCGCCGCGCGCCGCCTCGGCCTCGACCGCCGGCCCGCCGGGCTGGGGCAGGCCCAGAAGCCGCGCCACCTTGTCGAAAGCTTCGCCCGGCGCATCGTCGATGGTGCCGCCCAGCCTTGAGAAGGCATCCGCCCCCTCGACGCGCAGGAACTGGCAATGCCCGCCCGAGACCAGCAGCATCAGATAGGGAAATTCCAGCCCGTCGGTCAGCCGCGGGGTCAGTGCATGGCCGGCCAGATGGTTCACCCCCACCAGCGGCAACCCGCGCGCCGCGGCAATCCCCTTGGCCAGCATCACCCCCGCCAGCACCCCGCCGATAAGCCCCGGCCCGGCGGTGACCGCCAGCGCGTCGATCTCATCGAGCCCCAGCCCGGCCTCGGCCAGCGCCGCCTCGACCAGATGATCGAGCACCTCGACATGGGCGCGCGCGGCGATCTCGGGCACGACGCCGCCGAAATCGGCATGCAGCGCCGCCTGCCCCACCACGCTCGAGGCCAGTATTTCACCGCGCCCGCCCGGCGCCTGGCGCACCACCGCCGCCGCGCTGTCATCGCAGCTCGACTCGATACCCAGAACCGTGAGAATGCCGTCCATGCCGCGCTCACCCGATACGCCGGCGGTTGCCTATGCGCCGGCGCCGGGCCTATCATTGCGCCGCCTTCCGGGCAATGGGCAGGCCCCTCTGCCCCTTCGCCGCAACGCCACCTGCAAGAGACCGCCGCCCGTGCCCCTTCCGCTATTGCTGCTGACCCGTCCGCGCCCCCAATCAGAGCGCTTCGCCGCCGAGGCGCGCGCCGCCTGCCCGCCGCATGAGCCGCTCATCGCGCCGCTCAGCGAGATCGTGCCGCTGCCCTTCGATACCGGTGCCCTTGCCGGGGCGCGCGCGCTGGTGCTGACCTCGGCCAATGCCGTGCCCGCGCTGGCCGCCGTGCCCGGTATCGAAGGGCTGCCGGCCTGGTGCGTCGGGCCCGGCACCGCACGGGCGGCCCGCGCGGCGGGTTTCAAGGCGCGCGAAGCGGGCGGCGATGCCGAACGGCTCATTTCGCGCCTGCGCCGTCTGCGCCCGGCGGGTCCGCTCGTTCACGTTCATGGCCGCCATCTGGCGCGCGACATCGCCGGCGAGCTTGCTGCCGAGGGGCTGGCAATCACCGGCGTCGCCGTCTATGAGGCGCGCGCCCTGGACTGGCCTGTCGGCACGCTGGACAGGCTGCGCGCCCGCGCGGTGGTGGCGCCGCTCTTCTCGCCGCGCGCGGCGGCGGGGCTGGCGCGCCAACTCGGCGAGTTTCCGCCCGGCAGCCTGTATCCCGTGGCGATCAGCGAGGCCTGTTCCGCGCGCCTGCCCCCGGCGCTGCGCCAGCGCGCGCTGGTCGCACGCGCGCCCGATGGCGCAGCAATGCACGAAGCGGTGATAACCGCCTTGTCGCAGGCCAGTTCCGGCGGCGAGCCTTGAGCCCCCCCCAAGCAACCGATAAGCTGACCTTGCAGGCGCAAGGGCGTATCGGTGCAGAGATTCGGAGGTGTGCATGGCAGGTAGCGGAACAGGAAGCGGCAAGGGCAGCGGCGGCAGTTCCGGCACGGGCGGCCGCAAGAGTGCCGGCGACCGCGGTTCCAGCACCGACCCGACCGCGCGCCCCGAGGCCGAAACGCACGAACCGGTGAGTGACCGGCCGCTGAGCGATGCAGGCCGGGCCGGGGCGGGCCAGAGCACGGACCAGGCCGATGAAACCAGCGCGGAATCAGCCCCCGCCAGCAGGGCCACGAGCCGGCGCAAGGCCAGCTCAGGCCCAGGCACGGGCACGCGCAAGACCACCGGCAAGACCGCCAGTGCCGCCGCCTCGCGCGCGACGACCCCCTCGAGCGCGCGCAGCCGCAAGGATCAGGTCACAACGGCCGGCGCCGGCACAACCGCCGAAACCGCGCCCGACACCCCGCCCCCTGACGCAAAACCCCCGGTCGATGCCGCCCCGGAGAACACGTCGCCCGGCGGCACCGGGCAGGTAGCCCCCGACCAGCCTGAAGGCCAAAGCGAAATCGCCACCGAGACGCAATTTCCGGGCAGCGATACGCCGCCAGCGCAGCCGGAAAAAGCCGATACATCGCAATCCGTTACCCCTGCGGATAGGGCTTCGCCGCCACCGCCCCCCGAGGACACCGCCGCCCGGGGCGACAGTCCCGCCAGCGCGCGGCCGCCGGCGGCCGCGCCGAGTTCGGTGGGGCGCGGCTTTGTGGCGCTCTTGCTGGGCGGTGCACTGGCGGCGGCTGTGGGCGCCGCGGCGGTGCTCTATCTTTTCCCCGATGGCTGGCGCGATGGCGCGGCGCCGGCCGATGCGCTCACCGAGGCGGCACTGGCCGATGCGCTGGACCCGCTGAGCGAGCAGCTGGATGCGATGCAGGCGCAGCTCGATGACGCCGGAATGGAGGCGATCGAATCCCGACTGGCAACGCTGGAAGCGGCGCGCGAAGACGACAGCGCCGCGCTGGCGGCGCGGATCGAGGCGCTGTCCGAGCAACTCGACGCGGTTGCGGGCGCCCAGGATGAAGGCATCAGCATGGCCGATATCGGCACCGCGCTCTCGCCGCTGTCGGCGCGCATCGATCGGCTGGAAGGGCGTATCGACGAGGTGATTGCCGAGCGCGTCGAGGCAGCCGTCGATGCCGCCATGGCCGAGACCCGCGCCGAGCAGGCGGCGCGCGCGCAGGCGCTTGAAGCGCAGGCGGCGGAACTGGCGCGCGGCGAAGCCATGCTCGACGCCCGCGCCGCTCTGGCCGAACTCAACGCCGCGGCGGAAAGCGGCGAGCCGGCTCCGCAGGCGCTGGAACGCATTGCCGCCGTGGTTGAATTGCCCGATGCGCTGGCCGCCTTTGCAGCCGGTCTGCCCACCGCCAGCCAGTTGCAGGCCGAATTCGCGCAGGCTGCACGCACCGCACTCGCCAATCAGGCACCGCCCCCCGATGCCGGCGTGATCGACCGGGCGGTGGGCTTCTTGCGCCAGCAGACCGGCGCACGCTCGCTCGCCCCGCGCGAAGGCGATGACGCCGACGCGATACTCTCGCGCGCCGAGGCGCAGTTGCATGCCGGCGATCTGCCGGCGGCGCTGGATACGCTTGCGGCACTCTCCGCCGAACCCGCCGCCGCCATGGCCGCCTGGCGCGAAGCGGCCGAGACCCGACTGGCGGCGCTCGAGGCACTCTCGCAACTGCCGGCACGGCTTGGTTCGGAATAAGGATACCGCTTTGATGCTCTGGACCATTCTCAAGATCGTGCTGTTCCTGGCTGCGGCGGCGGCGTTGGCGCTTGGCGTCGAATACCTGACCGACAGCCCCTTCGCGCTGCAACTGGCCGTGGCCGATATGGAATTCACCCTCGGCCCGGTGCAGGCGGCAGTGGCGGCGCTGGTGGTGCTGGCGCTTCTTTGGCTGTTGATGAAGCTCGTCGCGCTCGTGGTCGCGGTGCTGCGCTTCATCAATGGCGATGAAACCGCGATCAGCCGCTATTTCGAGCGCTCGCGCAAGCGCCGCGGGCTGGAAGCGCTGACCGACGGCTTTCTGGCGCTGGCCGCGGGCGAGGGTGAGGCCGCCGTGAGCAAGGCGCGCAAGGCCGAGAAGCTGCTGGAAAACCGCACGCTGACCAATCTGCTGATGGCGCAGGCAGCCCAGACCAAGGGCAACACGGCGCTGGCGGGCGAGTATTTCAAGCGGCTGCTGGCCGATGAGCGCTCGCGCTTTGTCGGCGTGCAGGGGCTGATGCGCCAGCAGATCGAGGCCGGCAACACCGACAAGGCGCGCAAGCTGGCGGCCAAGGCGCTGGACATGCACCCGGCCCATGGCGCCACGCAGGATACGCTGATGTCGCTGCAAAACGAGAGCGGCGACTGGCAGGGCGCGCGGCGCACGCTTGCCGAAGTCAAGCGCGCCGGAAGGCTGCCGCGCGATGTCTATCATCGCCGCGACGCGGTGCTGGCCCTGCAGCAGGCGCAGGCCTGCGCCGATGGCGGCGAGAGCGATCTGGCGCAGGATCTGGCGATCGAAGCGCACCGCCTGTCGCCGGGGCTGGTGCCGGCGGCGGCGATGGCGGCGCGCGCGCAGATGGCGCGCGGCTCGTCGCGCAAGGCGGCGAGCATTCTGAAAAAGGCCTGGAAGCTGGCCCCGCACCCCGAACTGGCGCAGGCCTATGCCGAGATCGAGCCCGGCGAGAGCCCGGCGGAAAGGGTGCGCCGGTTTGAAAAGCTGCTGTCGGCGAATGAGGGCGACGAGGCGCGCATGACCCGCGCCGAGCTGCTGATCGGCGCCGAGGATTTCCCCGCCGCTCGGCGCGCCATCGGCAGCCTGCACGAGACCGCGCCCACGCAGCGGGTGATGACGATCATGGCCGCCATCGAGCGCGGCGAGGGTTCGGATGACGCGGTGGTGCGCGGCTGGCTGGCGCGGGCGCTGACCGCGCCACGCGGGCCGCAATGGGTGTGCGAGAACTGCCAGCATATCCATTCGAGCTGGGTGGCGATCTGCGAGCATTGCAAGGGCTTCGACACGCTGAGCTGGAAAAGCCCGCCCGACAGCTCGGGCCCCAGCGCCACCGGCACCGAGATGCTGCCGCTGATCGTCGGCGCGCTGCGTGCGCCCGAGCGCGAGCCCGAGCCCACACCGGCCAACGACGCCGATATCTCGGCCGAGGCGGAACCGGCCAGCGAAAGGCAAGAGGCCAGCCCCCCGCCGCCGGAGGATGCCGGCGAGGGTGGTGAGGAAAGCACCGAGAAGCCGGTCAATGACACCCCGGAGGGCGCGGGCGACAAGCCGGACCGGGGCGAACTGGCGCCCGAAGCCGTGCCCGAACCCGAGGATGACGGCGAACGCCGGCTGGAAGAAACGCGCCGGCAGGGGTTTTGACAGGCTTGCCGAGCCGAGCAGATCGGCGGCGGCCTGTTCCCGTCCGTGCCGCAGTTACGGCTGTTGACCCGGCAGGGGTGTGTTCACGGTGGCAATGAACCCTTTGCGGACGGTCGGGGCAGTTTTCTGCGCGGAAGCAAAGCCGAAGGCCGCCGCGCGTCGCCGGGCCGCCCCCACGGCACGGCGATTTGGCTGCCACTTGCGCAAAGCCTCGATCTTGCACGGATTTGGCTGCCATTAAGCACTATGGATCAAGGCAAGGATCGCCGCACCGCGGCCCGACAATGCGCGGCTCGGCACCCGGAATGCCAGACAAGCGCTTGGTTTCGCAAAGCGGCCGAACACTTGCGGGGCGGGGTTAACCCCGCCCTACGGGCCATCGAATCACACCAGCCGCGACACCTCGACCGCCGCGCGCACGAAATCGGCGAATAGCGGGTGCGGGGCGAAGGGTTTCGATTTCAGCTCGGGGTGGAACTGCACGCCCACGAACCAGGGATGCCCCGCATGCTCGACAATCTCGGGCAGCTTGCCGTCGGGCGACATGCCGGCAAAGACCAGCCCGCATGCTTCCAGCTTCTCGCGGTATTTCACATCCACCTCGTAGCGGTGGCGGTGGCGCTCGTCGATGCGCGTGGTCCCGTAGGCGCGCGCCGAGACCGAGCCCTCGGCCAGCACCGCCTCATAGGCCCCCAGCCGCATGGTGCCCCCCTTGGCATCATCGGGCCGGCGCGCCTCGACATGCGAGCCGCGCACCCATTCCTTCAAGTGATAGACCACCGGCGTGAAGCGCTTTCCGCCCGATTCGTGGTCGAATTCCTCGGACCCTGCATCACTCAGCCCCGTTAGGTTGCGCGCCGCCTCGATCACCGCCATCTGCATGCCCAGACAGATACCCAGATAGGGGATCTTCTTCTCGCGCGCCCATTGTGCGGCGCGGATCTTGCCCTCGGTGCCGCGCTCGCCAAAGCCGCCAGGCACCAGGATGGCGTTGAAGCCCTCAAGCCAGGGCGAGGGGTCTTCACTCTCGAACACCTCGCTGTCGATCCACTCAGAGCGCACGCGCACGCGGTTGGCCATGCCGCCATGGGTCAGCGCCTCGGCGATGGATTTGTAGGCATCCTCGAGCTGGGTATACTTGCCCACCACCGCCACGCGCACCTCGCCCTCGGCATTGGTGAGCCGGTCCATCACGTCTTCCCAGCGCTTCAGATCCGGGCGCGGGGCGGGCGAGATGGCGAAGGCATCGAGCACCGCCTGATCGAGCCCGGCGCGGTGATAGGCCAACGGCGCCTCGTAGATCGAGCCCAGATCATAGGCCGGAATCACCGCATCGGGGCGCACATTGCAAAACAGCGCGATCTTGGCGCGCTCCTTTTCCGGAATCGGCTGTTCGGAGCGGCACACCAGCACATCGGGCGCCAGGCCGATGGATTGCAACTCCTTCACCGAATGCTGGGTAGGCTTGGTCTTCAACTCGCGCGACGCCGCCAGATAAGGCAGCAGTGTCAGATGCATCAGGATGCATTGCCCGCGCGGGCGCTCATGGGTGAACTGGCGAATCGCCTCGAAAAAAGGCAGCCCCTCGATATCGCCGACCGTGCCGCCGATCTCGCACAGCATGAAATCGACTTCCGTCTCGCCGATCGCCAGGAAATCCTTGATCTCGTCGGTGACATGGGGAATCACCTGGATGGTCTTGCCCAGATAGTCGCCGCGGCGCTCTTTTTCGAGCACATTCATGTAGATGCGCCCCGACGAGATGGAATCGCTCTGACGCGCGGGCACGCCCGTGAAGCGCTCGTAATGGCCCAGATCGAGGTCGGTTTCGGCGCCGTCATCGGTGACGAAGACCTCGCCATGCTCAAAGGGCGACATGGTCCCGGGATCGACATTCAGATAGGGGTCGAGCTTTCGCAGCCGCACGGTGAAGCCGCGCGCCTGCAACAGCGCGCCCAGCGCCGCCGAGGCCAGCCCCTTGCCCAGCGAAGAGACCACGCCACCGGTGATGAAGACATAGCGCGCCATGTATCGAGAACCCCCGTGTTCGCGCACCAAGGCGCACCCGTCACGGGAGAAAAGCAATACCTCATTCCCCCGCGCGGGGCAAGCCCGGCGCCAGATGATGTTTGTGCAGGGGCCCAGGCCCCAACAATTGGTATGAAATCAGTCCTCGCGCGGCGGCAGCAGCGGTGAATCGCCACCCACGGGCGGCAATTGCACATCGGGCGTGTCGGTGGGTGCCGGTGTCGGCGCCTCGCGCTGCACGCCGATGCGGTCGAGCACCGAGGTATCGGCGCTTTGCTGCGCGGCGAAAACCGTGAGTGTCAGCGAGGTGATGATGAAGGCCACCGCCAGCCCCCAGGTCACCTTGGCCAGCCCGGTCAGCGGTGGGCGCCCGGCCTGCGGGCCCATATTGCCGCCACCGATCCCCAGCCCGCCCCCTTCGGAGCGCTGCAAAAGCACCACGCCGATGAGCGTCAGCGCGAGAAGCAGGTGGATGATGAGAACGACATTCTGCATGGGGCAGCCTTCGCGATATTTCGAGCCTATCTATGCGCGGCGGCGTGAGGGCGCAACCCCGCTTTCGGAAAGCGGCGCGTCAAGGCGGCGGTGATTTTGCGGTTTCCCCGCCCCGCCGGCACCGCTATACCGCGCGAGGCTCAAGGCGAGGCGGGGAAGCGGATAAATGGCCAATGTCGTGGTGGTGGGCGCCCAGTGGGGCGACGAGGGCAAGGGCAAGATCGTTGACTGGCTGTCGGAACGCGCCGATGTGATCGCGCGCTTTCAGGGCGGGCACAATGCCGGGCACACGCTGGTCATCGACGGCACCACCTACAAGCTGCACGCGCTGCCCTCGGGCGTGGTGCGCGGCGGCAAGCTCAGCGTCATCGGCAACGGCGTTGTGCTCGATCCCTGGCATCTCGTGCGCGAGATCGAGACGATCCGCGCGCAGGGCGTGGAAATCACCCCGCAAACGCTGATGATCGCCGAGAACACGCCGCTGATCCTGCCCATCCATGGCGAACTGGACCGCGCCCGCGAGGAAGCGGCGCGCGCCGGCACCAAGATCGGCACCACCGGGCGCGGCATCGGCCCCTGTTACGAGGACAAGGTCGGCCGGCGCGCCGTGCGGGTTGCCGATCTGGCCGATGACGCCACGCTGGTGGCGCGCGTGGACCGGGCGTTGCAGCACCACGACCCGTTGCGCCGCGGCCTGGGCATCGAGCCGGTTGACCGCGCGGCGCTGATCGCGGCGCTGCGCGAGATCGCGCCGCAGATCCTGCCCTATGCCGGGCCGGTCTGGAAGGTGATGCACGAGGCCAGCCGCGCGGGAAAGCGCATTCTCTTCGAGGGGGCGCAGGGGGCGCTGCTCGATATCGATTTCGGCACCTATCCCTTCGTCACCTCGTCGAATGTCATCGCCGGGCAGGCCGCCACCGGGGTGGGTATCGGGCCGGGCGCCATCGATTATGTGCTGGGCATCGTCAAGGCCTACACCACGCGGGTGGGCGAGGGCCCCTTCCCCACCGAGTTGCATGATGACGACGGCCAGCGGCTGGGCGAGCGCGGGCATGAATTCGGCACCACCACCGGGCGCAAGCGGCGCTGCGGCTGGTTCGATGCCTGCCTGGTGCGCCAGAGCTGCGCCACCTCGGGCGTCAACGGCATCGCGCTGACAAAGCTTGATGTGCTCGACGGCTTCGAGCGGCTGAAGATCTGCACGGGATACGAGCTTGACGGCCAGTTGCTGGAACATCTGCCCACCGCTGCCAAGGCGCAGGCGCGCTGCAAGCCCGTCTATGAGGAAATGCCGGGCTGGTCGGAATCGACCGAAGGTGCGCGCAGCTGGGCCGATCTGCCGGGCAATGCAGTGAAATACGTTCGCCGCATCGAGGAGCTGATCCGCTGCCCGGTGGCGCTACTGTCAACATCGCCCGAGCGTGACGACACCATCCTCGTCACCGATCCTTTCGCCGACTGAGCCCAAACGAGACGAAAGCAAATATGCCCCTGTCCTGGAAAGCCCGTCGGCGCTGGTCGATCTTCATCCTGCTGGTGGCGGTGCCGCTTTATATCGTGGTGGTGGTGAATGTGCTGGCGCTTTTCGAGCGCCCGCCCTTCTGGCTGGAACTGGCCATCTATGTGGTGCTGGGCATCGTCTGGGTGCTGCCGCTGAAGGCGGTTTTCCGGGGCGTGGGCCAGCCGGAACCCGAATCCGAGCACGATGAAGGCCAGCCACCACCGGGCGGGCGTTGAGCAGGCCGCAATCTGGCCCGGCGATCACTCGCCGTTTGCGAATCGCTGCGCCTTTCCGGCGAATTCCGAATCCGCGGCCAGTTCGAACTGGCCGCGCCGGGCGCGCCGCAGGCGGCCTTGCCGCAAGAGCGTGCCGAAGGCCCGCAACAGGTTCTCGCGACTTTCGGCCAGCGGCGAATCGGTGGAAACGACATGGCGCATGACCTGCGGGCGGGTGAATTCCTCGAGCCCCTCGACATGGGTGACATAGGCCGCCGCCGCCTCGGTCATCTCGGCCAGCGTGGTCAGATGCATGGGGCCGATGAAATCGGCAAAGGCGCGCCCCTGCGGCGCGTCGGCCTGCTCACTGTCCTCGTCGAACAGCTCCTCCATGGCCAGCCCGCCGCTGGCAACGCGGCGCGGGCGCACGGTTTCAACCGTCTGCGGCCGATCGATACGCTGCTCGGACACCAGAACCAGCGGTGGCTGCGTGGCCATTGGCCGTTCGGTGCGCTGCGAGCCCGAGCGCGTGGGGCGGCGCGGGGTCGCCTCGTCCTCGCCCGCATCGGGGCGGACGGTGCGGGCGAGATCCTCGCGATAGGGGGCGATCTGCTGTTCTTCCTGCAGCGCGGCCGAGCGCGGGCCGGTGGCGTCTTCCTCGGCGCGGGTGGCGGCAACGGCAGCCTTGAGATGCGACAGGGTTGACTGGCGGCGCTGCGCCGCTTCACCCGAAAGCTCCGAATCAGCCTGGCGTGCCAACCGATCCACCGAGGCATCGGCGGCTTCCTGTTGCAGAATCTCGCGCCGTTGCCGATCGCCACCGCGAAGGGTTTGAGCCTCACGCTCAACCTCGGCGAGTTCGCGCACCAGGGCGGTCTGGGCATTGGGGTCAAGGCCGGTGTCGCCCAGGGCCCGGGCGATGCCGGCCTCGATCTGCTCCTGCGTTTCGCCCTCATGTTGCGGAACATCGTCGCCTTCGGCGGGGGATGCGGCAACACCGGCGTCATCGCCCGGACGCTGAGGGCGCACCACGAGTACCCGGCGCGGGCGGCGAGGCGCCTCTTCTGCCTCGTCGCTGCCCGGCTCAAGAGCCTCTTCCTCGGCGGCCTGACGCTCGGCTTCGGCGCGGGCAGCTTCCTCGGCGGCCTGACGCTCGGCTTCGGCGCGGGCCGCTTCCTCGGCGGCCTGACGCTCGGCCTCAGCACGGGCAGCTTCCTCGGCGGCCTGACGCTCGGCTTCGGCGCGGGCAGCTTCCTCGGCGGCCTGACGCTCGGCTTCGGCGCGGGCAGCTTCCTCGG
>JAFIEG010000104.1 GCA_020832665.1 Pararhodobacter sp. | reverse complement strand
TTGTGTGGGGGGTGGCTGGGGTGGTTGGGTTTGTGGGGTGGGGGGGGGGCGGGGGGGGGGCCCCCCCGCCGGGGGCCCACCACACTTGCCTGCAGGCCAGGGTATCGTAACTGATAAACCGAACCTGGTATCAAAGCGGGTTGTCCACCCTGATCGTCATCACCACGCGCCCGCGTGTCGCATTGGGCCAGGTCAGCCGCACGCGGTCATTGTCGGGGCCCTGCTGGGGCACCGCATAGGGCATGCCGGTGCGCACCTCGTCGCCGGGCCCATTTGGTGCGCCCTCCATGGCGAAGCCGGCAACCGTGCGTGCCCAGCCCCGGAAGGGCAGCTTGCCGCCGGTATTGATGATCCAGTTGTTGCCTGCGGTATTCTGGTTGTGGCGCAGCACAAGCGGGCTTTCCGCCGGGGTGGAGATGCCGTTATAGGCGTTGTTTTCCCAGATCACGTTGCGGAACCGGTCGAAACGAAGTTCGGCATGGGTGGTGTCGATCTCCTCGACCCGGTCGATCCAGCCATTGAGGGTGCGAAAGACATTGCCGCTGACCTGCAGCCCCTGGATGAAATGGCCCTCGCCGAAGGGCTTGATGCGAAAGAAGCGAAAGCCTGGCCCGACATTCGAGCACAGGAAGAAATTGCCGGTCACGCTCAGCCCGCCGAACGAGAACTGGTTGTTCCATTCCGGGTCGGGGCTGTGCTCGTTGGTCAGCTCGATATAGGCGTTGTCCACATAATTGGCGCTCAGTGTCGTCAGCAGGTTGACCCGCGTCAGCACCAGCCCCGCCGTGCGCGTGGCGGTGGCCTGGTTGTCGCCCTGGAAGAAGTGGTTGCCCGAGACGATGTTGCCGGTGCCACCCAGCACCGCGAAATGCTTGAAGCGCACCACGCGGTTGTTGCGCAGCTTGATGTCATTGGCATTGGCATTGAGCGCGATCGACACCCGCTCCTGCGCCGGCAGCGCCATCTCGTCTGACAGGAACTGGCAGTTGTCCACCAGCATACCCTGGCAGCCGTCGCCGATCGAGGTGATGCCCTTGGGGAAGGGGCGGTTGAAGGTGCAGCCCTTGACCTGGAAGATGCCGTGCTCGGTTGGCAGGTTGATGGCGCCGGCCTCGCCCTTGCACAGAAACTCGACATCGGCGATCTCGAAGCGCTCCAGCTTCTCGAAGCCCGACAGATCGAGCATGTGCTGGAACCTGGTGAAGGTGTAGCTGCGTGTGCCCGAGCCGCCGTAAAGCGCGTTGTTCAGCATCACTCGGTTCGCGGCGAGGGATTTCGCCTTGACATAGATCTCGCGTCCCACACCCGTGCCCGTAATCCGCGCGCCGACCGGCACATTTGCGATGTTGGCCACATTATCGAGCCGCAGCGGGTTGGTGATGGAGTAGCTCGCCTGGGCGGTCATCTCGCTGCTTGCCCAGGCCGGGCCGGTGACCAGATCAAGCTGGCCATTGACGATGCGACGGCGCTGGGCAAAGGCGTTGAGCCCGCTCAAGCTCGCCAGGTCGACCGGCGCCTCGATCCGCACCCGACGCCCGCGCAGGTCGAAATCGACATGGTCGGTGAAGTGAAACAGCGCCTGCACCCCCTTGCGAAAGCCCAGATCGTCGCTGCCGAAGGCGGCGGCATAGCTGGGAAAATCAAAGGACCGGCTGAGTTGCAGCCGGTGGGCCATGTCCATCACCAGCGTGCCCTGAAAGCGCACGGGCACGTCGATTGTCAGGTGATCGCCGATGAAGAAGCTGCCCTCGGAGACCAGGAGCGCGCGGTTGCTGGCCGCGGCCTCTTGCGCGGCGGCGACAAAGGCGGGGCGGTCGTCGGTGGTGCCATCGCCTATCGCGCCGTGGTCGCGCACATCGACCCAGTCCATCAACTCCCGCAGCCAGAAGCTGGTGACATCCTCGATCTGCACATCGTCGATGCGCACGAGGCCGCCATTCGGCCCGGTCAGATCGAGCCCGAGATGGCCATAGGCGACGCCGGCCCAGTTCATGTCGACCCCGCCGCGCGGGCCGGTGCCGATGATGGCGCTGACGGTGACGACGGTGCCGTATTCGTCAAGGCTCACCTCGGGCGCGAATCCCGGCACCGAGTTGACCAGCCCGCCGCCGGCATCGGCCGCATAGCCCGCGATGCGTACCGAGGGCAGCGCCCCGCTCAGCGCCTTGATGCGCACCGTGACGCGCAGGTAAAGCCCGGGGATGATGGGCGACTGGCCGAACCAGCGCAGCCGCTGCACGCTCTGGTTCTTGAACAGCTCAAGGCAGCCGCCGAAATCCGGGTCCGAGGGCACGAAGGCGACGTTGCCGGCGCCTTCATAGCTGGGCGAGCCCGGGGTGCCGTCGCCGCTTGACCAGTGATGCAGCCCCTGGGAAAAGGGCGGCGGCATGAGGATCAGGCCCTCGGTGACTGCCTTGTTCATGAATGACCCCTGTGTCTTGATCCGGTAACCCTGCGCGCTGCCCAGCCGGTGCGGGCAGTGGCGACGTGACGCGAAAGTGCTAGCCGACAAGATTTAAGGCCCGTTGAGGCCAGCGCGCGTTGCGCGATGTGCAACGGGGGGGCGAGGGGGCGGTGGCGTGCGGATTTGCCCGGGCGGAAGGGCAGAAAGGCTTGCCCGGCGGGGATTTCGGCCGAATGGATCGGATGGCACGGGCAGCGACCGTCCGGGTGGGCGCGGAAGCGCCCGCCAATTTCCCGAAAGCGAGCGCCGGGCGGGCAGGATAGGCAAGATGCCCATCCTATGGGTTGCGAGGCGCCGGCGAGCCCTCGATACAGGCGCCGCCACCGATCAAGCCATCCGGCGACGGTACGGCCCCGCCTTCCGCCGCGTTTCCCCTTGCCCTGGTCACGAAAAAAGGGGGCCGGGGCCCCCTTCATCTGCAGCCGCCCTGGCGGGTGGCTTTCTCGGCACACGCTCAGCGCGAGATCAGCACCGAGCATTGCGCATGGCGAACCACCCTCGCGGCGGTCGAGCCGATGAAATAGTCGCTCAGCCCCGGGCGGTGCGAGGCGATCATGATCAGATCGGCGTCGTTATCCTCGGCTGCCTGCAGGATCTGGCTGGCCGCGGCGCCGCTGCGCACATCGGTGACGGTCTCGACATCCGAGCCCTCGGCCAGCAGCCCCAGCTCGACCCTTGCTTCGGCCTGGCGGCGCTCGCTCAGATCGCGCGGCAGTTCGGCGGCGATATAGCTGGGCACGTCCTCGAGCACATGCAGAAGATGGATGGTGCCCCCCTCATCGATCAGCGCCTTGGCGCGGTTCAGAAGGGCCTTGCCGGCTTCGCCATGGGCAAGATCGACGGCCACGATGATGTTCTTGTACATTCTGTTCTCCTGTCGCGGTGCGCATTGACGGCACATTAGCGCGCGCATGATCGGGGCCGCGTTGATCTGCGTCAAGTCTGCGTGAACCAGAGCAGCGTTATTGCCAACCGCCGTCCGCCATCATCTCGCTCAGCCGCGCGCGCGCCGCCCCCCGCGCCGGCCGCCCGCGGCACCGGTTGCCGCCTTCGAGGCTTCGGCGAAACTGGCGCCTTCCTTCATCGCTTCCAGCACCTTTGCCAGCCTGATCCACTCGCCGCCATTGGGGTCATGGTTCATCAGCAGATTGGCGGCGCGCACCGCCTCCATCTCGACCGAGCGCACCGGGTTCATGATGGCGCTGGTCATGCCGGCGCCGATGGCCATGGGCAGGAAGGCGGCGTTGATGCCGTGGCGGTTGGGCATGCCGAAGCTGACATTCGACGCCCCGCAGGTGGTGTTCACGCCCAGATCCTCGCGCAGGCGGCGCACCAGCGCAAAGACCTGCTGCCCGGCCGAGGCCATGGCGCCGATCGGCATGACCAGCGGATCGACGACGATATCATGCGCCGGGATGCCGAAATCGGCGGCGCGCTCGACGATCTTCTTTGCCACCGCGAATCGTACATCCGGGTCGGGCGAAATGCCGGAATCGTCATTCGAGATGGCCACGACCGGCACGTTGTATTTCTTCACCAGCGGCAGCACCAGTTCCAGCCGCTCTTCCTCGCCGGTGACCGAGTTCAGCAGCGGCCGGCCGGTCGTTGCGTTCAGCCCCGCTTCCAGCGCGCCGGGCACCGAGCTGTCGATGCAAAGCGGCACATCGACCACGCGCTGCACGCATTCGATCAGCGCCTTCATCAGCGGCGGTTCGACGAAGTTGTTGTCGGCATAGCGCGGGTCTTCGGCCATCTTGTTGGTGAAGACCGCGCCCGAATTCACATCCAGCACCGTCGCCCCGCAGGCCACCTGTTCGAGCGCGTCCTTTTCCACGGTCGAAAAATCGCCGGCCTCAAGCTCGGCGGCCAGCTTCTTGCGGCCGGTCGGGTTGATCCGCTCGCCGATGACGCAAAACGGCTCGTCAAAGCCTATGACGACGGTCTTGGTGGCGGATTCGACGGTGGTGCGGGTCATGGTCTCTCTTTTCCGTTCAGGCGGCGGCGCTCATGGGGCGCTGGCCGTGGCGTTGGGTCCAGTCGGCTGTGGGCTTGATACCCCCCAGCGGGAAGAAATGCACGGCCTCGATGCCGAAATCGGGGTTCGCCGCCTTGTGCTCGGCCAGTTGCGAGAGGAACGCCTCGGGCTCGAAGGGCAGAAGCAGCTTCGAGACATCCATCGCGCGTTTTTGCAGCACCTTCAGCGAGGGACCCACACCGCAGGCGATGGCGAACCTGATCAGCGTCTGCAGCTTGGCCGGGCCCGCAACGCCGATATGCACCGGCAGCGAAATGCCCTCGGCGCTCAGCCGGTTCACCCAGTCGATGACCGGGCGCGCATCGAAGCAGAATTGCGTGGCAATCGCCATCTGCGCGTCGCTGCGCTCGGCGAAGGCCTGCTTCCAGCGCAGCGCCTCCATCACCATGCGCTCAGAGCCATCGGGGTCGATGTCGCGGTTGCCCTCGGGGTGGCCGGCGACATGCAGTCGCTCGAAGCCGTCAAAGGCGCCCGATTCCAGCAATTGCATTGAGGAATGGAATGCGCCCTTCGGCCTGGCCGCACCGCCAGCCAGCAAGAGCGCCTGTTTCACATCGGCCTCGCCGCGATAGCGTGCTACCCAGTCGGCCAGCATGGCGCGGTCGGTGATGATGCGCGCGGGGAAATGCGGCATCGGCTCGAACCCCTCCTGGCGCAGGCGCCGGGCGGTGGCGACCATCTCGTCGATGGGCGTGCCCTCGATATGAGCGATATAGACGCGCGTGCCGCCGGGCAGCAGGGTGCGGAAATCCTCGATCTTCTCGGCGGTGCGCGGCATCACCTCGATCGAGAAGCCATGCAGGAACCCGGCCAGTTCGGCCGAAGCACCGCCGGCGGCGGCTTCCTTGCGCGGAAAACGGAAAATTGCCATGAGCGCCTCCAGCAGTCTCAAGCCCGCGCTTCCCAACCGTCATTGGCGATCAGCGCCTTCAGCCTGGCGTTGTCGTATGCCGCTTCCAGCCGCGCGGCCTCGGCGCGAGCGACTTCTTCGGCATCGCCAGCGACATCATGCGATGTCACCTTGCGCCACTCGGCAAGATAGGTATCGGCATCCTTCGCGCCCACCTTCATCGCGGCGCGGTCGATGGCCTGCTCGAAGCGCTCGGACAGCTGCGCCTTGGCCCCGCGCCTTCCCCTGCCGACGATGACTTGCGCGGGAATGTCGCGCCAGTAGACGATGGTGAGCGGATGCATGGCAACCCCCTTTGCGAATCCCTCGCCCCCCGATAGCGCAGCCCCGCCGCGCCGCCTTGCGGGTTTTCGACGCAAGGCAGCGCCGGGGCGACATGCCTGTCTTAACCGCCGCGCGCATTGACTGGCCAGCCATGGACGGCGCCGGGGCGATGAGTTTTTCTCACCACCTTCATGCGCCCAAACGCAAACGGCCCGGCGCGGGGCCGGGCCGTTCGATTGCAAGATGCGCGGACGTCAGAAGCGGAACGCGCCGCCGAGACGGACCACGCCGAAACTTCCGACGCCATCGAAGGTTTCGCCTGAGCCAGTGCCAAAGGGCAGGGCGCCGAGGTCATGGTGCAGATACTCGGCGCGAAGGAGGAAGTTCTCGCTGGCGGCCCATTCGGCGCCAACACCAGCCACCCAGCCGGTTGCCGAGCCGCTTCCTTCCTGGGCGCTGTCTTCTATGCCCCCGGAAACCCGGGCATGGGCCAGACCGGCGGTGCCATAGAAATGCATGCGGTCGGCGGCAATGCCAAGCCGGCCGCGCAGTGTGATCACCGAGCGGATATCGACATAGCAGTCACCGGATATGCAGCTCCAGTCGTCGCCCAAAGTGCCCTGTTCCGTAACGCCGGAGGGGCCGGTGGAAGCATCCAGTTCGAGGCCGAACACGGTGTTGCCATGCTGCCAGTTGTAGCCGACAAAGGCGCCGCCCACGGTGCTGCGCACATCGACATCCGGCCCCAACTCATCCAACTCGCTGACGCCCAGCGTGTAGGTTCCGTGCGCCCTGCCGGCGAACAGGCCGACATAACCGCCCGCCCAGCTGAAGGCCGGCGCCGGGGCCGGTGTATAGACCTGCGGCTCGGGATCGACGTAGGTGAGTGTGCCGCCCAGGGCGGTGGTGGCGCTGAACAGCAGCGCGGCAGAGGCGGTTGCGAGTTTCTTCATCGATTTTTCCCCACGGAGAATTTTGCTCTGATACCAGCGGAGTCGGGCAGAGCGATGCACGTCGGATCGTGCGTGCGACGATCAGCAACTGATACGGCCAACCCTGCCCTGGTGGCAAGCGGCAAGAGCAGCGAAGCAAGTCATGCACCTTGCTGCGTTGCAGAATTGGTACAATGCGCGGGCATTGAGTGCACCACGATCAACCGAAACGCGAACGGCCCGGCGCAAGGCCGGGCCGTTCGATTGCAAGATGCGCGGACGTCAGAAGCGGAACGCGCCGCCGAGACGGATCACGCCGAAGCTGACATCGGTGAAGCAATCAACGCCGCAGTCGTCGGGCAGTGCGGTGCTGCCGAGATTGGTATGAATATACTCGCCGCGCACCGTGAAGCGGTCGTTCACCGCGTGCTCGAGGCCGATGCCCGCAGCCCAGCCGGTGCGGTTTTCCTGGCCGTGAACTACTGTATCACCGGCGCCGTCGATGCTGGTGCCGGTCACTCGGCCAAAGGCAACACCGGCGGTGCCGTAAAACATCGTCCGATCCTGAGCAACACCCACGCGCGCGCGCAGGCTCATCAGGCGGTCAACATCGGTGAAACATTCTCCGCCGACGTTGCAGCCGAAAGTGGCGCTTGTTGTCGAGGCGGCGCTGATAGTGCGCCCGGTGATGTCAAACTCACCGCCGAAAACCATGCCGTTTCGCTGCATGTTGTAGCCCAGCATCAGCCCCCAGGGCGTGCCCGACCAATCGTCCGGGTCGGATTCGCTCCCGGCAGGTGTCTCCCAATAATTCGAGCCGTGCACCATGCCGCCAAACAGGCCGACATAACCGCCGGTCCAGTTGAAGGCCGGCGCGGGGGTCGGCGTATAGACCACGGGCTCGGGATCGACGTAGGTGAGTGTGCCGCCCAGGGCGGTGGTGGCGCTGAACAGCAGCGCGGCGGTGGCAGTTGTGAGTTTCTTCATCAAACTTTCCCCACTGTCAGCTTTTGCCCTGGTACCTGCAGTGTAGGGCAGGGCGATGCACGTCGGATCGCGCGTGCGACGATTGACAAATGATAAGGCTACCACTGCCCGGGTGGCAAGCAGCAAGAGCAGCGAGGCATGTCATGCGCCCTGCAGCGTTGCAGAATTGGTACAATGCGCGGGCATTGAGTGCGCCACGATCAACCCAAACGCGAACGGCCCGGCGCGGGGCCGGGCCGTTCGTTTGCAAGATGCGCGGGCGTCAGAAGCGCATGGCGACGCCGAGGCGGACCTGATGGGTCCGCAGGCGCGAATAGGCTTCGATGGTGCCGGGCAGCTCATCGTTGTAGGTCTCGGTGCCGTAATTCGTGAAACGGTAGTCGGCGCGCACATTCCAGCCATTCTGCATCGCATGCTCGATACCCAGGCCAGCAGTCCAGCCAGTGCGCGTGCCCGAATGCTCGTCACGGGGAACGCCGAAATCCTCTACGCCGAAGCGGTATCTGGCAGCGGCAACGCCGACAGTGGCGTAAAGCAGCGTGTTCTCATCGGCCAGAACCCCGGCGCGCAGGCGCAGGGCGGCATCGCTGCGAACCCGCGAATACCAGACCTCATCCGGGTTTTCGGTTTCGAAATCGGGGGGGCCAAACAGGCTTGCCTCGCCCGAACCCCTAAAGGCGTTGATCTCCCCTTCGACCCCGAACACCGTGCTGCCGCCGCCATGCCAGTTGTAACCGGCATAAAGGCCGCCATGAAACCCCGAGGAATTCGGGTTGGACATGATGAATTCATTCTCGAAGGTCATGCGGTGGCGCGCGTCATATGCGCCGAGTTGCACACCGGCATAGCCGCCCGTCCAGTTGAAGGCAGGCGCGGGGGCCGGCGTATAGACCACGGGCTCAGGATCGACGTAGGTGAGCGTGCCGCCCAGGGCGGAGGTGGCGCTGAACAGCAGCGCGGCGGTGGCAGTTGTGAGCTTCTTCATATGTTTGATCCCCAAGATTGCGGCAAGGGCATCCAAAAATTCCCTGTGCCGCCAAATACACGCCTGACCGAGCGTGCGACGGTTCAATTGCTACCTGCAAATTAAAGGTTTGCTGGAATCGCTGCAAGCATTCAGCTTCTGCGCGCTGTCGTGAAAGCGGTTTGTTGCCGAAATACCACAAGCCCAACGGCGCAAAGACCCCTGTCGCCTGTTCGGCACAAGGGAACAGGGCCAGTCTGTGTTTCGCGCCGCAAGAGGGGGATGAATTTCAAAACCGGAAGTTCACTGCCACCGACATGGTGCCGAAGCGGGTGCGCGCGCGCTCGGTTCCGGTATCGTCGCTGACGGGGCGGTAAACCATGTGGTTGTATTGCAACCGCAGGCTCACGCGGTCGTTCATTGCGTGCTCGATGCCGTAACCCCATGTGTGGCCATGCACGGTGCCGCTGACTTCGAAGGCCGGGGCCCCGGGGAAATCGTCGTTTATCTGCTCCGAGCGCGACCGAGCCACCGCCCAGCCGGCATGGGCATAGACAAGGCTGTTCCCATAGGCATAGCCGGCGCGGGCGCGGACGGCGCCGATGGTGCTGAACTCGGTGTTGCAGCCATCGACGCAGTTGGGCGCCCGGTCGGTTTGTGCGTTCGCGCGAAAGCGGCCATGGCCGATCTCGGCCTCTGCGCCAAGCACCAGGCGATTCCACTGGTGATTGTAGCCCAGATGCACCCCGCCATGCAGCCCGCTGAAGCCCTGGCGCAGATTCACGACATCGCCGTCGGGGTCATACCAGCGGTTGCGACCATGCACGGGCGTGGCGATCTGAACACCGGCATAGGCACCAGTCCAGTCATGCACGCCTTCACGGTCAGGGCCTGTAACGGCAAGCAGGGCAGCGGTGCTGGTAACGGCAAGCAATTCATACATGACAACTTCCGATTCAGTACTCTAACAGCCAGCATTTCGGTTCGATGCAAACAAGCAGCGCACTGGCACGGCTCCTGCAGTGTGATTCCACCGGGGCACCATAGGTGTGATGCGGCCGGGGTGCAATTCTTGCCGCATGCTTGTTCGAGGCGTGATGTTTTTCGGCAACAGCCAGTTATCAAAGAAAAAACCCGGCCGCTGGGGCCGGGTCCTTCGATGATTTTGCGTTTCGGCTGCCGGGGCAGGAAGTGCCCAGCGAGGCGTTGATCAGAAATCGAAGCCGACGCCTACGCGCAGCTCGTTGCTGCGCAGCCGCGCATCGGTGCCGTTGATCTCGAAGCTGCCGTAATCGCTGTGGCGCAACTCGGCGCGCAGCGTGGTGTTCGAGGCGATTGCCTGTTCAAGACCCACACCAAGCGTCCAGCCAGTGCTCGAGCCGCTGTCCTCGGTGCCGCCGACATCCGCGGTGTAGCGCGCATGCGCAAGGCCGGCGGCGCCGTAAAGCAGCGTGTCACCCATGGCCATGCCGGCGCGCGCGCGCAGCGCCGCCGACGAGCGCATGCGCGCCTCGGCATCGCCAAAGGCGGTGTCGGCCTCGCCGCTGGCGCGGTTGGAGACGAGATCGGCATCGATGCCGAACACCGAGTTGCCCGCACCTTGCCAGTTATAGCCGCCATAGATGCCGCCCAGCCAGCCGTTCATGTTGACGCGGTCATCGTCTGTCCCATCGGACAGCCCCAGCCGGGCGCGCGCGGCCCCAAGCTGCAGGCCGCCATAGGCGCCGGTCCAGTCGCGCGCGGTTGGCATTGGTGCCGCCGGTGGCGGCGCCAGATCGGGCTCGCTGGGGACCGGGGTCAGGCTGCCGCCCTGCGCGGCCGTGCTGCCAAGTGCGAGCGCGATTGCGAAGGTGGCGATAAGAGGTTTCATGTGTCTGTCCGTCCGTTGTTTATCTTTCGCGGCCCCACGGCCCGCGCCACTGTTGCCGTCGGGGCGGGTGCCGGGTGCGCTCGAGGCACCTGAGGCCCTACCTATTGGGCCGGGCCGTGGTCTCAAGAGCGGCGGCGGACACGGCTGTGTCAGGGCGATGTGAGGCGCGCGTGAGTTCGAGTCTTGCCGCCTTGTGGCGGAATTCGTGCAGGAGGCGCTTGCACGCTTGCCGGTGGCGGATTACCTTTGTGCCAACACCAGATGGAGGGCGGAAAATGACGCCCGAGCGTCCCGCAGGCGCGGCGGCGCATCCGAAATCGTCGAGACCGGCCGGGCAACGGCAGCGGACTCCGAAAACGGCCGAGCCGAAGCGCCAGAACGGGCCCGATGGTCCTGCGCTGTATGCTGCGCTGGATCTGGGTACCAATAGTTGCCGCATGCTGATTGCGCGCCCCAACGGCGCGCAATTCGAGGTCGTGGACAGCTTTTCGCGCCCGGTAGAGCTGGGCGCGGGGCTGGAGCGCACCGGGCGTCTGGGCCATGTATCGATGTCGCGCACCGTGCAGGCGCTGCGCATATGTCGCCGCAAGCTGGAGGAGCATCAGGTGCGCCGCATGCGGCTGGTCGCCACCGAGGCCTGCCGGCGTGCGCGCAATGCCGGCGAGTTCATCCGCAAGATCCAGCGCGAGACCGGGTTGCGGCTCGAGATCATCCCGCCCGAGGAAGAGGCCCGCCTGGCAGTGATTTCCTGCGCGCCGCTGGTGGCGCCGGGCACCGATCAACTCATGGTCATCGATATCGGCGGCGGATCGACCGAGTTGGTCTGGATCGACCTGTCGCAAGTGCCCGGGCCCGCGCGCCGCGAGGCGATTCTGGGCATCCGGCTGGGCCTCAAGGGCGCGGGCGACTGGCTGCAATCG
Organism: Pararhodobacter sp.; assembly: GCA_020832665.1. Lineage (GTDB taxonomy): Bacteria > Pseudomonadota > Alphaproteobacteria > Rhodobacterales > Rhodobacteraceae > Pararhodobacter. The sequence goes on along the minus strand of JAFIEG010000104.1, from coordinate 784 downwards.
GGCCTCGGCCCGCGTGTGGTGGACTGGATAAGCGTGCCGTTGGGCGTGGCCACGCTCAACGAGCAGTTCAACGATGTCGATGACGACGCCGCGCGCTTTGCCCTGATGAGCTGGCATTTCGAGGAACAATTGCTGGATTTCTCGCCCTACGAGAACCCGGCCCCGCGCGAGGGGTTCCAGATCATCGGCACCTCGGGCACGGTAACCACGGTGGCGGCCTCGTTTCTGGGGCTCAAGCGCTATGACCGCAACAAGGTCGATGGGTTGACCATGACCTCGGCGCAGATCGACCGGGTCATTCACGAATACCTGTCGCTTGGGCCCGAGGGGCGCCGGCGCGACCCGCGCATCGGCCGCGAGCGCCACGGGCTGATCATGTCGGGGGCAGCGATCCTGCAGGCGCTGATGCGGGTCTGGCCAACCGACGTGATGTCGGTCGCTGATCGCGGCCTGCGCGAGGGGCTGCTCTACGCACAGATGTCGGGCGACGGGCTGTTGCGGGTGAACTGAAACCGGGTGCGGGAACGGGCAGGATGACAGCAAGAGGCTCAGGAGGTGGCGGCGCAGGCGGCAAGGGTGCGGGTGCCAGGGCCGGCGGCTCGGGCCGGGGCGCGCGCGAACTCAAGGTCAAGGTCAAGACGGCGCGCGGGCGCAAGCTTTCCTCGACCCGCTGGCTCGAGCGCCAGCTCAACGACCCCTATGTGGCCCGCGCCCCCCCCGGGGGGGGGGGCGGGCGCGCCGCCCTAAAGCTGCTCGCGGTCGGCGATCGGGTAGGGGTGCGGCG
>JAFIEG010000103.1 GCA_020832665.1 Pararhodobacter sp. | reverse complement strand
GGTGTCGCGGTCGGCGGCGCGGCGGTGGCCGCTGGTGGCGGCGCGCTTCTCGCCGCGCGCGGCGCGGGTGCTCTGGGTGCCGGTGGTCTTGCCGCCGGCCGCGGCGGGATCGCCACCGCAGGTGCTGCCTCGACCGCCTATCGCCTCGGCGCCATGGGCCAGTCGGGCGCGGGCGGTGTCGCCTCGGGTCTGGGGGGCGTGGCCAGCGCCACCGGTTCGGCCATCGTCTCGCCCCTGCGCAACGCGGCCGCCCGCATCGCCTCAGGCGCGCGCGCAAGCCATGCCGCCGGAACGCGCGCCAGCTTCGCCGCGACCGGCGGCACCTCCTCCATGGGCAGCATCGGGGGCACCGCCGCGCCATCCGCCGCCGCCAACCCCGACAGCCCGCCCGCCTGGGCCCGTGCGATCCGCCGCAACCAGATGATGAGCCAGGGCCTCGCCGCCGCGGGCCATGCACTGCGCGCCGGGGACAGCCCCGGTGGCGGGGCTTCCGTTTCCCTCTCCGAAGGACGTCGCCGATGAGCCTCTTCAAACGATCCACCGCCCATTACGGCAAGACCCCCGAACCCGAGACCCCGTATCAGAAGGCCGCGCAGGTCTGGGACGAGCGCATGGGCACCGCCCGCGTGCAGGCCAGGAACTGGCGCCTGATGGCCTTCGGCTGCCTGATCCTCGCAGGCGGTTTCGCAGGGGCGCTGGTCTGGCAATCGGCGCGCGGCACTGTCATGCCTTGGGTCGTCGAGATCGACCGCCATGGCGAGGCCCGCGCCGTGGAGGCCGCCACCGCCAGCTTCCAGCCCAGCGATCCGCAGATCGCCTGGCATCTGGCCCGCTTCGTCGAAGGGGTCCGGGGCCTGCCCGCCGATCCGGTCGTCGTGCGCCAGAACTGGCTGCGCGCCTATGACTTCACCACCGACCGCGGCGCGCAGGCGCTCAACGAGCATGCCCGCGCCAACGACCCCTTCACCCGCGTCGGGCGCGATCAGGTCGCGGTCGAGGTCTCGAGCGTCATCCGCGCCTCGCCCGACAGTTTCCGCGTGGCCTGGGTCGAACGGCACTATACCGACGGCCAGCTGGCCCGAACCGAGCGCTGGACCGCGATCCTGACGGTCGTCCTGCAGCCGCCCCGCACCGCCGAGCGGCTGCGCGCCAACCCGCTCGGCATCTACGTCAACGCCATCAACTGGTCGCGGGAGATGAGCCAATGACCCGGATCCTCTTTCCGTTCGCAGTGCTCGCGATATCGCTCGCCGCCGGGTGCACCAGCCCCAGACAGGCGGGCTTCGCCTATGACGAGGCGGTCCCGCCGCTGCCATCTCCCCCGGTCACCGCCGCCGACGACACCCCGCGCCCGCTGCACATCCCGCCCGCCTGGACGCCCGCGCGGGGTGGCGAGGCCGCAGCGACGCCCGCCGCCCAGGTCATCGCCGCCAATGCCGCCGCACGGGTCGAACCCCGGCGCGAGGGGTATTTCAACGCGATCCAGATCTATCCCTGGTCCGAGGGCGCGCTGTATCAGGTCTATGCCGCTCCGGGCCAGATCACCACGATTTCGCTGGAACCCGGCGAACGGCTGGCAGGCACCGGCCCCATCGCCGCAGGCGACACCGCGCGCTGGATCATCGGCGATACCGAAAGCGGCGCGGGGCGCGCGGCCCGGGTGCAGGTGCTGGTCAAGCCGACCCGGCCCGACATCCGCACCAATCTCGTCATCTCGACCGACCGGCGCAGCTATCTGATCGAGCTCATCGCCAGCGAAGAGACCTGGATGCCCGCCGTCGCCTGGGCCTATCCACGCACGCCCCTGACCGCCCGCATTGCCCCCGCCGCGCCTGTGATCCCGCCGCCCGCCGCCCGCAACCACCGCTATGGGCTGCAGGGCGATAGCCCGCCCTGGCGGCCTGTGTCTGTGTTCGACGATGGCCGCCGGGTCTATGTCGTCTTCCCGCCCGGCATCGCGCAGGGCGAGATGCCGCCGCTCTTCGTCCTCGGCCCCGATGGCGCGCCCGAAATCGTCAACAGCCGCATCCATGGCAATGTGCTGATCGTCGACCGGCTCTTCGGGGCGGCCGAGCTGCGCCTCGGGCGCGGCCCCCGGCAGGAGGTGGTGCGCATCCTGCGTCTTGTGCCGGAGGCACCGCCGGCCCGGGCCACCACCGCATCAGAGGACCGGTCATGACGGATGCCCCGACCGACACCGCCACCGCCATGCGCCTGCGCGCCGATCCGCCCCGCGTGACCCGCCTGTCGCGCAAGGTCATCGCCGGGCTGGGCGTGGTTGCAGGCCTCGGCATCGGCGGCGCGCTGATCTACGCCCTGCAGGCCCCCGACCGCACCGGCGCACCGGCCGAGTTGATCAGCACCGACCGCCGCCAGCCCGCCGACGGGCTGCGCGGCCTGCCCACGAGCTACGATGCCATCCCGCGCCTCGGCCCGCCGCTGCCGGGCGATCTGGGCGGCGCGATGCTCGACGCGCAGCGCCGGGGCCTGCCGGTCGCGCCCCCGCCGCTGACCCCGCCCGCCATGGACCCCGAGGAACAGGCGCGCCTGGCCGAGCTCGAGGCCGCGCGGATGAGCGGGCTCTTCTTCCAGACCAACGCCGCGCCTGCCGTGTCGGGGATGATGCCCCCCGGGCTGACCGGCCCGGCACCCACGCCGGAAACCGACCCGCGCCGCGCCTTCCTGAATGCCGCCGCCGACCGCCGGACCGTCGCCCCCGACCGTATCGAGGCCCCGGCCTCGCCCTGGCTCCTGCAGGCGGGCTCGGTGATCCCCGCCGCGCTGATCACCGGCATCCGCTCGGACCTGCCGGGCCAGATCACCGCGCAGGTGACCCAGAATGTCTATGACAGCCCGACCGGCAGCCTGCTCCTGATCCCGCAGGGCACGCGGCTCATCGGCGAGTACGACGCGGGCGTGACCTTCGGTCAGCGCCGCGTGCTGCTGGTCTGGACGCGGCTGATCTTCCCCGATGGCCGCTCGCTTGTGCTCGAGCGCCAGCCCGGCGCCGACACAACTGGCTATGCCGGGCTCGAAGACCGCGTCGATCATCATTGGGCCAATGTCCTGCGCGCCGCGGGCCTCTCCACGCTGCTCGCCATCGGCGCGGAACTGGCGGTGGACGAGGAAGATCGCATCGCCCGCGCCATCCGCGACGGCGCGGTGGGCACCATCACCGAGGCCGGCCAACGTATCGTCGAGCGCGAGCTCGAGGTGCCGCCGACCCTGACCATCCGCCCGGGCTTTCCGGTGCGCGTGCTCGTCACCCGCGATCTGGTGATCGCCCCGCAGGGAGGCTGAGATGGCCAAGCTGAAGCTCGGACCAATCGCCGACGCCAAGCCGGTGAAACTCACCGTGGACCTGCCCGCGGCCCTCCACCGTGACCTGATCGCCTATGGCGAAATCCTCGGCCGCGCGGCGGGGCAGGACCCCATCCCGCCCGCGCGGCTGATCGTGCCCATGCTGCAGCGTTTCATCGCCACGGATCGCGGCTTTGCGAAGGCGCGGCGGGGTGGGAGCGGATCGGGCGGCACGAAGGAAAGGCCGGTTTGACAAGCGAGGCCATAAACAACGCATAGGCAGTACTTCTTTGAGAAACCACCTCACGGTAATGGTGGTCATGGAAACTACGACTGCGGTTCTGGCTCGATATGGCCGCAGAAAAGGCTCCCGCCACCGGTCGCTCATCGCTTCAACTTTCTGCATCGATCAACGACCAGGCAGGCCAAGCCTGGCCAGGAACAGAAGTATGTCGCGCACCACCAGTCGCAGCAGGCGTGCTTGCGAGTCCGCCGGTTGCAAAGGGGGCTTCCTGTGTTCGGGGCGTCGGCGGCGCCGGACGCAGCCGATTGAAAGCAAGGTCACGATCCATTATATGACTCAGTCATACCCTGGAGGCGCGGATGACCGTCAAGACCACCCTCAGCTTCACCGACCGCCATCACCGGTTCCTCTCGGAAAAGGTGGGGCAGGGCGTCTTCGCGACGCAGAGTGCCGCTGTCGCGGCCGCGCTGGAACAGATGATGCAGGATGAGGAAGAGCGCAACGTGGCCCTGCAGGCCCTCGCGCAGGAAATCCGTGCCCGTATGGAAACGCCGCGCGAAGCCTTCATCGACAAGGACGATGCCTTCGCCGCCGCCCGCGCCGCGATCGAGGCTGCGCGTGGAGCGTGAGCTACCGCATCCGTTTCCACCCTCTCGTCGCGCGCGACCTTGACGCCATCGCGAGATGGATCCTCGACTACGCCGGGCCGGAGATCGCGGCGCGGAAGCTGACCGAGATCGAGAAAACCATCGCGACCCTGAGGGACACGCCGCACAAGGGAAGCCTCCGGCCCGAAATCGCCCCCGGACTGCGTGCCATCCCGGCCGGGCGAAAAGCCGTCATCGCCTTTGTCGTGGACGACGAAGCTGCGGAAGTGCTGATCTATGCTGTGACTTATGGTGGCGCGGACTGGGCGATGCGCACCACGCAACGACGGGAAGAAGGGTGATCGCACCATGGGCCATAGTCAGAGACAGTTGAATCAGCTTTCCGAATGCCTGATCGCGTTGCCCCCCGAGAATGACGGCATGCTGCTGAGCGAATTCGACGGCTTTGTCGCGGGCATTCTGGTCTGCCCCGAAATGATCCTGCCCAGCGAGTGGCTTCCGATCGTCTGGGGCGAAGAGATCGCCCCGCATTTCGCGGACATGGATCAGGCGAAAGCGACGCTGGACGCTGTCATGGCCCATTACAATCGCGTCGCGCGCGGTCTGGCGAAGACGCCCACCGACTACGAGGCCGTCTATGACAAGGACCCCCTGACGGGTGATCTGATGTGGGAGCCATGGATCACAGGTTTCGAACGCGCCATGCAGTTGCGCCCCGAAGCCTGGGAGGCGACCGTTGAAAGCAGTGACGAGGAGATCTCGTCAAGCATTCCCATGCTTCTGGCACTGCATGACATCGCCGAAGGCGGGTCCGAACTGGACGAGGATGCCATCCGGGAACTCGATGCGATGGCCCCCGACATGATCCCCGACCTGGTCGCGAACCTGAATGCCTGGGTCAAGGCGCAGGGACGGGGGCAGGGTCCTGCCAATCTGCCGGGTGCCCCCGCCGCCCGCGCAAAGGTCGGACGTAATGATCCCTGTCCCTGCGGTTCGGGCCGCAAGTTGAAGAAGTGCTGTGGGGTAGAGCCGATCCATTGAACGGATCGACTACTTGCATGCGCGAGCCTGGTCGCTCAGGACGGCGTAGTAGCAGAGCATGCGGACGATACCGTCCGTCCGGCAAAGCCTCGACCTCATCGGCGGCGCTGTACTCGACCACGGGCGGGCAGGGCGGCCTGATGTCAGAACCGCTCATCGCACAACGGCTCAGCCAGAGCGTCCCGATCGTGAGGGCGGTGGGCGGCGGCATCGAGCCTCTGGCGGTTGATGGCATCCCGTCTCTCAAGGACATCAGGTCGCTCGGCCGCGCGCCCACCCCGTTCGCCTTCGAGGCGGATGTGCAGAAGGGGCATTAGGAACGCTGTGGCGGTGCGGATCACATCGGACAGCGGCAGGCAACTCGCAGTTGCGCGCGATTCCGGTTGCCGCCATCATCCACCCGCGCTTCTCTAGACGGTGGATTGACGATGAAGGATTTTGGGCCGGGCTTCCCTGAATGGACTGAACTCGGCCAGGATGGCGGCCTCGATCCCCTTGGAATGCAGCGCCCCATCGAAGCGATCTATCAATCCCTGCTGCCCGGCATCAGCACCATCACGCTTCGCTTCAGGTACTATTCGTTTTTCGTCTGGATGCTCGAAGTCTACGCAAGAGAGCAAGGAAACACCGATCCCGTTGCGTTCCGGGCGTTCCAGCGACGCTGTGAGACCCTCTTTGCCCTTATTGCTGCACGGGGCGCGACTGAATTGGGCGTTGCCGGGATAGACTGGGCGCAAAAGCAACTCGGCAACGTTCCGAACGATCCGGAGACGATCATCGACTTCTCCGTCGGGGCCGATCCGGACTCGGACGTCGGCCAGCGCTACTTGCGCAACAAGGGCGGTGCATTCGGCGGCATCTATGCCACCCAGATGTTCGAGATGGGCCTGATCACACTTGGCGATGATCGGAACCCGATTGCAGTCTGCACGAACCGCGCACTTCCATTGGCAGAGGCTTTCGCCGCGGAGATTGGCGAGCTCGGCACTGCATTCCTACGCTGTGTGAAAGCCGGAACAGTGACGCTAGCCGATCTCGACCGGATGGCGCCGATGCAACCCTCCGATATCGTGGTGGGCAGCGCCGAACATCGGCTGCTCGTCCAAGTGCTGCTTGGCCAGGTGTCGCCAGCAATCGCGCCCGACAAGCTTCGACGATCCACGGCAATCATGCTTCTGCAACTCATTGACGCCACGAAGGAGGTGCCGCGCGCCGAGGCCGTGAAATGGGAATGGTTCGGCGCCGGTCATCATGCGGCCGAACCGGTTCCTGCGTCCGGGGACGTTCGCAGCATGTGGGCGCTTTATCAGGCATGTGACCTGATGCGCCTCGCCTATGAGAACATCCTCGATCTTGCCTTGGACATTCTACAAGAAGCGGAATTGCGGCGGATGCCACTCGGTGAGGTGGTCGCAGAATTGGCCGGTCTTGTCGACGTGCCCGATGACATGACCTGGCAGGTTTACTCCGCGAGCCTGCTCGAAGGCTTGGATCCGGCCAAGGCCGCGCGGTTGGCTGACGAGCGCATGGTCGAGGCCCGGGCTTCGGGGGATCGGGCAACGCGAATGCAATCTGTCGTGGCGCTTGTCGCGGCGATAGTCGAATGGGCGGCAGCCTTCGGTGAGTTGCTGGACAGCGCTCTGAATGCGCCGGACCACTTCCAGTCGCTGCGGACAGAATTCAAATACCTGCAGGCGCGAGAGCAGGAGAATGCCCGGACTGTCCTTGTCGCCTTGGTTCGTGAACGTGTCCTGAAACGCCATCTCTGGGTGGCGTCGCGTAAGTTCCGCAACCAAAAAGCCTATACCTTCCTGATCGAGCCCGAGGAGGGATTGCTGCGGTACAGGGATCGCTTCCGGGTGTCGCCAAGCAGCCCGCGCCTGGATCAAGCCATGCGGTTCCTTAGGGACGTCAAGCTGATTGACGATGAAGGGCTGACCGAGATCGGCCGCGCGGAGCTTGATGCTGCATGAAGTACTTTGATGTATTCGCGGAAAGCGGATTTCATTCGGCATTTCTGACAACTTACGCCTTCGGGGCGCAGGCCTTCGAGGACGTGCCATTCTCGCGGCTGCGGGGATCGGGCTGCCGGAACATCGTGATCCTTGCCGATCGGCAGATGGTCAACCAGAGCTTTGCCGAACTGGGCCCGCCGAAATTCGCGGGAAGCAGCTATCACCTTGTCAAGGCCGATGCGCCGGGTGCCTTCCACCCGAAGATCACGTTGCTCGTCGGGGCGAAGAAGGGCCGATTGCTGATCGGCTCTGCCAATCTCACCGCGCTCGGCCTCGGTGGAAACAGGGAACTGGTCGCCAGCCTCTCTTACGGCGAAGACGCGACGGGCAATGCCCACCATTTTGCTGCGGCACTGAACTACATTCGCAGCAAGGTCCCCTCGGATGACCTTTGGTTTGCTACCGCCATGCAGAGGGCGCTACGTTCGTCGCCATGGCTGCGTGATGCCATTGAAAACCCTTTACCAGAGCAAGAGGCCGAACGTGAAATCACGCTGCTGCATGATCGTCCGGACGCGACAATCCTCGACCAGATCGCTGCAAGCGTGGGCGATGATCGGATAGAGCGCTTGATTGTCGTGTCGCCCTATTGGGACATGAAACTCGAAGGGCTGGCAAGATTGAGGGCCATCATGGGCGACCCGCCGACGGATTTGCTGATCGACGCCGCTTCGACCTACTTCCCGAAATCCGAACTGCCGCGGTTCTCGGACATCGGGATTTTCAAGGTCGACACGTCCGACAGCAAGAGGTTTGTCCACGCCAAGCTGGTGATTGCACGAGGCCAGGCATGGGATCACGTGATTTCGGGCAGCATGAACTGCACCTTGCCTGCCTTGCTCGGCCCAACGATTGTGCGCGGCAACGCCGAAGCCGGGATCTACAAACGCGTTCCGCCGGGAACGGCCCTCGCAGCGCTTGGCCTGGAGAGCTACCGCGATGCGCCGTTGCAGCCAAATGATCTCCACGAACTGACCTCCGCCATAGTGAAAAGTCCTTCGTGCGAGGCGTACACCGATGGCGGGACGATGACCTTGCAGTCGGGACGGTTGGTCTGGAAGCCACCAGCCGGTTTTGTGCCTGGCTCGGCCACTGCTATCACCTTGCAGGACCGTGAAGAGGTTCAGTTCGGCAATCGGATTGACCTCGCGCAAGGAGGCGACACGGCTTGGCGCTTGGACCTCGAAGCAGGACGTCCTAAGTACGGTATCGTCCATTTTGCCGATTTCTCTGTATCCGCGCCGGTCCAGATCATTGATCTCGATGTCCTCGCCGTCCGCACGCTACCACCCGCGCAAGGTCGCAGGAAGTCGCTGACGGATATCCTTGCCGAGGCGATGAACGAAGACCTGATCCTGATCGAGACCCTGAACCAACTCGAAGCGCTGGAGCTTGAAGAAACCGGTGCGACTGCCGATCCTGCACCGAAGGCCTTTTCCCCTCCCTCGGCTGCATCAACCGAGCAGCTCCATGCGATCCTGCCCTATGACGAATTCGTGCGGGCACGCAGCAGTGCAATGGCGCAGGGAAGCCAGATTTCGGGCGGGTTTTTCGGTCGACACGACAGCCCGGCCAACACCCTGAGCGCGGCGCTCAACCGGATCATCGGCCTCGTCGGGCTGGATCTCGACGCTGATGAAGATCGAGAATTGAAGGCGATTGCGGCCATGGATTTCCGCATGACCGAACCTGCGGCACCGAGTGATGCCGCACCATCCACACGGCAAGAAGAACCGACGAAACCAGCGAAAGCCACGAAGCAGGCCGTAGCCACTGCGAAAAAGATGAAAGAGGCAGTCGACGCATTTGAGACAAGATGCCGATTGCTTAGAGGCAAGCCGATCAGTACCGCGGAACTTGTGCGGCTTCGTGCTCTCCTCCAAATCCTGCTTTCCCATGCTCAACCGGTCCGAGGGGCTGCGCTGCCAACTCAGATCCTGCCAATCCATATCAAGGACAGCTACGACTGGCCGCGACTGGTCGGACGGTTGCTCAAGCAGCATTTTGGCACCGCGCGGGCGCTGCAGACGCTGCAGGTGGCGCAAGATGAGGGCGAGCAGAAGCGCGTACTTGAATACCTCGCCATGGCAGACTGGGCGGCAAAGGCGGCAGCGACTGCCGCAGCCTCACATCCCAAGACTGCTGACCTGCGTGGACCACTGGAAGGTCTGGCGAAAGCCCTCGCGGCGCAGGTCGCTTCGATCATCGGGACTGTCGACGAGGACAGGAGATACTTCGATGAACTTACAGCGCGGCTGAACGAAAGGTTTGCTGATCGCCTGGCGCTAATTCCCGGTGCACGCTTGCCATGTGCATGACGCTAGTGCCCTTCAGGCGCAAGCTGCGCCTATCGCCGTGCAATGCAAGTTGGTGCCAGCGCTACTTCACCACCCTGAACCGAGGAGTTGCTCCTGGCAGCGGGTGCAGCGCACGCAGGTCTTCCTCACTTGAACGCAATGCTTGAGCGAGATCGGATGCGCCGTATCCGAGCTCTTCCAAGTGAAGTCGCAATATTTCTGGAAGCACGGTCGGCATCTCAACCTTGAGATCGAGTTCAGGTGGCTCTGCCTTGCGGTAACCCGACGCACTCATCTGCCGCCAAAGATACTGGCTCTGGTTCTCTGTAAGGGCGTCGATTTCCTTGGCTCTGTAGAGCAAGGCCGCCATTGACACGCGCCAGACGGGCTTCAGTGCAGCGAGGCTTTGGATCGTAAGGCGTCGTCCCGAAAGATGGGGGCGGATGTCCCTTGCGGGCATCAACAAGGCTGATGCGAACGCATTGGCTTCGGCCTCCATATCCGGCGATGGCACCTGATGCATCACAACATGTCCAAGCTCATGGGCAAGACTGAACCGTTGTCGGTCGGCCGGCATGTTGCCGTTGAGGAAAATGCACGGCGGCATGTTCGAAATCTGGACTGTCAAGCCATCCACCTTGAGCGCGGCAAAATCGCAATGGACAACAATGCAGCCTGCTCGCTCTACCCACGCCACCAACTCTCGGATCGGCCCGGAAGGAACGAGCCAAGTCCGACGAATGAGGTCGGCGATGCGCTCGGGATCTCCGCCAAACTCATCCACATCAAGGCGGGGCAGAGAAAGTTCAGGCTGCAGCTCGGCGGCGTCTAGAAGACGCCGGATGTGAAGTATCCTGATATTGAGTTCGGCCTCCAGACGCTCGATCGCCTTCTGCCCTACACTCGCACGCTTCCGGTACTGCACGCTCATCGGCAGGCCTATGACTCGGTCGTTCTGGAAAAAGAAATCCACCGGAAATGCCAAAGCCTCGCTGACGCTTTTCAATACGTCTTCAGTGGGGCCAATCAGCCCGTTCTCGAGTTTCGACAAATTAGCCTGTGAGACCCCCGATCGTGCAGAAAGTTCGGTCTGACTCCAGCCTCGCGCCTGCCGCGCTATCCGCAGCAGGTCCTGATTGAATGCGGCAGGCATCAGGTTTGACGCTTCTTGCGGCCGTCCGCGGCGCCCTTGAGCTTGACGATCGCCGCAGCGGGGCGTTCGGGCATCGGCTCGGGCATCGGAAGCGGAACCACACCTTCGCCCGCATCGAGAAGGCTGTACTCCCAAGCGATCAGATCGCCATCGCGCGCGACCACGCAAATGTCGTCGATCTTCGTCTCAAGCCGGTTCAGCTTGTAGACCACCTCGACGCGTTGCACCTCCGGCAAGTCGAACAAATCCTGTTCATGATCGTGGAAGGCAAGCGCCAGCTGCGTAGCGACATTCGACGACTTGCCTGTCTCGTCGGCTTTCTTGAAACGAAACAGCACCGTATCCTGAACGAGGAACTTCATCGTTTCGTTGCCATCGATCACGTGGACATCGCCGTGATCAAGAAGAGCGGCATGTGCATGATCTATAATCTGTTCCCACACGAAGTTTGCCCGGCTGCGCTTACACCTCCAGACGCCATTGAAATCGCTGGCTAGCCAGTCCTCCCATGCGTTTTGGATCGCGGACACGACCTGGTCGCGGACTTCGTTCAAGATCGACCGTACGGTGGCTTCGTTGGGGATCGGCATGCTCGGGCCTCGACTGTTTACAGGGAGGATAGCCAAGGTTTTTTACAAATACAACAGCAAAATATTCATCAGGCAATTCTGTGGGCGTTCCGCTTGATGGGGGGAACCGCTGATCGCCGCCTATCGCAATCGTTCAGGTTGGTGCCGAAGGCGCGGCGATCCCGCCGTCAGGTGCACAATTGTGCCTGCGGGCCGTCGTGCCAGGCCAGACTATGCAACGAGCCGAGGTATCTCGCGCTCAACCAATCGCAGCAATCGTCGCTTTCGAGCCCCCGCAACCAGCTTCATTTGCACAAGGTCGTCCGGCGAAAGCCCGGCGGCCTTTTTGCTTGTGCTGCAAAGGTTTAGAATTCCCGCCAGATCACCTTCGATGTCGATCAGGAAGCCCGAGGGCTCCTCTTCGGCAGGGTGCAGCACGATCCACTCGATCAGGTTGCGCAGGATTTCCACCGCCTCATGCGCGCCGCTATCGGCGTTCAGCGTCTCGCGCAGCTCTGCCACAGCCTTGCGGTAGCGCGTGCCCATCGAAGGATGCAGGAGCGGTTTCTCGTTTTTCGGGTTATCGGCCAGGCGCGCTTCCAGCTCTGTCTTCTCGGCTTCGAGCGCGATCATGCGCTCCTTGACGCGTGAGGCGGGAACCCCTTGCGCGATGGCATCGACCATCCGGTCGAGTTCGCGATCGATCTTGGCCAGCCGGGCTTCATTGCGCGCACGGTTGCCGGTTTCAGCCATGCGCAGCGTGTTCATGTGCCGGGCATATTCTTCGGCGAACACCGTCAGGAGCTCATCTTGCATCAGGTGATGCTGAAGACCGTTCAGAACGGTGGCTTCGAGCGTATCGCGCCGGATTGTGCGTGTATTGGTGCAGGTCCCCTTGTTGCGCGCGCTGGCGCAGCCGAAATGCTGCTGGCTGATCTTCACGAAGC
>JAFIEG010000102.1 GCA_020832665.1 Pararhodobacter sp. | reverse complement strand
CCCCCCGCCCCCCGGTCCGGTAATGGTTAGTTTGCGGGGGCGCGCCCCCCGGCCGCCCCCCGCCTGGCGGCGGACTCCCCCGGCGTATTTCAGGAGCAAGATGAAGGGCGCGCGGTGGCCCTTGCCACCACACCAGCATTGACTGCCGGCCTCGCCCTTACCGGCTTGAAAGATCGACGAAGCGCAGCGCGTCTTCCTCATGTATCTCGAATTCGAAGTCGATATGCAGATCGTCGCTGTCGTTCAGCGCGCCCCGCAGGGCGAATTCGCCGGTGATGGTATCGCCGCCATCGCTGGTGAACTCGATGAAACCGTCGCCACTGCCCAATTCGCCCAGGTGTATCTCCTCGCCGCCATCCGTGCGGCTGATCACCCTGGCGAAGACCATGTAGTAATCGCCCTCGTCAGGGGCGCTCTCGGGGCCGTACAGGTTGGCGACGCCCTCGGTTGCATTCATGTCGTTGACCGGCACCAGCGCCAGGCAGACCGCCGATATCCGGCCCTCTTCGGGGATGGCCATCAGATGCATCGTCGCGGCGATGGCGTTGCGCCCGGCGCCGCGCGCGAAGAAGCCGTCGCCGTAAAGCCTGCCCCCGACTGGCACATCGATCTCGCCAACAACCGGGATATCGTCGCCCTGCTCGTCCACGATGGCGCGCAGGTTGGCATCGGTGAAATCGGGCGGTGGCATCATGCAAAAGCCCGGGTCAATCAGTTCGAAGGCAAAATCGGCGCCCGGCACTTCCTCGGCGCCTGCGGCCATGGGCAAGAGCGCCAGCGGCAGTGCCGCAAGCGTGGCGATGCGCGGCAATGATACGGTTTTCATGCGTGCGGTCGGTGTCACGTATTGCTCCTTTTCTCGGTTCCAAATTCAGGCGGCAGGAACGGGCCCTGCCGCCGTTTCGGTTTTCTTCACTGGTGGCCCGGGCGGTGCTCGGCGGCCTGGCCGGGAACGATCTGCGCCCCCTGCCCCGTGCCCAGAATGACAAGGCGATACCACATGGTTTCCAGCGAGGTATCCATCAGCTCGCTGTCGCGCAGCACCACATCCGCGCCGGCATCCTGCCAAAGCCCGGTCTCGACGATGACATCGACAAATGCCTCGCCCGGGGCAACGCTTTCGCGCAATTCGAACTGGTTCCAGCGTGCATCGCCGTGGCCATCGACCTGCGCCAGCCGGTTGTGCAGTGCCAGCATGTCGAGCGCGGCGGCGGTGGATGGCCCGCCGCGGAACACGGGCTCATAGGAAGGGCTGAAATCCGGCGCGGGCTGGGCGGGCTGCATCTCCCAATCGATCAGATGCTCGTTGATTCCCTGCAGCATCAGGCAGTGAAAACCCAAGCAGTCGCGCTCGGGCGTGTCGATCTCACGGCGCGATGCGGCGAGGATGGATGCTTGCGTGCCGCGCAGCCCGCGCGTGACGATGCGCCAACCCACATGCGGGCCTTCGCCGAATTCGGCCAGCGGGGCCACATTGTCGGGCCCGTGTATGTCCTGCAGCTGGCGGTGGCGCGCCGGGCCCAGATTGAAGCGGCGCAGCTCGATCAGGCTAAGCCGCTCGGTGGGGCGGCCGGGCTGGGTGGTGACATCGGCCTGAGCATAGCGCAGGTGATAGCGCGCGCTGGGCAGGGCGCCGTCATGCGCCTGCACGGCGAGCACCGCCTTGACCAGCGGCGCCAGCGCCGATCCCGGCGCCATCGCAGTATCCGGCGCGTTGGGCAGGATCGGCCAGATCGCGTTCTCAAGGTCCTGGGTGTCGATCTCGCGATAGCCCGGCACCTGCGCGAATTCCTCGACCATCCCGGTCAGCGTCGGCCCATCATCTGCAGGCGCTGCTATGGCAGGCGCGCTCGCCGCTGAGCCCGCCGGTTGCAGATTCGCGGCCATGACCCAGCCCCTGCCGCCGGGGGCGGCCGGGGCTACGAGTTCGATCCAGTCCGCGCCTTCGGCCTGCGTGGTCTGGCCAGTGCCCTCGATCCCATCGGCATCGGGGGCAAGAATCCCGACGATAGCCGCACCGCTTGAGGGCTCGGCGCGCAGGTAGAGCACCGCATTGGCGTCGATGCCGGTCACAAGAAAAGGCCCTTGCGCTGACGAGATCGCCGGGTCGGCGGCTTGCGCCACCTGCTGGCCCGGTTGCGCCACGTCCGCAGCGACCCCGACGAAGCGGAAGCTGCCATGCCACTGGCGGCTCCAGCGGCGCGAGCGAACGCCATGGCGCTCGCTGGGCTCATACTGCGCCTGGCCGGGCAGGAGCTCGATCTCGAGCACTGCCGTCTCGCCGACATCGAGCATGCCGGCATGCACCGCGGCCCGCGCCACGCGCGAATCGTCGGAATAGATATCGGTGCCCCAGATTGCGCCCGTTGGCGCCCCGGTCACGCGAAAGCGGATCACCTCGCCGACGCGGTCGCGATAGCCGGTCAGATTGGCCGGCGCGTCGCGCACGTCTTGCGCCGCTGCCGCCGGTTCGGCATGGGCCATGTCAGGGCGCAGAAAACGCGCATTGATCCAGCCAGAGCCGCCGGGTAACGCGGAATCGGCAATCTGCCACCAGGTGCCGCCATCGCCGGCCTGTGCCACCTCGCCGGTGGGGTGAATACCGGTGGCGTTGGGCGCCAACACACCGACGATCATGTTCTCCGCCCCCGGGCCGGCGCGGACATTGAGCACGTCGTCGTCAGCCACATTGACGATCCGGTAGCGGCTTGCCTCGGGGCTGCTGGCAGCGCCGGACCCGGCAGTTTGCGCATGCGCGGCGGGGACCAGCAGATCGGCGGGTGCCTGCAGCAGCGCCAGAGCCAGCAGCGGTGCCCCGATCAGCACAGCCCGCAGGGCCGAAACCGCCCCTGAAACATTTCCCAACATGCTCATTCTCCCCTCGCCTGCATCGGATAGATCGGTGCATTGCGGGATGACGGGTCTGCCGGGAAAGGCCGCGAACCGGGCCCGCCCCATCATGGCATCGTAATGATGCAAAACAGGAACAGCGGGCGCCCGACCACACCACCGCAATTGCTGCCGGCATGCACCACAGCCGCCGGTCTTGCTTTCAAACAGCCGATCAAGCCCTGCTTGAATCGTCGAAAAGCCTAGGCAGCGGGCACGATTCGGTCAAGCATTGCGCGGGGATAGCGCGCCGGCAACAGCCATGCTGCCCGCCGGACACGTGCTGTGCCTCTCGCCTTGGCGTCAGTGCGTCCAGACCTGCCGGCGGTTGGTGGCGAAATTCTCGGCATAGCCCTGCGGGCGAATATTGGCCCGGCGCTGTTTCGGGGGCAGCACGATATAGTCGATCCCATGCGCCTTGGCATAGGATTCGGCCTCGGCCTGGCTGTCGAAACGAAGCCGCACCTGACTTTGCATGTCGCCCGAGCCGGTCCAGCCCATCAGCGGGTCGGTCACACGCGCCTCGCCGGGGGCGAATTCCAGGATCCAATGCCGCGTGCGGGCCGTGCCGGACTGCATGGCATTGCGGGAGGGGCGATAGATGCGGGCGCGCATGGGGACAACCTCCGTCAACACGGGCTGTGTTATGCGGCAGAAACAGGGCCAAGGCAAGGCCGGTAAGCAGGGGTGCAGGTGGGGCAAGGCAAAGCCCGGACCACTGTGAGCGAAGAGAACACTATACACGGCATCCCCCGTCCCCACCTGCGCAGGACCAACTAGGTCACGGCGGTCGGGGGGCAAGCGGTTACATGTGTTTTTCCGCTCGCCTTGGCATTTCCCTTTGCCGACTGCTTCCGGCAGGGCTTGCATCCGCGCGCGCAACCCCCATCCTTTGTTGTCGCACTGACAGGAGCCCGCCATGCCTGCCGATCAGAACACAACCGTCACCGGCCCTGCCCCGCGCGCCAAGCTCGAAGGCGGGCGCCGCTTCGTGATGCACAGCACGTTCGAACCCGCCGGCGACCAGCCCACCGCCATCGCCGAGCTGGCCGAGGCGCTGAAGGAGGGCGAGCGCAACCAGGTGCTTCTGGGTGCCACCGGCACCGGCAAGACCTTCACCATGGCCAAGCTGATCGAGCAAACCCAGCGCCCGGCGATCATCCTGGCGCCGAACAAGACCCTCGCCGCCCAACTCTATGGCGAGTTCAAGAGCTTCTTTCCCGAGAACTCGGTCGAGTACTTCGTCAGCTATTACGATTACTACCAGCCCGAAGCCTATGTGCCGCGCACCGACACCTATATCGAAAAGGAAAGCCAGATCAACGAGCAGATCGACCGCATGCGCCACTCGGCCACGCGCGCGCTGCTTGAACGCGACGACGTGATCATCGTGGCCTCGGTGAGCTGCATTTACGGTATCGGCTCGGTCGAGACCTATTCGGCGATGACCCTGGATCTGGAAGTGGGCGCGCTTTACGATTTGCGCAAGGTGATCGCCGATCTGGTGGCGCAGCAATACCGGCGCAACGACGCCGCCTTTCAGCGCGGCGCCTTTCGCGTACGCGGCGACTTGATCGAGCTGTGGCCCGCCCACCTGGAAGACCGCGCATGGCGGATGTCGTTTTTTGGTGAGGAACTGGAAGCGATTACCGAATTCGACCCGTTGACAGGCCAGAAAACTGACAGTTTCGAAAAGATCAGGATCTATGCCAACAGCCATTACGTGACCCCGCGCCCGACCCTGCAGCAGGCCATCAAGGGCATCAGGGAAGAGCTGCACAAGCGGCTCAAGCAACTTAACGACGAAGGCAAGCTGCTGGAAGCGCAGCGGCTGGAACAGCGCACCCGGTTTGACCTCGAAATGCTCGAAGCCACCGGCGTGTGCAGCGGCATCGAGAACTATTCGCGCTATCTCACCGGGCGCGCACCGGGCGAGCCGCCGCCCACGCTGTTCGAATTCATCCCCGATCATGCCATCGTGTTCTGCGATGAAAGCCATGTCAGCGTGCCGCAGATCGGCGGCATGTATCGCGGTGATTACCGGCGCAAGTTCACCCTGGCCGAGCACGGTTTCCGCCTGCCATCATGCATGGACAACCGGCCGCTGAAATTCGAGGAATGGGACGCCATGCGCCCGCAATCGGTCTTCGTTTCGGCGACGCCGGCTTCGTGGGAGTTGGAGCAAGCCGGCGGCGTCTTTACCGAACAGGTGATCCGCCCCACCGGCCTGATCGACCCCGAGGTGGAAATACGCCCCGTCGCCACGCAAGTCGATGATCTGCTCGACGAGATTCGCACCGTGGCGCAAAAGGGGCTGCGCGTGCTGGTCACGGTGCTGACCAAGCGCATGGCCGAGGATCTGACCGAGTATCTGCACGAGCAGGGCGTGCGCGTGCGCTACATGCATTCCGATATCGACACCATCGAGCGCATCGAGATATTGCGCGATCTGCGGCTCGGGGCCTTTGATGTGCTGGTGGGCATCAACCTGCTGCGCGAGGGGCTCGACATTCCCGAATGCGGGCTGGTGGCGATCCTCGATGCCGACAAGGAGGGCTTTCTGCGTTCGACGACATCGCTGATCCAGACCATCGGTCGGGCGGCGCGCAATGCCGAAGGCCGGGTGATCATGTATGCCGACAAGATCACCGGCTCGATGCAGCGCGCCATTGACGAGACCAACCGCCGCCGCGCCAAGCAGATCGGCTATAACGAGGCGCATGGCATCACCCCGGCCACGATACGCAAGAATGTTGAAGATGTGCTCTCGGGGCTGTGGCAGGGCGACACCGACCTTGCCCGCGTCACCGCCAGCATCGAGAAAGTGAAACCCGGCGCCAATCTGCAGGCGCATCTGGAAGGGCTGCGCACCGATATGCGCAAGGCCGCCGAGAACCTGGAATTCGAAGAGGCCGCGCGCCTGCGCGACGAGATCAAGCGGCTGGAGGCGGTGGAGCTGGCCGTGGCCGACGACCCGCTGGCGCGGCAATCGGCGGTGGAGCAGGCGGTCGAGGCCGCCGGCGCGGCCAAGGGCCGCTCGACGGCGGGCAGGCCGGGGCAAAGGGGCGGGGTGAAGAAGCGGGGGAAACGGTGAAAAGGGATAATGATCTGATCCGGGAGCTTCTTCACGAGTTTGAAGCGAAAAAGGACTTCTTGGTGGTTTTGCCCAACTATATGTCCATGCCGAAGCATTTGAGACAAAAACAGTACCACATGTATCTCTTGTCCGATGCAGGTTTCATAACGCCAGTTGGACGGGGCACCTACCGTTTGACCAACGCCGGCCATGACTTCCTCGATGCCATGCGCGACGAGGGAATCTGGCAAAGCACCAAGGATGCCATCGCCCAGACAGGCGGCAATGCCACGCTTGAAATGGTCAAGCAGATCGCTGTCGGCTTTCTGAAGAAATCGATCCGGGACAAGACCGGGATTGATCTGTAGCCACTGCTTGCAGCGCCAACGCGGCGGATGAAGCCGGGCCCGCCCCCCCCCCGGGGGGGGGGGCAGAAGCGCCCGCCCATGGGGGGCGGGTCGGGCGCTGCCCGTGCCTGGCGGCATGGGCGAAAGATTTCGCCGTGATCTCCAAAATGCTCTGACAGCTTGCCCGTCAGACGGCGCCGCCACTTTGCCCACGCTCCAGCTTGCTGGCCAGGTGGATCAGGCTTTCCGAATCGCGGATGCCGGGGAAGGCGCCGATCCTGTCGAGCAGCGCATCCAGCGCGGCGGTGCCGGGGGCGGCGAGTTCGACCAGCAGATCCCAGCGCCCCGATATGGTGACGATGCGCTCGACCTCGGGCAGCGGCTTTAGCCGGGCCAGCACGCCGGGCTGCGCGCGCGGCTCGATGCTCAACAGCACGCTGGCGCGGATCAGCCGCGCGCGCGCCGCCTCGGCCAGCCGGATCGTATAGCCCGCGATCACGCCCGAGGATTCCAGCCGCTCAAGCCGCGCCTGCACCGTCGAGCGCGCCACCTTCAGCCGGCGTGCCAGCGTGGCCAGCGGCAGGCGGGCATCGACCACCAGCTGGGCCAGGATGGCGCGGTCGAGATCATCCATGAGAAACCTGTCATTTCGCCGGCACTTTCGGCAAAATAACGGCCAGTTCCAGCAAATCAAACCTTTTGATCGGTGAGATTGTCGCATAGATGCGCGATCCTGTTGCCAGATGCGTCGCCGCCGGCGACCACGCGAACAGGGGCCGTCACGCAAGGGAGCATGGCTGTGGGCATCACGCAGACTACCTGGGCCGATCCGCTGGATTACCTGCGCGCCACCGGGCCGTTCGACCCGGTGCTGTTTCTGTCGCCGGCGGCGCTGCAAGCGCAGGCGCAACGCTATCTGGACGGCTTTCCGGGGCTGGTGACCTATGCGGTCAAGGCCAACCCGGAAGAGGCGGTGATCACCAACCTCGCCGCTGCCGGCATCAGCGGCTTCGATGTCGCCTCGCCCGAGGAAATCGCGCTGATCCGCCGCCTCGTGCCCGGCGCGGCGCTGCATTACAACAACCCGGTGCGCGCGCGCCACGAGATCGTCTTTGCGGTGGGCCATGACGTGGCCTCGTATTCGGTGGATTCGCAAAGCGAGCTGGACAAGCTTCTGGCACATGTGCCGCAGCGCCGCCGGGGCGGCGAGCCCACCGAGATCACCGCGCGCTTCAAACTGCCGGTGACCGGTGCGGCCTATGATTTCGGCGCAAAGTTCGGCGCCACCGAAGAGCTGGCGACCGAGCTTCTGCGCCGCATCGCGGCGGCGGGCTTCACGCCCTCGCTAACCTTTCACCCCGGCACGCAATGCACCGATCCGGCCGCCTGGGAGGCCTATATCCGCGCCGCCGGGCGCATCAGCGCCGCCGCCGGCGTGACCCCGGCGCGACTCAATACCGGTGGCGGCTTTCCCTCGCACCGCATCGAGGAGACGCGCCCGGCACTGGAGGCAATCTTCGCGCGCATCGGCGAAGTCAGCGCCGAGGTTTTCGGCGCCGATGCGCCGGCGCTGGTCTGCGAGCCGGGGCGCGGGCTGGTGGCCGATGCCTTTGCCGCGCTGGCCCGCATCAAGGCGCTGCGCGATGCCGGCGATGGCGGGCAAGCGCATGTCTTTCTCAATGACGGCATCTACGGCGCCTTTGCCGAGCTGCCACTGATGGGGGCGATGGACCGCATCCGCGCCTTTTCCCCAGATGGGCGCGAACGGCGCGGGGCGCGCACGGGGCGCATTGTCTTCGGGCCGACCTGCGACAGTGTCGACCGGCTGCCCGGATTGGCGATGCTGCCCGCAGACATGGAAGAGGGCGATTTCCTGCTGGTGCAGGGGATGGGTGCCTATTCGGTGGTCACCAACACTCGTTTCAACGGCTTCGGCGCGCTGGCGGTGCAGATGGTCATGACACTGGAGCCCTGAGCGGGGGAAAGAGCCGGTGGACACTCCCGCCCCTCGGTCAGGCCGCGCGTGCCGCGCGACCCTACTCACGTTGGGCCGGGCGCCGCGCCTGCGGCGCGGCGTGCCTTCGGCGAGAGTATTTGTTATGCAAGATGAAGGGGCGGGGCTTGCTTGCGGGCCATGAGGCGAGCCGGTCACCGCAATGCCCCGCCATAATGCCCCCTTGCCGCTGCGGGCTTGACGGCTATCCTGCCCCTTCGACGGAACAGGGGATTGAGGAGACGGCATCTTGCGCGCATTCGGCAAATCGCAGGGCGGCACGCGCCGCGAGGATATCCGCTTCCTGACTGGGCAGGGCCGTTATCTGGCCGATATCCTGCCCGCAGGCGCGCTTCAGGCGGTGTTTCTGCGCGCGCCGGTGGCGCATGCGCGCATCACCGCGCTGGATGTCGCGGCGGCGCGCGAGATGCCCGGGGTAGCTGCCGTCTGGACGGCCAAGGAACTGGCCGAGGAGGACGTTACCGGCTCGATCTACGGGCTGGCGGTGGATGACCGGCGCGGGGGCAAGGGGGCCAGCCCGCACCGCCCGGTGCTGGCGGGTGGCATCATGCGCCATGTCGGCGAGCCGGTGGCGATGGTGCTGGCCGAGACGAAGGCGCAGGCGCTCGATGCGCTGGAGGCGATCGATTTCGATTACGAGGAGATGCCGGTATCGATGGGGCTGGGGCCCGGCGGGGCGGCGATTCATGCCGAGGCGCCCGACAATATCGGCATCGACTGGGAAATCGGAGATGAGGCGGCCGTGGAGGCCGCCTTTGCCCGCGCCGCGCATGTCACCCGGCTGGGCGTGCGGCAAAACAGGGTCACGGCGGCCAGCCTGGAGCCGCGCGTGGCCTGCGCCGAATGGGATGGCAAGAGGCTGCATTTTTCCTTCAACGGCCAGGGCGTATGGGTGATGAAGCGCGAGATGGCGCGGCTTCTGGGGCTGGAGCCCGATCAGGTGCATGTCACCATCCCCGATGTCGGCGGCGGCTTCGGCATGAAGGTGATGGTCTATCCCGAGCATTTCGCCATCGCCGCCGCCGCTCGTGCGCTGGGCCGGCCGGTGGGCTGGATGCCCGAGCGCGGCGAGTCGATCGCCTCGGACAATGGCGCGCGCGATCTGGTGAGCGAGGCCGAGCTGGCCTTCGATGCGGCGCACCGCATCATCGGCTACCGGGTGCGCTCGCGGTTCAATCTTGGCGCCTATAATTCGCAATTCGGGCAGAACATCCAGACGGTGCTTTTTTCCAAGGTGCTGACCGGGGTTTACGATATTCCCGCCGCGCATCTGCAGGTTGCGGGCATCTATACCAACACCACGCCGGTCGATGCCTATCGCGGAGCCGGCCGGCCCGAGGCGGTGACGCTTATCGAGCGCGCGATGGACATGGCGGCGCGCGAGCTGGGCATCTCGCCCTTCGAGCTGCGCTTGCGCAATTTCATCGCGCCCAAGGCATTTCCCTACACGACCCCCAGCGGGGTCACCTATGATGTGGGCGATTTCGCCCGCGTGCTGGCGCGCGCGCAGGAACTGGGCGATGTGGCGGGCTATGCCGAGCGCAAGGCCAAAAGCGCGGTGGCGGGCAGGCTGCGCGGCCTCGGGCTTGCCTATTATGTCGAGGCGATTCTGGGCGAGGAGGCCGAGAATGCGGCGGTGGAATTCCTGCAAGACGGGCGGGTGAGGCTTTATGTTGGCACGCAATCGAACGGTCAGGGGCACGAAACCGTCTATGCGCGTTATCTTTCCGGGTTGACCGGGCTGGACGAGGACATGATCGAGGTGGTGCAGGGCGACAGCGACCAGATCGCGCGCGGCGGCGGCACCGGCGGCTCGCGCTCGGTGACGGTGCAGACGACGGCCACGCATGGCATGGTCGAGCAGATGGTCGCCGCCTTTGCCGGTTTTCTGGAGGGCGAGATCGAAGCCGCGCCGGTGGGTTTTGACGAGGGCATCTTCTCGGCGCCCGGCTCGAACCAGCGTCTGACCCTGGCCGAGGCGGCAGAACTGGCGCGCGCGCGCGGGCGCAACGATCTGATGCGCCATGAGCGGCGGGTGAAACTGCCTGGGCGGTCCTTTCCCAATGGCGCGCATATCTGCGAGGTCGAAATCGACCCCGAGACCGGCGATTTGCGGCTGGAGCGGTTTCTGGCCGTCGATGATTTCGGCGTTCTGGTGAACCCGGCGCTGGCCCAGGGGCAGGTGCATGGTGGCGTGGCGCAGGGCTTTGGCCAGGCGGTGCGCGAGGAAATCCTGTTCGACGAGGATGGCCAGCTCCTGACCGGCAGCTTCATGGATTACGCGATGCCGCGCGCCGATGAGCTGCCCTTCTTCGGTTTCGAGAGCGTGCCCACGCCCTCGGTCAACAACCCCATCGGCATGAAGGGCTGCGGCGAGGCGGGCACGGTGGGCGCCATGGCGGCGTTGTCGAATGCGGTGCTCGATTCGTTGTGGGATGAAGGGGTGCGCGCAGTGGACATGCCGCTGACGCCGCAGCGCATCTGGTCATGGCTGCAAGCGGCACGCGCGCAAAGGCAGGCGGGTTGAGCAAGGGCGCCGCCTCTGCCCCCAACCCCTGGCTGGTTCTGACCGGGCTGGCGCTGGGGGTGCTGGTGACCAACGGTTTCGGGCGTTTTGCCTATGGGCTGATCCTGCCCGCCATGCGTGACGATCTGGGCTGGAGCTATGCCCAGGCCGGCTGGCTGAACACCGCCAATGCGGCGGGTTATGTGCTTGGCGCGGTGGCCACGCTTTTAGCGCTGCGGCGGTTCGATGCCGGGCGGCTCTTTGCCTGGGGCTTCGTGGCGACGGCGGTGGCGCTGGTGGCGACGGGGCTGGTGCCCGATCTGTGGTGGCAAAGCCTGTGGCGGTTTCTTGTCGGGCTGGCCGGAGCGCTGTCGTTTTCCACCGCCGGTGCGCTGGCGGCGCGGCTGTTTGCCGACAATCCGCGCCATAACGCGTTGGGCATCGCCATCCTGTTCGGCTCGGGCGGCGGCATGGCAATCGTGCTGGCCGGCGCAACGCTGCCGCCGATGCTGGCAATCGGCGGCAATGCGGCCTGGCCCTGGGCGTGGATTCTCGTGGGCGGGCTGAGCCTGGCCTTCCTGCCGCTGGGGCTGTGGGCGGCGCGCGTGGCCGAACCCGCCGCCGCGCCCGATGGCGGCGCCGCCCGGCTGCCGCTGCGGCGGATGCTGCCCGAACTGTCGGGTTATGCCAGCTTCGGGCTGGGATATATCGTCTATCTGACCTTTCTCTCGGCCTGGATGGCCGAGCAGGCCGCCGGCGTGGTGCAGGTGGCGCTGGTCTGGGTATTGCTGGGCGCGTGCATCACCCTGTCGCCGATGCTGTGGCGCGGGGTATTTTCGCGCCATGATGGCGGCGTGCCGCTGGCGCTGGTGCTGGGTGGCATCGCAACCGGCTCGGCGCTGCCGGTGCTGTGGCCGGGGCTGGTGGGGCTGGTGCTGTCGGCGGTGGTCTTTGGCGCGTCGGTGTTCATGGCGCCCAGCGCGGTGACCAATTTCACCCGCCGCAATCTGCCGCCCGCCGCCTGGGGGCGCGCGATTGGCCTCTTTACCGTGGTCTTTGCCTGCGCGCAGACGATAGGGCCCTGGGCGGCGGGGCTGATCGGCGATCTCTCGGGCAGTATCGGCGTCAGCCTACTGGTGGCGGCGGCGGTGCTGGCGGTCGGCGCGCTGGTGGCGCTGTTGCAAAAGCCGTTGTGACGCGCTGCCTGGCTTTTCAGTTCAGCTTGCACGCTCTGCTGCCAATGCTTCATCCGATGCGATCAACCGCGATCGGAGTCATACCAGATACGGTTGGTTCGCCGGCACGGGTGGCGCCCGGCCCGCGCGGGGTGGGCGAGAAGCGCCCCCCCCGTGGGGGGGCGGGAC
>JAFIEG010000101.1 GCA_020832665.1 Pararhodobacter sp. | reverse complement strand
CCCCCCCCCCCCCCCCCCCCCCGCGCGGGGGGGGGGGGGCCCGCCCCCCCCCCCCCCCCCGGGGGCGGCAAAGGCGCTATCAGGCCGTCATGCCGGTGTAGCTCAGTTGGCAGAGCAGCGCTCTTGTAAAGCGAAGGTCGGGGGTTCGAGCCCCTCCACCGGCACCACCGCCGCATTGAAAAGTGTCACATGGTTAGGCCTGCTTTGTCGGAAGGTCGGCCTCTGACGTGCTGCAAGCCGCTGCTTTCCAATGGAAGCGGCCATTTGCGGCGTCTTGATCCAGTGACCCTGTTGCGGGACGGAGGGGTCGTTCGTTTAATTCGCGCCCTTGCCCATACAAGATGAAAACACTTCCAGAACCGGATTGCCGACCCCAAGAAAATATGTGGCCGCTTGGTAAACGCCGACCCCAACAACGATCTTGGGCACCCAATACACCAGTTGCGCGGTTTGCTTTCCGGACTCTTCCGTTAATCCCCGCCCGAACAACCCCTTACCCGCCAGCGCCTCGGCAGCTTCGCGGGCTTTGGTCTCATCCTGCAATTGTTGGGTCAGGCGCATGACATGGGATTCAAGCTGCGCAATCCGCAATTCTAGCTTCGCGCGATCAAGCGGGTCAGTGGCTGGCTCGGATGCTGGCGCGAGACCTTCAAGCGCGACTGCGAATTCCAGCATGGTTTGCAGCGGTTCAGCCAGATAATTGCCATTCGTGGCAGGAACGTCGCGCAACGCGTCCTTGATCTGGCCCGCGAATTGCTGCGCGGTCAGGCGCGTGAGCATAGGGTTTTGCAGCAAATGCCTGATCTGCGCCTTGGCGGCTTTCACCTTCGGCTGCTCTGACGCACCCCCAATCGGCTGCGGGGGGCTGCCGTCGGGGGTGGTGGCGGGGGTGTAGGGGGCGGGCCAAGGCGGCAGGGAACGCAGATAGTCCAGCGTTTGGCGGGCGCGATCTTGATGGTCCTTGACACGCGTCAATTCCGCCAACCGACTATCATATTTCGTTGCATCTGTTGTCTCAAACTGAAGACCCATAAGCGCATAGTCCACCAACCCATTCAAATCCAAAATAGGGCGCAAATCTTTGACCATACAGTTAATCAAACCGAGGCTCTGTAGCTTTTTCAGGCCTGAAAGTGAAGAAATATCGGTAATCTGGGTGAAGTTCAGCCCAAGCGATTGAAGTTTTGAAAGTGACCTGATTGCATCAATGTCGTTAACCCTCGTCATGTTGAGATGTAGATGTTCGAGGTTGATGAGAGAACTCAATTGGCTGATATCCGAAACGTTTGTCCCGGACAGCCCAAGGACACGAAGCTTAGTCAAGCCCGCCACTGGGGAAACATCAGAAACCTGCGCGCTCTCAAGTTGGAGGGTTTCAAGGTTTATGAGATCAGAAATCGGATTGAGGTCAGTAATCTGGGTGAAGGCGAGGATGAGCACTCGCAGACCTGTCAGCACTGCCAGTTCCGGCGGCAGGCGGTCGAGGGCGTGGAACTCCTGGCCAGAGAAATCCAACTTATCCGCGCCCGCCGCCTTGACCCGCGCGATTTCCTGTTGGGCCCGTTCATAGGCCTTGTCTGCGTCGCCCATCCACGCCCCTTCGGCAACAACTTCAGCGTGCCTAAAGCACTATCGGCAAACGGTATTCAAAGCAAATGAATGACCGCAATGGGCTTATTTTGTTGAAAAACTTGTGCTTGATTGAAGCGTGTTCCGCTGTTTCAATTCCGACATTGGGCGGGAGGATTGGCGATGATGGGACCGAGGCAGGAAGCACAACCGGCGCTATTCTATGAGTTCTCTCTGGAAGATCACGTCCCCCAGGATCACCTGCTGCGGTCCATTGATCGTTTCGTCGACCTGAGCAGCATCCGTTCCCACCTTGCGGATTTCTACAGCCATACGGGCCGTCCGTCGGTCGACCCCGAACTGCTGATCCGAATGCTGTTGGTCGGCTATTGCTTCGGCATCCGGTCGGAGCGTCGCCTGTGCGAGGAGGTGCATCTGAACCTCGCGTATCGCTGGTTCTGCCGCCTTGATCTGAGCGACCGGGTGGCGGATCACTCCACCTTCTCCAAGAACCGCCACGGTCGGTTTCGCGACAGCGAACTGCTGCGCCATCTGTTTGAGACGACCGTCGCGCGCTGCATCGCGGAAGGTCTGGTCAGTGGCCAACGCATGGCCATCGACGCCAGCCTTATTGAGGCGGACGCCAACAAACAGAACTCGACGCCCAAAGAGGAATGGGACGCGACACGGATCGACCCGGCCGATGCGCCACGCGCCGTGCGCGAGTATCTCGAAACGCTGGACGAGGCAGCTTTCGGTGCGGCCAGCGAGGTCCAGCCCAAGTTCACCTCGCATTCCGACCCGGCCAGCCAGTGGACCGCAGCACGCAAGGGGCCGGCATTCTTCAGCTATTCCGACAACTACCTGATCGACACGGATCATGGAGTGATTGTCGATGTAGAAGCCACGAGGTCGATCCGGCAGGCGGAGGTCGGCTCGACACGCACAATGCTGGACCGGGTGAAGGCCAAATTCGATCTGCATCCCGAACGCCTGATCGCGGACATCGCCTATGGCACCGGGCCGATGCTGGGCTGGCTGGTAGATCGCAAGATTGCACCGCATATCCCGGTCTTCGACAAATCAGGTCGCAATGATGGCACCTGGACTCGGGCGGATTTCGAGTGGGATGCAGACAACGATCAATACATCTGCCCCGAAGGACACGAACTGAAGCAGTTCCGCCGGAACTATTCCGACCCGAACCGGGGGCCGACTGGCAAGGGCGTCGCAAAATACCGCGGCCTGAAGCTCACCTGCCAGGCCTGCCCCTCGAAGTCACGCTGCTGCCCGAACATGGACTTCCGGTCCATCACCCGCGAGGAACATGAAGATGCCCGCCAGGTCGCCCGTGACATTGCGAAGACCCGCCAATACGACATCTCGATGAAGCTCAGGAAAAAGGTCGAGATGCTCTTCGCGCACCTCAAACGCATCCTTGGCTTGGGGCGGCTCCGATTACGTGGTCCATGCGGCGCAAATGACGAATTCCTCCTCGCCGCAACCGCCCAAAACCTTCGCAAACTGGCCACGATCTTTCCTGCACCGCAGCAAACGCGTAAAGCCTGATAGGAAAGGCGCGCGCGCCGGATTTGGAACAGCTATTTCTGCGCTCGCGAACGGGTGTTTTTCCACAGAATCAGCTCCTCGCAGCCATTCGCCGCGTGCAACCAAAACGACCGCTTCATCGAGACGCCAAGCGCGTCACGGCCGACGAGAGGCAAGCCTTTCTGGCGGGAAAGGCAGGTTCGACGCCGCGCAAAGTTTACGCCCCGTTGTTTTCGAACGGAAATTCTTCACTTCCGAGATCGGCCTTTTTGACCTCGGCCGCATCATTCGGTGGCTTCGGGTGCAGAATCGCCACGCCGCGCGCCAGCTCGGCGCCCGGCCCGCGCCCCCGTTGCCGCTCTAACTTCGGTACCGCTCTAACTTCGGTGCCCGTGTCGGCCCGATTCCGCTGTCAGCCGGGTTTCGCCTGCGCCGGATCGGCGCGGGCTTCCGCCAGCGCCTCGGGCAGCGCGTGGGCGAAGCGATCGAGCGCCGCTTCGGGGCCGATGCTGACCCTGACGCAACGGTCCTGCGGGGCCACGAAGGGCATGCGCACAAAGACCCCGCGCGCCAGCAGCCGGTTGAGCACGGCGCGAGCAAAGGCGCCGTTGCCGCCGCAATCGATGGCCACGAAATTGGCCGCCGAGGGCAGCGCCCTGAGCCCGTTCTCGGCCGCAATATCGCTCAGTCGCGCGCGCCCCTCGGCCACGGATTGCTGCACATTCGCAAGCCAGGCTTCGTCCTTCAGCGCCGCAAGCGCCCCGATCTGGCCGGCGCGGTTGACGCCGAAATGGTTGCGCACCTTGTCGAAGGCCGCGGCCAGCCCCCTGGCGGCAATGGCATAGCCCACGCGCGCCCCGGCCAGCCCGTAGGCCTTGGAGAATGTGCGCATGCGGATCACGCGCGGATCGTCCGGATCGATGCGTGGCGCGGTGTCCCCAGGGGCGAATTCGAGATAGGCCTCGTCGAGCACCAGAAGCGTGCCCTCGGGCAACTCGGCGATCATGCGCTCGATCACCGCACCGCGATGGTGGCTGCCCATCGGGTTGTCGGGATTGGCCAGATAGACCAGCTTGGCGCCGGTCTGCCTTGCCTTCGCCAGCAGCGCCGCAGGGTCTTCGTGATCGCCCAGATAGGGCACCTTGTGCAGGGTGCCGCCGAAGCCCGCGACATGGTAGTTGAAGGTGGGATAGGCGCCATCCGAGGTGACCACCGCATCGCCCGGCGCCACCGTCAGCCGCACCAGATAGCCCAGCAGCCCGTCGATGCCCTCGCCCACGACCAGATGCGCCGGGGTAATGCCCAGCCTCGCGGCCAGCGCCTGCTTCAGATCATGGCTTTCGGCATCGCCGTATTTCCACTGCTCGGCGGCGGCACCGGCCATGGCCTCGATCGCCCTGGGCGAGGGGCCGAACAGGTTTTCATTCGCGCCCAGCCTCGCCGCGAAGGGCTGGCCGCGGACGCGTTCCTGCGTCTCGGGGCCGACGAAAGGCACGCTGGCGGGCAGCGACAGGGCGAGCGGGGTATAGCGCGGTGTCTGCATGCGGTGTTTCTGGCGCAAAGCCGCGCGCCGGGCAAGGGTGATCGAAGCGGCTGGGGGGCGCTGCCCACTGTCCAGCCTCGCCGAGCGAGGCCGGCCTCCCCCCGGCGTATTATTTTGGCAAGATGAAGGGGGGGACGGGCTCCCTTCCGCACACTTAGCCTACACCATCACCAACAGACAGGGGGGTCAGAACCACATGCCGCTGCGGTGAAAGCGTGGCCGTGGCGGGGTTGGCATTTGCAGCCGCGTATGCGGGGCGCCGGGAAGCGGATGCGGCGCTTGCGGCAGGGCGAGTTGTCGCAGCCGCGCGATGCGCTCTTCCGAGGGCGGGTGCGTGCGCAGCAGCGAGGGTTCGGGGATGCGCCTTCCGGGTAGCAGGATTTCCTCCCACATGCGCCCGCCGCGCGCCTCGAGCTTGCTCAGCGCCGAGGCCAGCGCCGCCGGGTCGCCGGTCAGCGTGACGGCGCCGAGATCGGCATCGAATTCGCGGTTGCGCGACAGCGCCAGTTGCAGGAGCGCCATCAGCGTGGGGGCGAAGATCAGCACCAGCGGCACATGCCAGGGGAAATCGGCCGCCCCGGCCAGCACCAGCGGCAGATAGATGATCAGCAGCAGCATGCCCGCCCAGGAAGCGATCGAGACCAGCCTTGTCAGCCCGTCGGCCAGGCCCATCACCCACAGGTCGCGATGCGCGATATGGGCCATTTCATGGGCCAGCACCGCGGCCAGCTCGCGCGGGCCGAGCAGGCGCAGCAGCCCGTCGGAGATGCAGATGACGCTGTCGCCGGAGTGGCCGATGGCAAAGGCGTTGGGCAGGCGCGAGGGCACATACCAAAGCTCGGGCGGGCGCGGCAGCCTGGCGCGCTCTGCCAGTGCCTCGATGAGCGCCGCGCCGCGGGGGAATTCCCAGGCCGCCAGCGGCCTGGCGCGATAGGCCGACAGCAGCAGCCGGCGTGGGACCGAGGGCGCCAGGGCCAACCCGGCGAGCGTGGCCGCCACCAGCGCCAGCGTCCATCCCGGCCCGGCCAGCCAGCCCACCACAAGCCAGACGATCAGCCCCATCCCGGCCAGCAGCAGCGCCGACTGGGCGAGGTTGCGCAGGCGGTGGCGGCTGGCTGGGGTCATGGTGGTTGGGGTCATGGTGGCTCGGCTGGTTTCGGTGCCCTGTCGGGTTGCGCCCGGTCTGCCCCGAGACAAGCCACAGGCGGGCGGTTGCGCGCAAGGGGGGCAGGTGCAGGGAACGCAAAGGCGCGCCGATCGAAACAGCCGCTGCGGCGAGCCGCGCCTCAGAAACGCGCGCCCAGCGCCCGGCCCAGCGCGTGCCATACCGCCGCGCCGGCGCGCAGCCCCAGCCCGCGCGCGCCCCGCAGCTTGTCGCGCGCGGGGGCGGCAAGCGCCGGCAGCGCGCCTTTGCCCAGCGCCGCCTCGGCAAGCACCCGGCCCAGCACCGTGCCCGGTGCTATGCCGCGCCCGTTATAGCCCAGCAGCCCGAAGGCCCCCGGCCCTGGCTGCCACAGCCGCGGCAGGGCGTCGAGGGTGGTACCGATGCGCCCGAACCAGGCGTGGCGGAAGGGCTGGCCGGCAAGCGCCGGGTAGAGATGCGCCATGCGCCGCGCCGCCCAGGCGCGGTGCAGCGCCATATCCGCCCGACCCAGCCAGCCGACCGAGCCGATGATGAAGCGCCCCGCCGCATCGAGGCGCCAGGAGGTCAGGATCCTGGCGGTGTTCCACGCCCCCTCGCCGCCGGGCAGGATGGTGGCGCGCAGCGCCTCGGGCAGCGGATCGGTTGCGAAGCTGAAATAGGGCAGCACCGACAGCGCCTTGGCCGGCGCGGCGGCGGGGCCGGTGCCATAGGCATTGCCCGCCCAGATCACGCGCGGCGCGGATAGCTGGCCCGAAGGCGTGCGAAGGCGCCAGGTATCGCCCAGGCGCTCGGCCGCCTGCACGGGGCTTCTTGTGTGAATCGCCGCCCCTGCCGCCATCGCCGCGCGCGCCAACCCGCGCGCATAGGCAAGCGGCTGCACCGTGCCCGCGCGCGGGTCTAACAGCGCGCCGCGAAAGGCGGCTGAGCCGGTGCGCGCGCGCGTGGCCTCGCCACCCAGCAGCTCGACCGCCACGCCGCGCGCCTGCCATTGCGCCGCGCGCGCGCGCAGTGCCGCCAGCCCGGCGGCATCGGGGGCGCAATGCAGCGTGCCCTTGGGCCGCGCCTCGCAGTCGATGCCGTGGCGCTCGATCAGCGCCCAGACGGCGGCCGGCGCCTCGCCCAGCAGGTTTGCCAGCGGGTGCGGGCCCTCGTCGCCGCCGCCCGCCAGCGGCGCCAGCCGGCGTTCAAGCTCTTCGGGCATCAGCCACAGCCCGGCATTGACCAGCCCGACATTGCGCCCCGAGCCGCCGGCGCCGATCTGATCGGCTTCCAGCAGCACCACCCGCGCCCCGGCCGCAGCCGCATGCAGCGCCGCCGACAGGCCGGTATAGCCCGCGCCGATGATGGCGATATCGGCGCTGTGCGCGCCCTCCAGCGGCGCCGTTTGCGGCGCTTGCGGGGCGGTTTCGAGCCAGAGGCCGGGATGGTCGTTGGGATGAAGCATCGAACCTGCCTGATAGGATCGGGCGCAGGGTCATGCGATGGCGCATCGGCGTCAAGGCCCGTTCGGGGCGGAATGCCGAAAGCCGGCGGGGATTGCGGGCAGTCGGGCGAACGCGCTAAGGAGCGCGGCAATCAGACTGGTTTACTTGCGGGGATCAAGGCCATAAGCTCCGCCCGTGCGCCAGCACGGGCAGCGCCCACCCCTCGGGTCGGTCGCTGCCTGCGCCTGCCGGGCGCCGGGGCATTGGCTGAACAGGGTTCACGTCCGGGGGAAAACAAGGAACCTTTGCGAGGTGCGCCATGGGAAGCTTCGAACTGATGATCTGGGCCGGGGCGGCGGTCACGCTGATCGGCGTGGCCGGGCTCATCGCCTGCGTCGTCTATGTGATGCGCCTGCGCAGGTCGGGCCTCGATGACGCGGCAATGCGCGCCGGGCTGCGCAAGGGGGTGATCTGGAACACGCTGGCGCTGTTCATCTCGATCATCGGGCTGATGCTGGTGATCCTGGGGATCGCCTTTTCCTGAGCCGCAAGAAAGCCCGCCGCCCCGTTGCACCGCCGCTTGGCTGTGGCCATCAGCCTTCGGAAAACACCGACGAACGGCGCAGCGCGTGCCTTGCATGCGCCACGATCAGCGGATCGGGCGCGGTGGCGATTTCAGGGTCCTTGCCGGGGTAATCCAGCGAGGACAGGAAGAATTTCATGCAGTTGAGCCGTGCGCGCTTCTTGTCCTTCGACTTGATGATCGTCCAGGGCGCATCGGCGGTGTCGGTATGGAAGAACATGGCCTCTTTCGCCCGGGTGTATTCGTCCCATTTGTCCATGCTGGCGCGGTCGATGGGTGAGAGCTTCCAGCGCTTGAGCGGGTCTTTCTCGCGCGCGGCGAAACGGCGGCGCTGTTCCTCGGGCGTGACCGAGAACCAGAACTTGAACAGCCTTATGCCCGAGCGCACCAGCATCCGCTCGAATTCCGGCGCCTGGCGCATGAATTCCATGTATTCGGTCGGGGTGCAGAACCCCATCACCTTTTCCACGCCGGCGCGGTTGTACCAGGAGCGGTCGAGGAAGACCATTTCGCCCGCGCTGGGCAGATGCGCGACATAGCGTTGAAAATACCACTGGCTGCGCTCGGTATCGGTGGGCTTGTTCAGCGCCACTGCGCGGGCAAGGCGCGGGTTCAGATGCTCGGTGAAGCGCTTGATGGCGCCGCCCTTGCCGGCGGCATCGCGGCCCTCGAAGAGCAACACCAAGCGCTGGCCAGTTTCCTGCGCCCAAAGCTGCACCTTCAGCAACTCTACCTGCAGCCTTGCCTTTTCGGCCTCATAGGGCTGGCGCGCCAGCTTGTATGGATAGGGGTAGAGGCTGCTATCTGCCTTGCTGGCTGGTGCCGGTTTCTTCCTGGCCAGCGGCCCGGTCGCACCCGGCTCATCGGTCCTTGCGGTATTCAGATCTTCCATGCGCGGCTCCGGCCGGTTCGGGGAAAAGTAAGACCAATCCTACACCAATTCTCTTGCCCTGACATTGACTTCGCTCAACCGCAGCCCCGCCGCGCTCACCCGGCCCGCATCGCCACGATGGCATGGCCCGCCACCCGCGTCTGGCCGGGTTAAAATGGGTGCGGCTGTGACCATTCGTCATCGGCGCGTCCCGCAGCAGCGGCTTGTGGAACAATCTTTCGCGCGCTAAGGACGGGCGGCACGAATGTTTGGAAGCCGCCCCTTCGCTTTTTGCGGCCATACCTCGGGGGGCGCGGGCTAACATGGGGGACAGGGCGTGAAAGTCGGTGCTGCGAAGGAAATCATTCCCGGCGAGAACCGGGTGGCGATGACGCCGGAGTCGGCGGCCCAGCTGCACAAGCTTGGCCATGAATGCCTGATCGAGGCCGGTGCCGGGGCGGCGGCGGGATTCGAGGATGCGGCCTATGAGGCGGCCGGGGTCAAGGTTCTGCCCGATGCCGCGGCGCTGTTCGAGCAGGCCAACATCATCGTCAAGGTGCGCGAGCCCCAGCTTGACGAGATGGCCCGGCTGAACACCGACAAGACGCTGATTTCCTTCTTCTGGCCCGCCCAGAACGAGGAGATGCTGGCGCGAGCGAAAGAGGCCGGCGCCAGCGTCATCGCCATGGACATGGTGCCGCGCATCTCGCGCGCGCAGAAGATGGATGCGCTGTCATCCATGGCCAATATCGCCGGCTACCGCGCGGTGATCGAGGCGGGCAACAATTTCGGCCGTTTCTTCACCGGGCAGGTGACGGCGGCGGGCAAGATCCCGCCGGCGCGCGTGCTGGTGGTGGGCGCGGGCGTGGCCGGTCTGTCGGCGATCGGCACCTCGGTCAGCCTGGGCGCGATCACCATGGCTTTCGATGTGCGCCCGGAAGTGGCCGAGCAGATCGAATCGATGGGCGCCGAATTCGTCTTTCTGGAATTCGAAGAGGCGCAGGACGGCTCGGCAACGGGCGGCTATGCCGCGCCCTCCAGCCCCGAGTTCAGGGAAAAGCAGCTTGAGAAATTCCGCGAGCTGGCGCCGCAGGTCGATATCGTCATCACCACCGCGCTGATCCCGGGCCGCCCGGCACCCAAGCTGTGGACCGAGGACATGGTCAAGGCCATGAAGCGCGGCTCGGTGATTGTCGATCTGGCCGCCGAGCGCGGCGGCAATTGCGACCTGACCGTGCCCGACGAGAAGATCGTCACCGAGAACGGCGTCACCATCGTCGGCTACACCGATTTCCCCTCGCGCATGGCGACGCAATCTTCGACGCTTTATTCAAACAATATCCGGCACATGATCCACGATCTGACGCCGGGCAAGGATGGCGTTGTCAACCACAACATGGAAGACGACGTGATCCGCGGCGCCACCGTGGCGCATGGCGGCGAGATCACCTGGCCGCCACCGCCGCCCAAGGTGCAGGCCATTGCCGCCGCCAAGCCCAAGCCACGCCCCAAGGAACTGACAGCCGCGGAAGTGCGCGGGCAGGAAGTGGCCGCCTTTCGCGCCGAGACCCGCCGGCAGGTCACCCTGCTGGCCGTGGCCGGCGCGGCGGTGATGGCGGTGGGGCTGGTCGCGCCCGAAAGCTTCATGCGCAATTTCATCATCTTCGTGCTGGCGGTCTTTGTCGGTTTCCAGGTCATCTGGAATGTCTCGCACAGCCTGCACACGCCGCTGATGGCGGTGACAAATGCCATTTCGTCGATCATCATCCTCGGCGCGCTGATGCAGATCGGCTCGACCTCGGCGCTGATCACCATCCTGGCGGCGCTGGGCATCCTGATGGCGGCGGTGAACATCTTCGGCGGTTTCATGGTGACACGGCGCATGCTCGCCATGTTCCAGAAGTCCTGAGCAGGCAGGAGACGAAACGATGGATTTCGGTTTCACAATGGCAGCCTATGCGGTTGCGACGGTCCTGTTCGTGCTGGCGCTGGGCGGGCTGTCGAACCAGGAAAAGGCCAAGCGCGCGGTCTGGTACGGCATCGTCGGCATGGCGGTGGCGGTGCTGGCCACGATGGTCGGGCCCGGCAGCGGGCTTTGGGCGCTGTCGATCATTCTGATCGCGCTGGGCGGCGTGGTGGGCTGGCAGCTTGCCACAAGGGTGCAGATGACCCAGATGCCCGAGCTGGTCGCGATCATGCACAGCCTCGTGGGCCTCGCCGCCGTCTTCGTGGGGCTCAATGCCCATATCGAGATCGGCCGCGTTGCCGAAGTATTCGCCCAGGCCGCGCTGCCCTTCCCGCAGCCCGAGGGGCCGATGTCGATGGCCACCTACGAGCTGTGGCGGGGGCTGACCGATTTTGCCGCCATCATCGGCAAGAAGACCGCGGTCGAGGTGACCATCCTGCGCATCGAACTGATGATCGGCATCTGGATCGGCGCGGTCACCTTCACCGGCTCGGTGGTTGCCTATGGCAAGCTGGCCGGGCGCATCGACAGCGCGCCCAGGCAACTGCCCGGCGGGCACATGCTCAACTTGGGCGCGGCGGTGCTGTCGCTGCTGCTGGCCATGCTCTATCTCGTCTATGCCGAGAGCGGCTTTGCGGCGCTGCTGGCCCTTCTGGCGCTTGCCGCGCTGGCCTTCTTCATTGGCTATCACCTGATCATGGGCATCGGCGGGGCCGACATGCCGGTAGTGGTGTCGATGCTCAACTCCTATTCGGGCTGGGCGGCAGCGGCGATCGGCTTCTCGCTGGGCAATGAATTGCTGATCGTGGTGGGTGCACTGGTCGGCGCCTCGGGCGCTATCCTGAGCTACATCATGTGCAAGGCGATGAACCGCTCCTTCGTCTCGGTCATCCTGGGCGGCTTTGGCGGCACCAGCGGCCCGGCGATGGCGATCGAGGGCGAGCAGGTGGCGATCGATGCCGATGGCGTGGCCTCGGCGCTGAACGAGGCCGATTCGGTAATCATCGTGCCCGGCTACGGCATGGCGGTGGCCCAGGCGCAGCAATCGGTATCTGAGCTCACCCGCAAGCTGCGCGCCAAGGGCAAGAAGGTGCGCTTTGCCATCCACCCGGTGGCCGGCCGCCTGCCCGGGCACATGAATGTGCTGCTGGCCGAGGCCAAGGTGCCCTATGACATCGTTCTGGAAATGGACGAGATCAACGACGATTTCCCGAATACCGATGTGGCCATCGTCATCGGCTCGAACGACATCGTCAACCCGGCGGCGCAGGACGACCCCAACAGCCCCATCGCCGGCATGCCGGTGCTGGAGGTGTGGAAGGCCAAGCATGTGTTCGTTTCCAAGCGCGGCCAGGGCACGGGCTATTCGGGCATCGAGAACCCGCTCTTCTTCAAGGAGAACACGCGCATGTTCTACGGCGATGCGAAAGCCTCGGTCGATGCGCTGCTGCCGCTGATCGAGTGATTGTAGGGCCGGTTGGACGGTTCCGTTACCGTGGCTTCTGTTCCCGCCCGTGCGCCAGCACGGGCAGCGCCCGTCCCGCCCCCCCCCCGGGCCGGCGCTTATCCCCCACCCCCTGCCGGCCGGGCCCCGCCCCGGCTTCCCCCCAACCACTCAACCCATTATACGAATTTACGAACCCATCAAACCC
>JAFIEG010000100.1 GCA_020832665.1 Pararhodobacter sp. | reverse complement strand
GGCCCGAGGCGATCCTGCCGCTTCGGCGCGGGCGCGACGGGCGGCTCGGGGTGGAGATGAACATTGGCGCGGCACAGCCCGCGCAGGACATGTCGACACGCATCATCAACGTGCTCGACCCCTCGGTGGTGGGCGACTATCTCGCCACGCCCTCGGGCGAGCGGGCGATCCTCAACGTCATCCGTCGCAACCGGAGTGCGCTGAATGCCTGAACTGGTCGATCAGCCACCGCTCTGGCCTTTCCTGGCGGCGCAGGAGATCACCGAGGTGCTGGAATGGCGCACCGATGTGCTGCAGGCCCGCGCGGGCGAACAGCGCATCGCACTGCGTCCCCGCCCGCGCGAGATTGTCACCTTCCGGCACCGCCTCGACGCGCTGGGCATGGCCCGGGCGGCGGAACTGGCGCGGGCCGCGTTCGCGGGCGACTGGCATGTTCCGCTCTGGCACCTGGCGTTGCAGCCCGGAGGCGATCTGGCGCAAGGCGCGACGGAGATCCTGCTCGACACGGAGCTCTCGGACTTCCGGGGCGGAGGTCTTGCCGCCATCGCGGTGGACGGCGGGGCGGCGGTGCCAGTCGAGATCGCCAACGTCTGGCCCGACCGGCTGATCTTGGCAGAGCCGATGGTAGTGCAACTGCCGAGTCCAACGGTGGCCGGGCTGCGCATCACGGTCGCGCCGGTCCGCGCTGGCATACTGACCTCGGCGGTCGGGATCGCGCGACGCAGGCAGAGCGATGGCAAGGTCACCGCCAGCTTCCTGTTGCGCGATGCGTCGGACCTCACCGCACCGGTGTTGCCGGCCTATCTCGGCCGTCCAGTCCAGACCGATCCGAGCCTTCTGCGCCGCCCGCTCGCCGCCAGCCTGCGCCGCGGGGTCGAGTATGTCGACAACGGCTTCGGCCCGGTCGCGGTGGAACCCATGCGCGACGTCTTCGAGCGGGGCGAGACGATCACGCTGAAGGCGCAAGGCCCCATCGCGCGCCACGCCCTGCGGCGCTGGTTTTGGTCGCTCCGAGGACGCCAGGCCAGCTTCTGGCTGCCGACGTGGGGACGCGAGTTACAGCTGCGCGCGGCCATGACCTCGGGCTCGGTGCTGATGCGCGTGGCGCCGGTTGCAAAGCTCGCGGCCTATGTTGGCCGCCCTATCATGCTGGAAATGCCCGGCGCGCTGCGGTTCCGGACCATCAATGCCGCCATCGAGGATGGGCCCGACCATCGCTTGACGCTCAGCTCGAACCTCGGCGAGCCGGTCCCGCTCACAACCAAGGTGCATTTTCTGACCGCGATGCGCGCGAATGCCGACCGGTTCGAGATCCGGCATGGGGCCGTGGCAAGCGAAGTGACCCTGCCGGTAATAGAGGTGCCAGAGTGAAGACGGATACGGCAGCATACGCCGTGGTTATGTCTGCAATGCGGACGGAGCAGACTTCCGCATCAAACCGGCAACCAACAAGCGTCAGAGCTGCGCGCCTCGCACATGGGCCGCGATCTGTTCTGCAATTCCGGGGATGCTCGGCAACGGGAATTCATGGCCGGTGCGGGCAAGAATGGCAAGCGACGCACCGGGTATGCCGTCAGCGATAGCTCTTCCATTCTCGACGGGCAGAATTGGGTCCACGGCACCATGTATGACCATAGTGGGGCAACCGATCTCTCGAAAACGTCCGGTCCAGTCCTCGCGCGTGGTAAGGGCGCCATGGTTGAACATGCTCGGCAGGCTGTCGCTTCGTGACATTACTCGTTCAACACGCGCCCTTGCGCGACCTTCATCGAAGGGTACCACGGTTCCCGCACACAGTCTTTCGCTCTCGATCAGGAAATCCGCCACCGCCGCGCGATCCGACCAGTCGAGCGAACTGAGCGCACCGAAATGATCCAGAAATTCCTGCGAGATATGCGGCAGCGCCTTGCCATCCCAGCCCAGCGGCTCGGAGGCGATCAGAGTCAGCGAAGCCACGCGCTCTGGCTTCGTGACTGCCAGCATCTGCGCGATGTATCCGCCAAGCGACATGCCGACCAGGTTCGCCTTATCCATCCCGTAGGCGTCAAGAATGGCGAAGGCGTCGTCGGCCAGATCCTCTACCGCATATTTGGCTTCCCCTGGTGGTACCGTCGTCGATTCCCCGGTGTCACGGTGGTCGAAACGGATCACATGGAGCCCGTGCTCGGCCAGTGCCGTGCAAAATGCGTCGGGCCAACCAAGCATGGATGCGGTGGCCCCCATGATCAGCAGCACCGGCGGATTGTTCGGGTCACCGAAGGCTTCCGTTGCCAGCCTTATACCCTGATGCTCAACCACACGCACTTCGTTCACCTCATTTGCCGCCGGGGCCATACTACAAGAGTCCAGCTTCCGCTCAAGTGACGGCAATGGGCTCTTCGCGCTCGCCATCAACACCTGCCAGCACCCCATTCGGCGCCACCCGAACCGGTAAGCGCCATGCCCAATCGCAACCGCTGAGTCCGCCCCCATGACCTACGCGAACATTGAGTCCTCGCCCGCCGAGGGCCGGCCCTACTTCCTCTATCAGTTCGTCGAGGGCGATCAGGTTTGGCTTTTCACCAGTCGCGCGACGGCATGGGCCAGCACGAGCAGCGGTGGAGATCAGATCACTTGGGAGCCTGCGGCGGTCGCTCATGGTGATGTGGTGCAGACAAGCGAGATCGAGCGCGGGCGGCTGGAGCTGACCTGGCCGGTGTCGCATCCTTTCGCGCGGCGGTTTCTCGCGCCGCTGGGCAACACGCCCGTGACGCTGACCATCTTCCGGGGCCACGAGCAGGTGCTGGGCGAGACGGTGGCGCACTGGAAAGGACGCGTGGTGGGGGCCGAGGTCGAGGAGCAGCGCATCGTCCTGACCTGCGAATCCGTCTTCAGCACGCTGCGGCGGGCGGGCGTGCGGGCGAAGTACCAGCGGCTGTGCCGGCATGCGCTTTACGGGCACGGCTGTGGGCTCGAAATCGCGCTGCACTGGCAGACCGGGACCGTGACCGCTGTCTCCGGCGGGGGCGTTTCGGTCACCATCCCCGAGGCGGCAGAGCAATCCGATGGCTGGTTCCGCGGCGGGGTGCTGCGCTTTGGCGTGAAGCTCGGCTACATCACTGGCCATGCCGGCGCGGTGCTGACCCTCTCGCGCCCGATGCCGGATCTGGCTGCAGCCATCGCCGCACCAGAGATCGATCCGGAGACCGGTGACCCTCTGCCCGTACTGGTCGATATCGCCCCCGGTTGCGATCTGCGCGCGGCCACCTGTGCCGCGAAATTCGGCAACCTTCTGAACTTCGGGGGCTTCCCCGAGATCCCCGGTCGCAACCCGCTCGGCGGCAGCTCCATCGTCTGAGGTGCTCTCATGGTCTGGACCTTCATCGCGCGGCTCGTTCTCGGGCTGGTGCTCTCGGCGATTTCCTATGCGCTGAGCCCGCGCCCGAAGATCGAGAAGCCCCAGGCCGCAGGACTCGACGATTTCAGTCTGCCCACGGCCGAGGAAGGCCGGCCGATCCCGGTGGTGTTCGGGACGGTGCTGATCACCGGGCCGAATGTCGTCTGGGCAGGCGATCTCAAGGTCGATCCGATCAGGAAGAAAGGCGGCAAGAAGTGACCCGCGTGACCATCCAGGACCTGCGCACCGCGCGTTATTGTCTCGCGGGCGTGCGGCCATGGTTTCGAAGGCATGGGCTCAGCTGGCAGGAGTTTCTGGAACACGGCATCGCGGTCGACCGACTGCGCGCCACTGGTGACGCGCTGGTCGAGCCCGTGATCAGGGCGGCAGAGACGCGGGAAGCGTCGACGGAGGCCAGCGATGGGCGGTAGCAAGAAGCAGACCGTCGGCTTCCGCTATTCGCTGGGGATGCATCTGGCGCTCTGCCACGGCCCCGTCGATGCCATCCGCGAGATCCTCGTCGATCGCCGCACTGCCTGGTCAGTGACGACCGGCAGCGGTGTCTCGGGCGGGGGTGCGGCGGTCGAGACACGCGTTGGCACGGTCGCGGGCATGGTCGCCACCGCCGCGCTCGCGGGCGACCCCGGCGCCACGATCACCTTCCCCGGCACCCTCGCAGGGGTGCGCATCGGGAAGGAGTATCGCTTGCTGCTCGCGAACGGCGCCAGCCAGACCATCACGCTGCAAGGGGTGAGCTTTGATGCGGCGTTCACGATCACCAGCTGGACCGTGCTGCCGGAAACCCTGAGCTTCCCCGCGCAGGCCGTGGAGATCTTCGAGGCCGCTTCCGGCGCCAGCAACGCCGGCGCAGGCGGCGGGCGCATCCGGATCGACAAGCCCGACCTCTTCGGCGGCGAGAAGCGCGAGGGGGGTATTCGCGGCGATGTCGATGTGCTGATGGGCGGGCCAAGCCAGGGGCAGAACGACTATCTGGCGGCACGCATGAACGGAAATGTGCCCGCCTATCGCGGGCTCTGCTCTCTGGTGCTGCGACGGGTCTATCTCGGCATCAACCCCTACCTGAAGCCTTGGGCAGTGCGCGTGACCCGCGTGCTGACCGGCGAGGCGGGGGCGGCGCAATGGTATCCCGAGAAGGCCCCGATCGTGCCCGAGGCCAACATCTCGGATGCGGCGATCTACATCACGCTCGACGTCTCGGGTTCGATGTCGGGCACTCGCATGGCCGCACAGAAGGCGGGCATCGCGGCGCTGATCCGCGAGATCGGTGCCAGCGTCGATCCCGATCGGCCGAATGACATCCGCATCGTACTGTGGAACGCCTCGGTCGCCGGATCGATCGAGCGCCGCAACATGGAACCCGAGGATTACGAGGCACTCGAGGCCTGGATGCTGGCGCTTTCGAACAGCACCTCGGGGGGCACCAACTTCAACGCGGCCTTCACGGAGGCCGGCGCATTCTTCGCGGGCGGCGGGTCCAGGCGCCGTATCGTGATCTTCGTGACCGATGGTGTTCCCAACCCGGCCTCCTCGGTCGATGCCGCGCTCGCCACCATCGCCACCTTGCCATCCGCCGACATCTTCGGCTTCAACATCGCACTGGCGGACACGAGCTACACGGCGATGATCGACAATACGCCGGTCGACGGCGTGCCGGTGATCCCGCCCGGCGACAGCCAGGCGCTGGTGGCCTCGCTGCGCGGGGCCTTCGGCAACGGGCCGGACATGAATCCGGCCCATATCATTCGGGAATGCCTGACCAACCGCGACTGGGGTCTGGGCTATTCAACGGTCGAGATCGGGGCGAGTTTCACGGCCGCCGCGGACACGCTCTACACCGAGGGCTTCGGCCTCTCGCTGATCTGGCAGCAGGACAGCTCGATCGAGGACTTCATCGGCAGCGTTCTCGACCATATCGACGCGACGCTGTTCATCGACCGGCGCACCGGGCTCTGGGAGTTGCGGCTCATCCGGGCGGATTACACGGCCAGCGCGCTGCCGCATTTTGATGAGACCAATGTCGTGGATTGGGGGCGGCTGGGGCGTCGCGCGCCCTCGGACCTCGTCAACAG
The DNA here is from genome assembly GCA_020832665.1 of Pararhodobacter sp. Taxonomy (GTDB): domain Bacteria; phylum Pseudomonadota; class Alphaproteobacteria; order Rhodobacterales; family Rhodobacteraceae; genus Pararhodobacter. The sequence goes on along the minus strand of JAFIEG010000100.1, from coordinate 6,848 downwards.
CGTGACCGTGCGCTTCACCGATGCCTGGACGGACGACACCGGCGCCGTCAGCGTGACCGACACCGCCCGCGTGCAGACGATGGGCGAGGTGATCGCGAACACACTCGACTATCCGGGCATCCGCTACCAGGGGCTGGCGGTGCGCGTGGCCGAGCGCGACCTGCGCGCGCTGTCGGCACCGCTGCTCACGGGCGAGATCGTCGTCAACCGCGAGGGCGCGGATCTCGGCCCCGGCGATGTGATCCGGCTGCGCTCAAAGCGCCTCGGGCTCAACGATGTTGTGATGCGCATCTCCGAGATCGGTCAGGGCGACGGGCGCGACAATGGCATAAGGCTCAAACTCGCCGAGGATGTCTTCGCGCTGGGCGCCACCGCCATTGCGGGCGGGCGCATGCCGACCGGCACGGGCGTCGCCGCCCCGCCGCGCGCGCTGACCCGGCGCATGGTCGAGGAGGCTCCGTACTGGCTGCTCGTCCGCGAACTGGGCCACAGCGAGGCCGACCGCATACTTGCCGAAGACCCGGATGCGGGCACGCTGGTTGCCACCGGCGAGCGCCCCAGCGCCGATGCGCTGGCGGCCGAGCTCTGGATCGACCCCGGCACCGGTCCGGCGCAGGAAGGCGTGGTCGGTTTCGCGCCGACGGCGCTGCTGGCGGCAGACGTCACCAACAATCCGGAGGCGCGCGTCCTCCCCGTCACCGGCTGGCGCGAGATCGGCGCGGTCGGCATCGGCAGCCTCGCCAGCATCGGCGGCGAACTGGTGCGCGTTGACGGAATCACGCCCACGGCGATCACTGTGGGCCGGGGATGCCTCGACACCCTGCCGCGCGCGCATGCGACAGGCACACCGGTGATCTTCTTCGACGAGGCGGCGCGGATCACCGAAGAAGCATGGGCTGCTGGAGAGACGCTTGCGGTCCGGCTCCTGCCGGAGACCGGGCGCGGCACGCTTGCCTTTGCGCTGGCGCCCGAGGACAGCCTGACGCTGGACCGTCGTGCCATCCGACCCCTGCCGCCCGGTCGGGTTCAGATCGATGGCAGCTACGCGCCGGACGTCGATACGCTGGTGACGGGCGATATTGAACTGACCTGGACGCACCGCGACCGGCTGACCCAGACCAGCCCGATCATCGTCGATCATACCGCGGCCTCAATCGGGCCGGAGCCGGGCGTCGGTTATGCGCTCGAGCTGCGCTGGATCGATCCCGACACTGGCGCGGCTCTCCTGCCGCCGGGCATCACCATCGACGCTGGCAGCGGCACAAGCTGGATGCTGTCGCCCGAGGACGTGCCGGAGAGTGATGCACCCGAGCGCACGGCTGAAATCGACATCGCCGTTCGGGCGCGGCGGCTGGTCGATGGCACCTGGCTGACCGACCGGGACGCACGCCGGTTCCGGCTGACTGCGCCCTTTGCCGCCGGTTGGGATCGCGGCTGGGGGTTCCTCTGGGGCAGCTGAGTTCCGCAACAACCTTCATCACAACAAGCGAGACCAAGCATGGCGGAACGGATCATGCCGGGGCTGGGGCTGCGCGCCTTCTACGAGCCCGGCCAACGCAACTGGGGCAGCAGCGTCAGCGAAGATCTGCGCACCCTCTCGGTGCTGGTGCAGGCCCGCGCGATGTCGCGCAGCTCGGCTCTGCCCGGAAGCGGGAATGCGGGCGATATCTACATCGTGCCCGAAGGTGCGCCCGCCAATGCCGGCGCTCTGGCCCTCTGGGACGGCGAGCCGGGGAGCGAGACATGGATACTCCTCACCCCGCAGCCCGGCTGGCAGGTCTGGATTGCAGACGAGACCCGGCATGTGCGCTTTGACGGCACAGCGTGGGTCGAGGTGCCGCGCCCCGGCATCGTGCCGATCCGCACGCTCACGGCAACAGCGCACACGCTGGAAGTTATCGACACCGGCTGCATTATCGAGACGACAGGATCGTCGGCCGTCACCATCACGATCCCGCCCGAGGCTTCTGTGCCCTTCGAGATCGGCGCACTGATCAATGTCACCCAGGTCGGCGCCGGGATCGCGACCGTGGCCGCTGCAACTGGGGTATCGCTCAATGGCGTGAGCGGCGGCTCGATCGCGCTCGATGGCCAATGGTCGGGCGTCGCCCTCGTCAAGCGCGGGGCGGATGCCTGGGTCATTCAGGGCGCGTTGGCGGGGCCGGTCGCATGAGCCTGCTGATGATGCGCAGTGCAATCCTCGCGCAGGGCGGCGATGTCGCTCCGCCGGTCGATATCGGCTCTGCCTGGCAGCTCGACATAACCCGCCTTCCCGCGGGCTACACGCTGTCCGATGGCAACCAGACCGCCATCAACAGTTCCGGCGGCAGCGACTACCGTCGCTGGGTGCCCACAGCGAAGGCGATCCTTCCCTCGGATGGGCGGCGCTACTGGGAGGTGTTTTGCGCCCCCGGTGGCGCGGCCAGTTTCGACGGCTATCTGGGTGTGGTCTCGGCCGAGCAGCGCGAGGACTTTGACGCAGGCGACAACCCGATCACGCTGGGCTCGATCGGCTATCGCGGCAACGGCACGCTCTGGTCTTCAAATACCGCCACCGCCAGTCAGCGCCTGACCGGGCTTGCCCCCTTTGGCGCGGGCGATGTGGTGATGTTCGTGCTGGACCCTGGCAATGCCAGCCTCTGGATCGGCTTGAACGGCGTGTGGCGGGATGATCCCGTGGCCGGCGATCCGACATGGACCGCCGCGCCCAGTGCCGCCTTCCACCCCCAGATCCAGGGGCGCGATCCGGGCGATGGCGGCACGCTGCGTTCGCTGCCCTCGCAGTTCAGCTATCCGGTCCCGCCCGGGGTGAAGGCGCTGGGCTTCGAGGAGCCCGATCTGTCGATCTATCAAACCCATGCCTTCATCGAGATCGGATGGGATCGCGATCTCAGTGTCGCCGAACTCGAAGCCTGGCTCGATCTCGGCGGCGGCCCGCGCCTCACATCAAACAATGTCTCGCTCTTTCTCGATCACGGCGGGGGAGAACCCCTGACCGCCGCTCATGCCGCCCTCTACATCGAAGTGGAATTGCCATGACCTACATCCTGCATCTCGGCCACCAGCCCACCGACATCTCCGGTATCTCGGGGCTGTTGAGCACCGTTGCCGCCGGCTTCGACGACAGCCTCGATGTCAACGGTATCCGCTTCAACGGCTCGCGCACGCTGGCCGCGCCCTTCGCCGTCGGATTCCCGGCGCCGTCCGGGGATTTGTGGCTGGGGTTTCGCTACGTGCCCCCCAACAACGATTCCGAGAGCATCACCCAGAGCAATGCCGGGTTCCTGGAGTTTTATGACGCGGACAATGTCAGGATCGCGCAGGTGCGTCCGCTCACAAGCACCAACCGCTACCATGCCGAGGCACACGGCGACACGCTCGAGCAGGGCAGCTCCAGCTACATTGCCGCCAACGGCCAGCCGCAATGGGTCGATGTTCGCCTGGCCGTCGATACCGACATCATCCTCGACTTCCACATCGACGGGGTGCTGCAGAGCACGGCCACCGCCGCCAATACCGGTGGCAAGGGCAAGCCGGTGCAGATCGTCTTCACGAATGTCGGGTTGCACGGAACCAGCCAGAACCGCACCTGGTACTACGCCCATATCGCCGTGCTCGACGGGGTATCGACCATCGGGCGACGCTTCGTGCGCCGCAGCCCCAACGCCATCGCGACGTTCAACGAGATGACCGGCAGTATCGATGCACTCAGCGATAATGATATCGCCACGCGCGTGGCGAGCAGCGCGCCCGGGCAGCGCATGTCGTTCTCGCTGACCGGCCCCACAGGCCCCGCCTCAGTCTCCGCCATCGCCGGCGTACATCTCAAGCAGATCGCGCAGGCGGGTACGGACGGGCCCGACGCCACAACGGGGTTCCTGCGCATGGGCGGCGTGAACCATGACGCGAGCCCCGTGACCGTGCCGAGCCTCGCGCCGCATCCGGTCTATTCCAGCTGGGCGGTCAGCCCGGCCGATGCCAGCCCCTGGAGCGATCTGACTCTACCCAATGAAGTCGGGATCCTGTCCGCATGACGCAGCAGTCCTCTCTTTTCGAGCAGATCGCGCAGACCTTCCGCGACCATGGCATCACAGCGGCCATTGGCGTGTGGTTCACCTTCATCGCCGGGCTCGCCACCGCCGTAACCAGAAAGGCGTTTACCAACGAGGCGCTGCTGCACAAGCTCGAGCAGGAGCTGGCGGAAGAGCGCAGCCGCATAGAGAAACGGCGAGACGAGGATCGCAAGATCGACCATGACCGTCTCGCGCGCATCGAGCGTGATATCCACGACATGCGCAATCTGATCTTCGCGGCTTTCCAGCGCAACAACGGGGACTGACAACAGGCGCCCATGTCCAACTGACAGCACAGCCCAGCGCGCGCTCGCCGCACCGGGTGGCAACCCCGCGCGGGCATACTGGCACCCCCGTAATCCTAACATTCCCTGCCGCGCCCATCCGGGCAGCGGCCAGTTTCGCATGTCCATCACACCGAGGAGACGCCCCATGTCCGACCCCATCCGCACCTTCCGCCATTTCCGCGACGTGCCAAAAACCCTCTGGCCCTGGCCCAACTTCTCGCCCGCCGAGATCGCCTGCCGTGGCAACGGCCAACTGAAGCTGCACCCGGAAGCGCTCGACAGGCTGCAGGCCCTGCGCGACCGGCTGGGCAAGCCGCTGATCGTCCGCTCGGCCTATCGCAGCCCAGAGCACAACCGCGCGGTCGGCGGCGCTCCGCGCTCAAAGCACATGGACGGAACGGCCTTCGATATCGCCATGTCGAACCACGACCCTGCCGCCTTCGAGGCAGCAGCCCGCGAGATGGGGTTTCTGGGCTTCGGCACCTACCCCCGATCTGGCTTCATGCATATCGACCTCGGCCCCGCCCGCTCCTGGGGCGATCCCTTCCCGCCGCGCGCCGTCCCCTTCACCGCCGAGACCCCGCCCGCGCGCGAGACACTGGCCGCAAGCCGGACGCTGCGCGGCACGGGCGCAGCCGGGGTGGCGACGGTGGGAGCTGCCGGGGTCGAAGTCGCACAGGAAGTTCTGACCGAGGCGCAAGGCGCTGTCCTGCCGCTGGTGCCCTATCTGGACACCCTCCGCTGGGTCTTCATCGCCCTGGCGCTGGGCGGGATCGCGGTGGCCGTCTGGGCGCGGATTGATGACTGGAAGAAGGGCCTGCGCTGATGTGGGCCAGCACGCTGGCCGGGGGCATTGCCCGGCCATGGGCGCGGCGGGTAGCGGGCCTCATGCTCGTCGCGCTCACCATCACCCTGTTCATCCTCAACCTTCGCCGCACGACCGAACGCGCAGGCCGCGCGGCGGAGCGGCTAGACCGACTGGAGATCAGCGATTCCATCCACCGCCAGATGCTGGACGCGGCCAGCCGCCGCCCTCGCAGCCGTGACGATCTTCTTGACCGCCTGCGCGACGGCGGGTTCTGACCCCCCGCCCGGCGCCTGCCCGCCGGTGGTGGAAGTACAGCTGGGAGGCAGCGCTACACGGAAGATTGAGGCGAAGCGCAACGACCGCACCAAACCCGCCCTTGACCTTCCACTAACTGGAATCCCCACTTCCTAATCAGAGAAAGCTCAAGGAGAGTCTCATGCAATTCCAGATCGACAACATGGCGTGTGGCGGTTGCGCCACGAACGTCACCAAGGCGATCCAATCGGTTGATCCGCAGGCGAAGGTCGACATCGATCTGAGCCTGAAGCGCGTGACGGTAGAGTCAGGTGCCGATCAATCCGCCGTTACGGCCGTGCTCGAGAAAGCCGGGTTTCCGCCCCGCCGCGCGGCATAATGCGCCGCGGGTAAGCGCAGCAGTGTCCGGAGGAACGCGCTGATGCCAAGCGCGTTGTCATTGCCGGGCAGGCATTTTCCCGGATGGACAAGTATTGATGAAAAATTCAGCGCGGACATGGAGAATGGGATTGGCAGCGTTGCTGACGCTGGCCTTCATTTTTATCTGGCCGCCTGTCCACCATGTGTCCGCGTCAGGTTACGATCTCGCGGCGCAAGCTGGAACGCATGGCCATCATGCGCACGCCGAACAGACTGACCCGCACAGCCTTCTCAGCGTCAAGAGGGATGCCGACTGCGATGCTGCGGCATCGGGCTGTTGCATGATGGCCCATTGCTGTTCGGGCATTTCGGTAGGGCCGCAAGACGTACCCGGGTTAGTCGGCGGTAACGGGACGACAACCGCACCAGCGGTCCGTGGCACAGGCAGCGACCCGGGAATGGTGCTGCCGCCGCCCCGACATTCGCTCGTCTGATCGCCAATCAAATTAAAACAACCAGGAAAACTCAAGATGAACATCGCAAAGACGATCCTCGCAGCGGCCGTCGCCGCAACCGCATTCTCGGCGCCCGTCATAGCCCAAGACGCGGAATTCCAACTGCCCGAGCAATGCACAACCGCAGCAGCCACCGGCGGAATGGACCACTCAGCGATGGGTCATGGCGGCATGCACGGCAATCAGGGCGGCGCCATGATGGAGATGATGGGAATGGGAGGCGTGGATCTCGAGTCCATGCCCGAGCATGTCCAGGAGAACATGCGCCGCATGATGATCACTATGCCGGCCATGCATGAAGGCATGATGATCGAGGATGCTGACGTGGCCTTCGCCTGCGGGATGATCGCCCACCATCAGGGCGCCATCGACATGGCTGAGGTGCTGCTCGCGCATGGCGACGATCCGCAGATGCGGGCGCTCGCTGAAGAGATCATCGCCGCCCAAGTCAGCGAGATCGAGCAGATGACCACCTGGCTCACTGAGAACGCCAACTAAGATCACGCTGGCCGCGCGCGGTGGCACCCCACCGCCCACCCTCCAGCCGATC
>JAFIEG010000012.1 GCA_020832665.1 Pararhodobacter sp. | reverse complement strand
CCCCCCCCCCCCCCCCCCCCCCCCCCCCCCCCCCCCCCCCCCCCCCCCGCCGCCCAAGCCACGAAGTGGCCCTTCAGGGCCTCGACAAGGCGCGGGAGAGCCCCCGGCGCCGGCGTTTTCAGCCCCTGGCGGCGGCGATGGCGGTGGTGAATTCGGCCTTGAGCATCCCGATATCCTCCACCCCGACCGAAACGCGGAAGAAGCCCTCGGAAATGCCCAGCGCCGCGCGCGCCTCGGCGCTCATGCCGCGATGCGAGCTCGAGGCCGGGTGCGACAGCGTGGTGCCGATATCGCCCAGCGTGGGGGCGAAGGCGATCTGCGGTGCCGCACGGGTCAGCGCATTGGCCGCCGCGCGCCCGCCCTCGATCTCGAAGCTCACCATATGCCCGCCGCGCCCGTCCAGGAGCGCCACCGCGCGGTTGTGATCGGGGTGATCGGCGCGGGTGGGGTAGAGCACGCGTTTCACACCGGGCAGGCTGGCCAGGTGCTCGGCCAGCGCCTCGGCATTCGCTTCGGCCCGGTCATAGCGCAGTTCGAAGGAGTAGAGCCCGCGCTCGGCCAGCCAGCAATCGAAGGGGCTGGGGGTCATGCCGGTGGTAACCGCGAAATCGTAGATGGCGCGGCGGATGCCCGCATCGCGCGCGGCGACATAACCAAGCGTGGCGTCGGAATGCCCGGCCAGGATCTTGGTCACCGAATGGATGACGATATCGGCGCCATGCTCGAAAGGCCGGATGCCGCGTGGCGTGGTGAAGGTGTTGTCCACTGCCAGCAGGATGCCGCGCGCCTTGGCCATGGCGGCGATGGCGCCCAGATCGGCCACGCGCAGAGTTGGGTTCGATACCACCTCGATCAGGATCATATTCGTCTCGGGCCTGATCGCGGCCTCGAAGGCCGACACGTCGGTGGGATCGGCCAGCGCGGTGGCAATGCCGAAGCGCGCCAGATCCTGGTTCATCAGCCTCAGCGAGCGGCCATAGAGCTGATCACCACCAAGCACATGATCGCCCGCCTTCAGCACGCCCATCAGCGTGGCCGTGACTGCCGCCATGCCCGAGCCGGTGATCAGCCCGCCGCCGGTTCCCTGTTGCACACCTTCCAGCGCGTCGATCTTGCGCGCCAGCACATCGGCATTGGGGTGGCCCTCGCGGGCATAGGTATAGCCTGGCTGCGTGCCGTCATATTGCGCATCGAGCGTATCCGGATCGGGCGAAGCATAGACCACCGAGGGCTGGATCGGCGTGCCCAGCGGGCGCGAGGCGCTTTCGGGCCAGGGGGTGCGGCGGATCAGGCATTGCGGCGTGTCTTGCATGGGGGCTCTCCTTCGGGGCGCGCCCTTCTGGCATGGGCGCCCGGCTCAGGCAAGAGCGCCCATGGCGCCGGATGGAAAGCGGGGCAATCACGCATGATTGCCCCGTCGCTTGAGTACTGGAAAAAGCGCAGTCTTGATGAAGTCTGCGCAAGCAGGTGGCCCTGTCAGCGGCTGAAGGGGCCCATCTCGGTAATGTAGAGCGTGGCGTTGCGCACCCGGTTGTGCCCATAGGTGCCGACCCAGATGTCATACTGGCCCGAACTGGGGTTGCTGAAACGCAGCGCCGGATCGAGGCCCGAATAGTCGTCGTTGCAATACCAGCGCCCTTGCGGGTCGTTGACCAGCAGGATGGTATCGCCGCGAGCGCGCACATAGAAGGAAAGCGCAAATCCGCCCGAGCGGTAGTGCAGCCGGTAATCGGGGGCATTGGCGACATAGCCGCCGCCGGGGCAGCCGCCGATCGGGTTGAGGCGAAGATTACCCCCCGCCTGAATGCTGCGGGTGCGTGGATCGGGCAGGAAACCGGCATTGAGCGAGATCGAACCGAATGAGGGGTTCAACCGCCAGTTCTGCGCCGAGGCGGCACCGCTCAGCAAAGGTAGCGCAGCAAGTATCGCCGCCGCGATTTTCAGTACACGAGACATGGTCACTCCTGTGTTGGCTGGCCAAAATCGCGAGGCCGTCGCCCGGCGGTGAGCGCGCGCGCCAGCGCACAGGGGCGTCCATAGCATGGCCGCTAACATGCTGCCCCCGTTGCGGCATTCTGTCTATAAAAAAATGTCAGGTCGATTGGGTTGGCGGTTACCATTGTCAAGGCACGCACCCTTGCCTATGAGTGCCCTGCGCCGGGGGGAGAGGCTGCCCGGCTGTATCGGGTCGGGCATATCATGGAATTTTCGAGCGTGGCTGGCGTCTATCTGCTGGCGGTCAATCTGCTGGCCGCATGGGCCTTTGCCCATGACAAGCGCGCGGCGATCAGTGGCGGCTGGCGGGTGTCCGAGGACCGGCTGCTGGCGATTGCCTTTCTGGGCGGCTCGATCGGCGCCAAGCTCGCCCAGATGCTATTGCGCCACAAGACCCGCAAGGAGCCCTTTCGCCAGCAGCTCAACGGCATCTTGGCGGTGCAGGTGGTGGCGATGGCCGCCATCTGGGCCATTCAGCATGTGCAGGGCGGGTTCATGGGGCTGGCCATCGGGTGGTGAGCCCGCGAACCTTGTGCCCACCAGTATCGCTGATCTGTCCGAGCGGCCGGTGCCGGCTGGGGGGCAGATAGTGGAACGGGGGCTGGCGCGGTGAGCCCTGCCCGGCCGCCCGGCGTTTTCCCGTAGGGCGGGGTTCACCCCGCCTTTGCGGGTTCGTTCGGCCGGGGGCGGGTCGAAGGGCGCAGGACAGCGAGGTGTCGCCGGGCAGCTGGATTGCCCCGGTTTTTCCTTGGCTGACTGGATACCAGCGTTCCGGGACTTCGTCAGGCGCGCTTGATCAGGCGTATCAGGAGCAGCAGGATCACCGCCCCGATCGTGGCGTGGATGATCGCTGCGGCGATGCCGGTGCCGATGTTCAGCCCCAGCCCCGGAAGAATGAGGCCCGCCACGAACGCGCCCACGATCCCGATCACGATGTTGCCCAGCAGGCCGTAGCCGTAGCCCTTGACGATAATCCCCGCGAGCCAACCGGCTACCGCGCCGACGATGATGATAACTAACAGAGATTCCAGTGCCATTTCGGGTATTCCCTCTCCTGAATGAATTCGTTGCGCCGATCGAACACCAGCCGTCACCGAATCACAGCCATCCGCCACGTTCCGCCGCCGTTCCGGCTTTGTCGAAGAAGATACCGGGTGGCTGGCTGCGCTCGCCGGCATTCAACCGCAGTTCCGGCCGGGTGAGCTTCGTGTATCGCATATCGAAGTCCGGATTAAAATGAATCATGCGCTTCGCGCCCGAATGGCCAGGATGGCGCAAGGCCTCCGGCCCGTCCTCCTCAGACGATGGAATCGTAGAGCGCGTATTCGGGCGCCAGATAGCGGCGCAGCTCGTCTTGCAGCGACTCTGGCAGCGCCAGATCGCCTGGCGGCGAGACATTGACCCGCGGCAATTCCAGCGGAAAGTCGAGCCGATCCTCCAGATAGGCGATGAAGCGCTCGATCTGCTCAAACCGGAACAGAAGATCGATGCCGAGCGGGGCGTCATTCATGCCCGACAGGAACTTGGCCTGCCGGCCGACCTCGGCAAAGGCCGGGCGTGGATCGGACATGTAGGCGCGCACGAATGCGGCGAAATCCATTTCGCTTGTTGAATTGGCCATATCGGCGACATCGTCGCGCTGGCGGAAGCGATACCACGAGCCCAGCCAGTCAATGGGTTCGCGAATCAGCGCCACGGCGGTGAAATCGGCCCCCGCGGCCGCGCGCAGATAAGGGCGGATGAAGCGCTGGTATCGATAGGCGGGGGTGTGCTTGAGTTCGGGCGGGCGGGTGAGGGTCATCACCGAAAGCGATTCGAGCGCCGTCTCGATGGCCGTCGAGCCGGTCTTTGGCGTGGCCAGGATGACCAGCCTTTGCTTCCAGAAAACCAGCATGCAGACGACGCCCCCTCGCTTTTCGAAACCCTTTCTTAACCAAAGCACCGGCAGGATGAAATGGTGAAGAAACGCTTGCAATGTTCTTGTTATGTGCGCATTATGGCGAGAACAAGAAGTGAACAAACCGATGATTGCTGCCCGCACGGGCCTGTGGAATAAGGGGCTGAAACCATGGCAACCGCGAGCCTTCTCGACATGACCGACAAACGTGCCGCAGACAAGCAAAAGGCGCTCGATTCCGCGCTTGCCCAGATCGAACGGCAGTTCGGCAAGGGCTCGATCATGCGCATGGGTGCCGACAACCCGGTGACCGAGATCGAATCGACCTCGACCGGTTCGCTGGGGCTGGATATTGCGCTGGGTATCGGCGGGCTGCCCAAGGGCCGCATCATCGAGATATATGGCCCGGAAAGCTCGGGAAAGACCACGCTGGCGCTGCATTCCATCGCCGAAGAGCAGAAAAAGGGCGGCATCTGCGCCTTTGTCGATGCCGAACATGCGCTCGATCCGCAATATGCCCGCCGGCTGGGGGTGAATCTCGATGATCTGCTGATCAGCCAGCCCGATGCCGGTGAACAGGCGCTGGAGATTGTCGATACGCTGGTGCGCTCGGGCGCGGTCTCGGTGGTGGTGGTTGATTCGGTCGCGGCGCTGACGCCCAGGGCCGAGTTGCAGGGCGACATGGGCGATTCGAGCGTCGGCGTGCATGCGCGCCTGATGAGCCAGGCAATGCGCAAGCTCACCGGCTCGATCTCGCGCTCGAACTGCATGGTGATCTTCATCAACCAGATCCGCATGAAGATCGGCGTGATGTTCGGCTCACCGGAAACCACCACGGGCGGCAACGCGCTGAAATTCTACGCCTCGGTGCGGCTCGATATCCGCCGCATCGGCTCGATCAAGGACCGTGACGAGGTGGTGGGCAACACCACGCGGGTAAAGGTGGTCAAGAACAAGGTGGCGCCGCCCTTCAAGCAGGTCGAGTTCGACATCATGTATGGCGAGGGTATCTCGAAGACCGGCGAGTTGCTCGATATCGGGGTCAAGGCAGGCGTGGTCGAGAAATCGGGTGCGTGGTATTCCTATGGCGACGAGCGCATCGGTCAGGGGCGCGAGAACGCCAAGAGTTACCTGAAGGCCAATCCCGGCGTGGCGCTCGAGATCGAGGACAAGATTCGCGCCGCCAACGGGCTGGAATTCGACATGGCCGCGGAAGAAGACGGTCCCGTGCTGGACGAGTAGCGCCGCAAGGTCGCGCCGCCTTGCCGCACGATGAGGGCGGGTATCTGGGGGGCGCGATCGCACCGTTTTGCCTTGGTACAGGGCGGATGCGGGATCGCCGGGGTGCCGGCCTTGGCATCGGCGTAGGAAACGGGCTTTAGAAGGCCCGTTAAACACGCGTTCGAACGCACGTTTTTTCCGGTCGCCGCGACGTTCTTCGTCTTGATCGGCCACCAGACATGCCACCCCGGCCGGACGGCGGTGCCTGCTTGGTGTGGACAGCCCGCTGGCGCGAGGCTAAACGCAAGGCCAACCCGCGCCACAGCACAGGTCCTTTCCGCATGGCCAGCCTGAACGATATCCGCGCCACCTTTCTGGATTACTTCCGCCGTCAGGGCCACCAGGTGGTGGACAGCTCGCCCCTGGTGCCGCGCAACGACCCCACCTTGATGTTCACCAATTCCGGCATGGTGCAGTTCAAGAATGTCTTTACCGGGCTCGAACATCGCGACTACAACCGCGCCGCCACGTCCCAGAAATGTGTTCGCGCCGGCGGCAAGCATAACGACCTTGACAATGTCGGCTACACCGCCCGCCACCACACCTTCTTCGAGATGCTGGGCAACTTCAGCTTTGGCGATTATTTCAAGGATGACGCCATTGCCTTTTCCTGGGAGTTGCTGACCCGCGATTTCGGCATCAACAGGGATCGGCTTCTGGTCACCGTCTTTCACACCGATGACGAGGCGGCCGCGATCTGGAAGAAGGTCGCCGGGCTGCCCGATGAGCGCATCATCCGCATTGCTACCGACGATAATTTCTGGCGCATGGGCCCCACCGGCCCCTGCGGCCCCTGCACCGAAATCTTCTATGATCACGGCGATCACATCTGGGGCGGCCCGCCGGGCAGCGCCGAAGAGGATGGCGACCGTTTCATCGAGATCTGGAACCTGGTCTTCATGCAAAACGAGCAGCATGAGGATGGAAGCCTGACCGAACTGCCCAACCAGTCCATCGATACCGGCATGGGGCTGGAGCGCATTGGCGCGTTGCTGCAAGGCAAGCATGACAATTACGACACCGACCTGATGCGCGCGTTGATCGAAGCCAGCGCGCAGGCCACCGCGACCGACCCCGATGGCAAGGGCAAGATCCATCACCGCGTCATCGCCGATCATCTGCGCTCGACCGCCTTTCTGATCGCCGACGGGGTGATGCCCTCGAATGAGGGGCGCGGCTATGTGCTGCGCCGCATCATGCGCCGCGCCATGCGCCATGCGCATATGCTGGGCACCACCGAGCCGGTGATGCACCGTCTGGTGGCGGCGCTGGTGCGGCTGATGGGCGGGCATTACACCGAACTGCAGCGCGCCCAGTCGCTGATCGCCGAGACGCTGAAGCTGGAGGAAACCCGCTTTCGCCAGACGCTTGATCGCGGCTTGAAACTGCTGGATGCAGAGCTTGAGACGCTTCCCGAAGGCGCGGCGCTGCCCGGCGCGGCGGCGTTCAAACTATATGACACCTTCGGCTTTCCGCTCGATCTGACGCAGGATGCGCTGCGCGAGAAGGGCCGCGCTGTCGATACCGAAGGGTTCGAGGCAGCGATGGCCGAGCAAAAGGCCAAGGCCCGTGCCGCCTGGGCAGGCTCGGGCGAGGCCGCCGATCAGGCGATCTGGTTCGAACTGGCCGAGGCGCATGGCCCGACCGAATTTCTGGGCTACGAGACCGAAACCGCCGAGGGCCAGGTGCTGGCGCTGGTGGTCGATGGCGACCCCGCCGAAGGCGCCAGCGGCGAGGTGCAGATCGTCGTCAACCAGTCGCCGTTCTATGCCGAAGCGGGCGGGCAGGTGGGTGATGCCGGGTTCATCCGCTCCGATACCGGGCTGGCCGAGGTGCGTGACACCAAGCGCCGCGCCGGCGTCACCGTGCATATCGCCGAGGTGACCGAGGGCCAGATCAGGCGCGGCCAGCCCGTCAAGCTGGAGGTCGACCACCCCCGCCGGCGCATGATTCGCGCCAATCATTCGGCCACGCATCTGCTGCACGAGGCGCTGCGCCGGGCGCTGGGTGATCATGTCGCGCAGCGCGGCTCGCTCAATGCGCCCGACCGGCTGCGCTTTGATTTCAGCCATGCAAGCGCGCTGGCGCCGGCGGAACTGGCGCGCGTCGAGGGCGAGGTCAACGCCTTCATCCGTCAGGACAGCCCCGTCGAGACGCGAATCATGGCCCCCGACGAGGCGCGCGCGCTGGGCGCGCAGGCGCTGTTTGGCGAGAAATACGGTGACGAGGTGCGCGTTGTGTCGATGGGCTTTCTGCCCGGCTCGGGCAAGGGCGGCGATGGCGCGACCTATTCCATCGAGCTGTGCGGGGGTACGCATGTGGCGCGCACCGGCGAGATCGGCGCCTGCGTGCTGCTGGGCGATGCCGCCTCATCGGCCGGGGTGCGGCGTATCGAGGCGCTGACCGGCGAGGCGGCGCTGGCGCATCTGCGCGCGCAAGAGGCGCGGCTGCACGAGATCGCAGCCGCGCTCAAGGTGCCGGTGGCCGATGCCGCCGCCCGCGTGCGCGCGCTGGTCGAAGAGCGCCGCGCGCTGGCCGCCGAGGTGGCCGACCTCAAGCGCCGGCTGGCCATGGGCGGGGCGCAGGCCGCGACCGAAGCGCGCGAGGTGGGCGGTGTGAAGTTCCTCGCCCAGGTGCTCGAAGGCGTAACGGGCAAGGATCTGCCCGCCATGATCGATGAGGCCAAGGCGCGGCTGGGCTCGGGCGCGGTGCTGCTGATCGCCGATACCGGCGCCAAGCCGGCGGTGGCGGCCGGCGTGACCGCCGATCTGACCGGGCGACTGTCGGCGGTGGATATCCTGCGCGCGGCGGTGGCGGTGCTGGGTGGCAAGGGCGGCGGTGGCCGGCCTGACATGGCGCAGGGCGGCGGTGCCGATATCGCGCAGGCCGAGGCCGCAATCGCGGCGGCAGAAAAGGTGATAGAGGGGTAAACACGATGCCGGCAGCTTTCTGGATCGCCCATGTCGCGGTGCATGACGCAAAGGCCTATGGCCGCTATGCGGCGCTGGCCACCGATGCGATTGCCGAGCATGGCGGCGAATTCCTGGCCCGCGCCACGCGCCATGTCACGCTCGAAGGCCCTGATCGCAAGCGCCATGTGGTGGCGCGCTTTCCCTCTCTGGAGGCGGCGGTGGCCTGCTACAACTCGCCCGCCTATCAGGCGGCGCTCGAGCATGCCAAGGGTGCCGCCGAGCGTGACCTGGTGGTGGTCGAGGCCGCCGAATAGGCACCCGCCGGCCCGGCTGTCGAGCCGGCGGGCAAAAAACAGCCAACCGCAAGATTGTGCCGCCTGCAGCGCCCGCTGCCGGTAGGCATGGGCGAAATGCGCGGCTATAATGCCTCAAACGCAGTAAACCGACCGCAAAGGGCAAGGCAAGCGAAATTGAGCGAACATCAAGCATACCGGCTTTCGGTGGCACCGATGATGGACTGGACCGACAGCCTGTGCCGGCAGTTCCATCGCCGGCTGAGCCGCCATGCGCTGCTCTACACCGAAATGGTCACCTCGGCGGCGCTGATGCGCGGCGGCGCGCGGCATTTGCTGGCATATGCGCCCGAGGAGCAGAAGCTGGCGCTGCAACTGGGCGGCTCTGACCCGGCGGAACTGGCCGCAGCCACGCGCATGGGCGCCGATGCCGGCTATGACGAGATCAATCTCAATGTCGGTTGCCCGTCAGACCGGGTGCAATCGGGCGCATTCGGCGCCGTGCTGATGAAAAGCCCGGCGCTGGTGGGTGATTGCGTTTCCGCCATGGCCGCCGCCGCGCCGGATACCGAGATCACGGTGAAATGCCGCCTTGGTGTTGATGATCAGAACCCGCAAGAGGCGCTGCCGGCGCTGCTGTCGGCGGTGCAGGCCGCCGGCGTGCGCCGGGTGATCATCCATGCCCGCAAGGCCTGGCTCAAGGGGCTGTCGCCAAAGGAAAACCGCAGCGTGCCGCCGCTCGATCACGCGCTGGCGCTGCGCATGAAGACCGAATTTCCCGCACTGAGCATTTGCGTCAATGGCGGCATCGACAGTCTCGAGATGGCCGAGGCGTTGCTGGCGCAGGGCTTCGACGGGGTAATGATCGGGCGCGCGGCCTATCACCATCCCGCCGCCATCCTCGCCAGCGCCGACCGGCGCATCTTTGGCACTGATACCCCCGATTCCGATCCGCTGGCGGTGGCCCATGCCATGCGTCAGGTGATTGCCGCGCATCTGCAGCGCGGCGGCAAGCTGGGCGGGGCCACGCGCCACATGCTGGGCCTTTTCACCGGCCGCCCCGGCGCCCGCGCCTGGCGCCGCGCGCTTTCCGAGGTGCCCAACGGCACACTGGCCGATTACGACTGCGCACTGGCGCTTTTCGAGCAAAGGATCGCGGCATGAGTTCGTACCGCTTCCCCCGGCTGCAGCTTTTCGCGGCGGCAGCGGCGCTGGGCCTGGTGCTGGCCGCCTGTGCCCCGCCGCCCGAGGTTCAGCGCCTGAGCGACGGTATCGACCCGATCACCCCGCTCAGTGTCTTTGATCCGGGCTCGCCGCGCCCGCTGCCGCCGATGCGCGCCAATGCCGAGATGGTAGAAGATCTGATCGAGCTGGGCTTCTACATGGAATCGGGGCGCGAGATCCCGCAATTCTCGCGTTTCGAGGGGCCCGTGAAGCTGGTCACGCGCGGCCCCATGACCCCGGTTACCGAACGCGATCTCGACCGGCTGCTGGAGCGGCTGCGCGGCGAGGCACGCATCGATATCAGCCGCGCGGCGGGCAATCGCACCAATGAGGGCGACAATGTCATCACCGTCGAGTTCATCACTCGCCGGCAACTGCGCTCGGTGGTGCCCTCGGCGGCCTGTTTCGTGGTGCCCAATGTGGCCGACTGGGAGGAATTCACCGAAAACCGCCGTAACCCGGTGATTGACTGGACGCGCGTTGCCCAGCGCCGGCAGGTGGCGGTTTTCGTGCCCTCCGATACCACGCCGCAGGAAATCCGCGACTGCATGCATGAAGAGATCGCGCAGGGCTTGGGGCCGCTCAACGATCTGTTTCGCCTTACCGACAGCGTGTTCAATGACGACAATTTCCAGACCGTGCTTACCGGCTTCGATATGCTGATGCTGCGCGCCTGGTATGCGCCCGAGCTGGAAATCGGCATGACCCGCGCGCAGGTCGCTGCGCGGCTGCCAGCGATCCTGAACCGGCTCAACCCCGCCGGCCGGCGCTCGCCCGGGCCCTCGCCTGGCCCCACGCCGCGCCCCTGGGTCGAGGCGGTGGAGGCAGCGCTGAGCGCCGAAGGATCGATATCGCAGCGCCGCGAATCGGCGGCACAGGCGCTTGCGCTGGCGCGCGAGCAGCGCTGGAGCGGGCCGCGACTGGCACTCAGCCTGATGCTGAGCGCCCGCCTGGCCGGTCCCGGCGAGGGCGAGGCGGCGATGGCGGCGCTTCTCATAGCCAGCGAGATTTATCGCAGCCGCCCCGGGGGCGAAGTTCACGCCGCCCATATCGACATGCAGCTTGCGGTGCAGGCGCTCGCCGCGGCGCAGTTCGACATGGTGCTCGATCTGACCGAACGCGCGCGCCCGATGGCCGAGCGCACCGAGAATGGCGCGCTTCTGGCCTCGCTGGGCTTCATGCGTGCCGAGGCGCTCGCGCAGCTTGGCCGCGAGGACGAGGCAGGGCGGCTTCGCCTCGACAGCATGGCCGCGGCGCGCTATGGCTTCGGCTCGGAAGCCGCCGCACAGGCGCGTCAGGCCGAGATCGCCCGGCTTACCGGCGCCGGCATCAGGCTGGCGCAGCGCTGAAACGCGCGGCAGCTTGGAAACGCGAAAGGCGGCCGGAGGCAGGCATGATCATTCTTGCGGGGCTCATCATCGGGGCGGGCTGGGGCGTGCTGCATGCGCGCCGCCGTGGCGGCTCGGGCCTGGACATGGTGCAATACGGCGCCGTGTGGGGCATCATCGGCGCGCTGTTGGGCTTTGTCGTGACAATCGGCATCGAAAGGCTGGTGCTCTGATGTTCCAGCCCTTTTTCGACAGCCTGCGCCAACATGCCGTGCCGGTCAGCCTGCGCGAGTATCTGGGCTTTCTGGAAGCGCTGCAGGCCGGGCTGGGGCGTTTTGATCCCGAAGGTTTCTATTACCTTGCCCGCACCACCATGGTGAAGGACGAGCGCCATATAGACCGTTTCGACCGCGCCTTTGCGCAAGCCTTCAAGGGGCTGGAGGCGATCACGCCTGAGCAGGTGGTGCGCAGCCTCGATCTGCCCGCCGAGTGGCTGGAAAAGCTGGCCGAGAAGCACTTGAGCGAGGAAGAGCGCGCCCGGATCGAGGCGTTGGGCGGCTTCGAGAAGCTGATGGAGACGCTGAAGAAGCGGCTGGAAGAGCAGAGCGAGCGCCATCAGGGCGGCTCGAAATGGATCGGCACCGCCGGCACCTCGCCCTTCGGCGCCTATGGCTACAACCCCGAGGGCGTGCGCATCGGCCAGAAAGAAGGCCGCCACGGCCGCGCCGTCAAAGTGTGGGACAAGCGCGAGTTCCGCAATTTCGACGACACCGTCGAGCTGGGCACGCGCAACATCAAGGTCGCGCTCAAGCGCCTGCGCCGCTGGGCGCGCGACGGCGCCGAGGAAGAGCTGGACATGGACGGCACCATCCGCGCCACCGCCGAGCAGGGCTGGCTGGATGTGAAAACCCGCCCCGAGCGGCGCAACGCGGTGAAGGTGCTGCTGTTTCTCGATGTCGGCGGCTCGATGGATGCGCATGTGCAGGTGGTGCAGGAGCTGTTCAGCGCCGCGCGCGCCGAGTTCAAGCATCTGGAGCATTACTACTTTCACAACTGCCTTTACGAATTCGTCTGGCGCGACAATGCGCGGCGCTGGTCCGAGCGAACCCCGACATGGGAGGTGCTGCGCACCTATGGTGCCGGTTACAAATGCATCTTCGTGGGCGATGCCGCCATGTCGCCATACGAGATCGCCTATGCGGGCGGCGCCAATGAGCACTGGAACGAGGAAAGCGGCGCCACCTGGCTGAACCGCGTGCGCGAGACCTGGCCCGATACGCTGTGGATCAACCCCACGCCCGAGCGCTTCTGGAACCATACGCAGTCAATCGCCATGATCCGCGAGCTGTTCGAGGAACGCATGGTGCCGATGACGCTGGACGGGCTGAGCCGCGGCATGCAGATGCTGCGCTGACGGTGCGGAGGGTGGGGGGCGCTGCCCCCCCGGCGGCTGCACCGACTCCCCCCGGGCGTATTGGGTGCAAGATGAAGGGGGTGGGGGGGGGGGGCGCCGCCTTGGGTTGTGGCCAACGGGCACGTTGGGGGCGCGCTGTTTGGCAAATCTCCCCATCCGGCGGTCTCGATGATCCAGATCATGGCCCGGCAACTGGCTTCAGGTCAGCATTCAGCCATGGTGCCGCGTCGGAATTGGTGATGGCGGCAATGGTGGAATCCAGACCGGGGAGAGGGGCCAATGAACGCCGGATCGGGGACTGTCATGGCCGCGCTGAGCGCCGTTTCGGTGCTGATGCTGCCGCTTCAGGCCGCGGCCTGGGATATCGCGCCGATCGGCGTGGCAGGCCCCGAGCTGCGCGGCGGCGAAGCGGTGATCCTGCTGGGGCAGGAGCTGTATGTCCGCCCCGAGCGGGTAGAGCTGCGCGCGCGCTGGCACAACCGATCGCAAAGCGCGGCCGAGGTGGTGCTGACCCATGCGCTGCCAGCGGTGCGCGGCAGCCATCTGGATGCCGCGCAGATGCTGCCCCATGAGGCGCCCGATTTCACCGGCTTCACGCTGCTGGTCGATGGCGCCCCGGCCGATCTGGCCGAAGAACTGCGCGCCTTTCACGATGGTGAGGACATCACCGCCCGGCTCGATCTGTTGGGCCTGCCGCTGCCGCCGTTCGACGGCGATGTGATGCGCGCGGCCATCGAAAGCCTGTCCGACGAGGCACGCGCGGCGTTGGGCGAGGGCGGCCTGCTTCGTTACGGCTATCCAATGTGGTCAGTTGCCGCCCGCTTCGCCCAGACCCTGACCCTTGCGCCGGGGCAGGAGGTGGTCATCGAGCTTGCCTATGCGCCGGCCATTGGCTTCGATTTCGGCGAGTTCGAGGGTTGCGCCATGCCCGCCGAAATGGCCGAGGCAGCGCGGCTGCAGCGCCAGACGGTGCGGCGCAGCACGCATATTGTCGAGCATCTCTTTCCCGGCGGTGTTGCCGCGCCGCTGCTTGTGCTGGCCGAGGCGCCGGGCGACGCCGATACCGTCAGCATCTGGTTGCGCGCGCCGCAAGCCGACGCCATCGCCGGGGTGGCGCGCGAATGCCTGACGGATGCAATGCACAGTGCACCGGGGCGGGCCGAACTGGCGCTTGATCCGGTCTTGGGTGGCATCGCGCCGGGGGCCGGTATCCTGGTGTTTTTCGGCCTCGCCCAGCCGCTTGAGCCTTAAGCTTTCCCTGCCTCGCCCAGCATCCGCGCCACCATTTCGCCCATGTCGCGGCTCAGCCGTTCATGGCCGGCAATGCGTTCCAGCGCGGCGCTTGCGTGGCGCTGGCGGGTTGCATCATAGCGCTGCCAGCTGTCGAAGGCGGCTGAGATCCGCGCCGCGGCCTGCGGGTTGCGCGCATCAAGCCGGATCAGCCAGTCGGCCATCAGCCCATAGCCGGCCCCGTCGGCGCGGTGAAAACCGGCATGGTTGGAGGCCAGCCCGCCGAACAGCGCGCGGAAGCGGTTGGGGTTGGTCCAGTCGAAATCGGGGTGTTCGGCCAGTTGGGCGGTCAGTTCCGGCGCCCGCTCGGGCGGGGCGAGGCTGGATTGCAGGGTGAACCATTTGTCCAGCACCAGCCGGTCATGGCGCCAGCGTTCGAGAAAGGCCGCCAGCGCCGCATCGCCGCGCCCGGCCTCGATCAGCGCCGCCAGCGCGCCGAGGCTTTCGGTCATGTTGTCGGCCCCGGCATGGATATCGCCGGCCAGCTTGCCGCCATCGAGCCGGCTGAGCAGCGCCAGCGCCGCCAGCCTGAGCGCGCGCCGCCCGGCCGAGGCGGCGTCGGGGCTGTAGGGAGCGGCCGGGGCCAGCGTGGCCACCAGCTTGCGCAGCGCGCCTTCGTGGCGCGCCGCCAGCGCCCGTTGCAGTGTGGCGCGTGCCTCGTGGATGGCGTCGGGGTCGGGGACATGGCCGCGCCCGGCCAGATGCGCGGCCAGCGTTTCGTCATTCGGCAGCCGCAGCATCAGCGCGCGAAAGGACGGGTCGAGCGATTCATCGCCCAGGATCGGCGCCAGCGCATCGAGCCAGGCCGGATCGGGCGCCGCGCCGTGCAGGATCACGGCCTGCGCCGTGGCCAGCGCCAGTTGCCGCCCGGCCTCCCAGCGCGCGAAAGGGTCGGTGTCATGCGCGACGAGATGCGCCAGCGCCCCCGGCTGTGGCTCGTGCACCAGCTCGACCGGCGCCGAGAAACCGCGCAGGAGCGAGGGCACGGGCCGCGCCTTGAGCCCCTCGAAGCGTATCGAGATTTCTTCGCGGTCATGCCCCATCACATGGGTGGACAGCATCTCGGCGCCATCGGCACCGATCAGCCCCATAGCCACCGGAATCAGCATTGGCTTCTTTTCCGGCTGGCCGGGCGTGGGCGGCACTTCCTGTCGCAGGATCAGACGGAAATTCGCGCCGTTCCATTCCTCGCGCACATGCACGCGCGGGGTGCCGGCCTGCTGATACCACAGCTTGAACTGGGAAAGATCGCGCCCGGTGGCATCCTCGAATACCTTGAGCCAGTCCTCGATGGTGCAGGCCTGCCCGTCATGGCGCTCGAAATAGAGATCAAGCGCGCGCCTGTAGCCTTCCGCGCCCACAAGAATCGCCAGCATGCGGATCAGCTCGGCGCCCTTTTCATAGACGGTGGCGGTGTAGAAATTGTTGATCTCGACATATTCTTCCGGGCGCACCGGGTGCGCCAGCGGCCCGGCATCTTCGCGAAACTGGCGCGCGCGCAGGGTAAGCACATCGCCGATGCGCTTGACCGCCGCGCCGCGCTGATCGGCCATGTATTGCTGGTCGCGATAGACGGTCAGCCCCTCTTTCAGTGACAGTTGGAACCAGTCGCGGCAGGTGATGCGGTTGCCCGTCCAGTTGTGAAAATACTCATGCGCGACGATGCGCTCGATATTGTCGTAATCGGTGTCGGTGGCGGTTTCGGGGCTGGCAAGCACGAATTTCGAGTTGAAGATGTTCAGCCCCTTGTTCTCCATCGCGCCCATGTTGAAATCATCGACGGCGACGATGTTGAACTGATCGAGATCGTATTCGCGCCCGTAAACGGCCTCGTCCCAGGCCATCGAGCGCTTGAGCGCCTCCATCGCGAAGCCGGTGCGCCCCTCATCGCCCTCGCGCACCCAGATCGCCAGATCGACCGCGCGGCCCGAGGCGGTGGTGAACCGGTCACGCGTGGCGACCAGATCGCCGGCGACGAGGGCGAAAAGGTAGCTGGGCTTGGGGTGCGGGTCGTGCCATTCGGCGCGGCCGGGGGATTGTGCAACGGGGTTGCCGTTTGACAACAGCACCGGCTGCTCGCCCTCGATTGTCACGCGGAAGGGGGCCATGACATCGGGGCGATCGGGGTAGAAGGTAATCTTGCGAAAGCCCTCGGCCTCGCATTGCGTGCAATACATGCCCTTGGAGATGTATAACCCGTCAAGCGCGGTATTCTCCTGCGGGTTGATCTCGACCTCGGCCTCAAAGGTGAAGGGACCCTCGGGCAGAAGCCGCACGGGCAGGGTAAGGCCGGCCTCATCGGGCTGGACGGTCAGGGGCGCGCCGTTGATGCTGGCCGAAATCAGCGTCAGGCCCTCGCCATCGAGGCACAGATCGGCACCCGGTTGCGCCGGGTTGGGGCGAAAGCGGATGCGGCTTTTCACCCGCGTGGCGGTGGGGTGAAGCGCGAAATGCAGCGCGGTTTCCTCGATCAGATGCGAGGGGGGTGTATAATCGGACAGGCGGATGGGATGGGTCATGCGGCTCCTCGTCGCTTTGACGAAGACTTGGCGCAGATGGGCGGCGGGGGCAAGGTGGTGCTGGGGTGTCTTGATGCAGGTCATTGCGCCGCCCGCCTTGCATGACCAGCATGGCCAAGGCCTGCGAAGAAGGGAAAAGCGCGATGACCGAGAGCACCGACAGCCCGACAATTCTGTGGTTCGAAAATCTGGGAAGGGGCGATACCGGCACCGTTGGCGGCAAGAATGCTTCGCTGGGCGAAATGGTGCAGGCGCTGGCGCCCAAGGGCATTGCGGTGCCGCCGGGTTTTGCCACCTCGGCCGATGCCTTTCGCCGTTTCCTGTCGGAAAACGAACTTGAGCCGGTGATCGGCGACTATCTGGCGCGGCTGGAAGACGGGCGCATGAGCCTGGCCGAGGCCGGCGCGGCGATCCGCAAGGCGATCGTGGGCGGCGAATGGCCCGAGGATATGCGCCAGGCCATCCTCGATGCCTATGCCGAACTGGGCCGGCGCGCCGGGATTGACGAGCCCTCGGTGGCGGTGCGCTCATCGGCCACCGCCGAGGATCTGCCCGAGGCCAGCTTTGCCGGCCAGCAGGAGACATTCCTGAATGTGCGCGGCAAACAGGCGCTGCTGTCCACCTGCCGGCGCTGCTTTGCCTCGCTCTATACCGACCGCGCCATCACCTACCGCCGCGTGCAGGGCTTTGCCCATGAGCAGGTGGCGCTGTCGGTGGGCGTGCAGATGATGGTGCGCGCCGATATCGGCGGGGCGGGGGTGATGTTCACGCTCGATACCGAATCGGGCTTTGACAAGGTGGTGCTGATCAACGCCGCCTGGGGGCTGGGCGAGGTGGTGGTGCAGGGTACCGTCAGCCCCGATGAATATCAGGTGTTCAAGCCTCTTCTGGAGAAAGCGGGCACCAGCCCCATCGTGCAGAAGAAGCGCGGCGCCAAGGAGCGCAAGATGGTCTATGCCGGCGCCGAGGGCGGCGAGACGCGCATGGTGCCCACATCGCGCGCCGAACGCGCTGCCTGGGTGCTGGAGGACGACGAGATCCTTGGCCTGGCGCGCCAGGCGGTGGTGATCGAGGATCATTACGGCCAGCCCATGGATATCGAATGGGCCCGCGACGGCGAAACCGGCAAGCTGTGGATCGTGCAGGCGCGCCCCGAGACGGTGCAATCGCGCCGCGCCGCCGGCAAGGTGATGCATTTCACGCTGCACGAGCATGGGCGCGAGCTGTTGCGCGGGCTGTCGGTGGGCGATGCCGTGGTCTCGGCGCCGGTGTGCCTGATCGAGCACGCCGCCGATATCGAGCGCTTCATCGACGGCGCCATACTCGTCACCCCCACCACCGACCCCGACTGGGTGCCGATCATGAAGCGCGCCGCCGCCATCGTCACCGATCATGGCGGGCGCACCAGCCATGCCGCCATCGTCAGCCGCGAGCTGGGCCTGCCCGCCATCGTGGGCTGCGGCAACGCCACCGAGCTGTTGCATGACGAGCAGATGGTCACCGTCTCCTGCGCCGGGGGCGATGAGGGGGTGGTGTATGAGGGCAAGGCGCGGTTCTCGGCCGAAGAGATCGACCTGTCCTCGGCGCCCGAGACGCGCACCAGGGTGATGCTGAACATGGCCAACCCGGCCGCCGCCTTTCGCTGGTGGCGCCTGCCCGCCGACGGGGTGGGGCTGGCGCGGATGGAATTCGTGATTTCCAATGCCATCCGCGTGCACCCGCTGGCGCTGACGCGGTTTGACAGCCTGCGCGATGAGAAGGTGAAGGCCGAGATCGAGGAAATCACCAAAGGCTATGACAGCAAGCCCGATTATTTCGTCGATCAGCTGGCACGCGGGCTGGCGCGCATCGCCGCGATGGTCTGGCCGAAACCGGTGATCGTGCGCATGAGCGATTTCAAGACCAATGAATATGCCGGGCTCATCGGCGGCGCCGGTTTCGAGCCGGGCGAGGAAAACCCGATGATCGGCTGGCGCGGCGCCTCGCGCTATCATGACAAGGATTACGCCGAGGGCTTCGCGCTGGAATGCCGCGCCATCCGCCGGCTGCGCGAGGAGATGGGTTTCGACAATGTGGTGGTGATGATCCCCTTCTGCCGTACCCCCGAAGAGGGCGACCGGGTGCTGGCCACGATGAAGGAAGCCGGGCTCGAGCGTGGCAAGGACGGGTTGAAGGTCTATGTGATGGTGGAAATCCCCTCTAACGTGATCCGCGCCGAGGAATTTGCGCGGCGTTTCGACGGGTTTTCCATCGGCTCGAACGATCTGACGCAGCTCACGCTGGGGGTGGATCGCGACAGCGGGCGGCTGGCCGCGCTTTTCGCCGAGGACGACCCGGCGGTGCTGTGGATGATCCGCGAGGCCATATCGCGCGGTCATGCGGCGGGGGTGCCGGTGGGGCTGTGCGGGCAGGCGCCCTCGAACGACCCGAAATTCGCGCGGCTGCTGGTCGAGGCGGGGATCGATTCGATCTCGGTCACGCCCGACAGCTTCCTGCAGGTGAAGGAAAATGTCGCTCAGGCCGAGGGGGCGGGCCGGCCCTCGGTGGCCGGGGTGGTGGCGCGCGGCGAGGGGGGCGTATAGCGCCCGGCTCAGCCGCGCTCCGGCGGGGGGGGCCGCGGGGGCGGGGGGTGCGGGGGGGGGGGCCGGGCGCCGGGGGGGGCTTTTCGCGCCCCCGCAAACCGCGCTCCCGCCCGCCCACCCCGCGCGCCCGAGCCGGGCGCTGCCCGTGCCGGTGCAGGGGTGGGCATGCTGGCCAGGGTATCAAAACCGATCGAGCGGATTTGGTGTCAAAGCGCGCGTACGGCCTCGAGCACCTCTTCGACATGGCCCGCCACCTTGACCTTGCGCCAGATGCGCGCGATGTGCCCCTCGCTATCGATCAGGAAAGTGGCGCGCTCTATACCCATGTATTTCTTGCCATACATGCTCTTCTCTACCCAGGTGCCGTAGCGCTCGCAGATATCGCCGCCCTCGTCGGAGACCAGCGCCACGCTCAGCCCGTGCTTGGCGATGAATTTCTCGTGCTTTGCCACGCTGTCTTTCGACACGCCCACCACCACCGCGCCGGCGGCCGCGAACTCGGCTTCCATCTCGGTGAAGCCCAGCGCCTCTTTCGTGCAGCCAGAGGTGTCGTCCTTGGGGTAGAAGTACAGCACCACCTTCTTCGGGCGCAGCGCCGACAGGGTGAGCGTGGCGCCGCCATCGCGCGGGGCGGTGAAATCGGGGGCAACTTGTCCGGGTTCCATGCGTGTCTTCCTTTTCCTTCGCTCGGGTTCTGCCCTGTTGTAGGGGTGCGGGCGCAAGGTTAAAGCCCCCTTGACGAAAAACCGGGCCTTGCCGGGAAAGGGGCTGCGCATGAAGCTGAATGATTTCGACTTCGACCTGCCCGAAGAGCTGATCGCCACGCGGCCCGTACACCCGCGCTCGGCTGCGCGGCTGTTGCATGCCGAGGGCGGCGCCATCACCGACCGGCATGTGCGCGACCTGCCCGCGATCTTGCGGCGCGGTGATCTTCTGGTGATCAACGACACGCGGGTGATAGCGGCGCAGCTTGCCGGCGAGCGGCGGCGCGCTTCGGCCGATGGCAGCGGGCGCGCGCGCGTCGAGATCACGCTGATGGCGCCGGCACCCGATGGCAGTTGGCGGGTGATGGCGCGGCCCCTGCGCAAGCTGGCCGAGGGCGACCAACTGCACTTTGCCGGCGGGCTGGAGGCGGTTGTGCTGGCGCGGCGTGATGACGACGCCCTGCTGCGCTTCAACCGCACGGGTGCGGAATTCGACGCCGCGCTGGCGCAAGCCGGGCAGATGCCGTTGCCGCCCTATATCGCGCGCCGCCGCGCCCCGGATGCGCGCGATCTGAGCGATTACCAGCCGGTCTGGGCGCGCCATGCCGGATCGGTTGCCGCACCCACCGCCAGCCTGCATTTCGATGCCGCACTGATCGAGGCGCTGAGGGCGGCCGGTGTGGGCTTTGCCGAGGTGACGCTGCATGTCGGCGCAGGCACCTTCCTGCCGGTCAAGACCGAGGATATCGCGGCCCATCGCATGCATGCCGAATGGGGCGCGGTGAGCGCTGATGCGGCAGAGAAGATCAACGCCACGCGGCGCGCCGGTGCTCGGGTGATCGCGGTCGGCACCACCGCGTTGCGGCTGATCGAAAGCGCGGCCGGCGCGGATGGCAGCATGCGCCCCTGGCAGGGCGAGACCGATATCTTCATCCGCCCGGGCTATCGCTTTGCGGTCACCGACGGGCTTATCACCAATTTCCACCTGCCGCGCTCGACGCTTCTGATGCTGGTCTCGGCGCTGATGGGGGTGGAGACGGTGCGGCGCATCTATGCCCATGCGGTGCGCGCGCGCTATCGGTTCTTTTCCTATGGCGATGCGTCGCTGCTGATTCCGCCACAGGCCGAGTGAGGCGGGGCAGGGGGGCGCTGCCCCCCGTCCGCTTTCGGGGACTCCCCCCGGAGTATTTTGGGGCAAGATGAAGGAAAGCGGGTTCAGCCGCCAGTGGCCTGTGGCCGGTGCTGGCGGCGCAGGGCGAACCAGCGCCAGTCGGCAAAGCCGCGGCCTTTCGGGGGGGCAGCGAGTTCGTGAAAGCCCACCTTTTGCAGTAGCCGCGCCGAGGCCTGGTTCTCGGGGTGCACCTTGGCGACAAGGCGCAGAAGCGCCGGATCATTGCCGAAGGCGCGCGCCACGGCGCCGGCCACCATTGCCGAGCCGAAGCCGGCGCCCCAAAACGCCTGACCCAGCCAGTAACTGATCTCGGCCTCGCGGCGGTTCCGGCCGCCGTCGTCCCATTCCAGCCGCAGCTGGCCAACAGGTTTGCCTTCGCTGAGCACCGCGCGCACGACGTGATGAGGCAGCGTGCCGGCAGCGGTGATCAGCGTCCGCGCGGTGTCTTCGTCGAGAGGGTCCGGATAGGGTTCGGGCAGCCATGCCCAGATCTGCGGATCGTCGAGCAGCGCGCGAAATTCAGGCAGATCGTCGGGCAGCCATGCGCGCAGCGTCAGCCCGGCGCGTTGCAGCGCATCTTCGCTCTTGCGCAACGGCGCCAGAATATCTTCCGCGTGGCTTGCCAGCGCCCTGGCACCGGCATCGACCCAGGCGATCGCCGCCGGGTCGAATGCGCGCAGGGCAGCGGCACTGCCTTGAGCGTGCCGTGCCCGTCCGGTCTTGCTTTCATTGACTGCCTGCACCAAGCATCCCCTCATCACCCGGCCGCCAAACCGATGCTGCCCGCAGACCGGCCCCGGCGGCGGAAGCACCGTACTCTTCACTAGCTCAAAATCGACTCGAATGCGTCGGAAATCAACCGGCGGGGGCACCGAATCGGTGAAACAGTCGGTTCGCAGGTGAAGAACAGCGCCATCGGGCGCAAGGCGGCGCACCGCGTTCGCGCCATGCTTGCGGCGCGTCGCGCAACGGCGTAGGGCCGGCGCAAGGACTGCGCAGGCACAGGCAAGGTCTGTGCGAAGCGGGAAGGGCTGACATGTTCAAGGTTCTTGGCGCCAGCTGGGCACTGCTTCTGGGGATGATGCTCTTGATGCTGGGCAACGGCATCCAGAGCACGCTTCTGGGTATTCGCGGCGTCATCGAGGGCTTCACCACCACGCAGATGTCTGTGGTGATGTCGGCCTATTTCGTGGGTTTTCTGGCCGGCTCGCAGCTAACCCCGGCGCTGATCCGGCGCGTGGGGCATGTGCGCGTCTTTGCGGCGCTGGGCTCGCTGATCTCGGCGGCGCTTGTGCTCTACGCCGCCGCCCCCGACTGGATAGCCTGGACGGTGTTGCGCGTGCTCATTGGTTTTGCCTTCGCCGGGGTCTATGTCACTGCCGAGAGCTGGCTGAACAACACCGCCACGAACGAGACCCGCGGGCAGACGCTGTCGCTCTACATGATCGTGCAGATGGTCGGCATCATTGCGGCGCAAGGCCTGCTCAACCTTGCCGATCCGGGCGGTTACACGCTGTTTATCGTTGCCTCGGTGCTGGTGTCGCTGTCCTTCACGCCGATCCTGCTGTCGGTATCGCCGGCGCCGGGCTTCACCAGCGACCGGCCCATGGGGTTGCCCCGGCTGTTTCGGGTCTCGCCGCTGGGCTGCGTGGGCATCTTTCTGATGGGCGGGGTCTATTCGGCGCTTTTCGGCATGGCCGCGGTCTGGGGCGGGCTGGTCGGGCTGAGCGTGCTGCAGATCTCGATCTTTGTCGCCGCGATCTATCTGGGTGGGCTGCTGTTCCAGTATCCTGTGGGCTGGCTTTCCGACAGGATCGATCGGCGGCGGATGATCATCGGCGTGGCCGGGCTGTGCGCGCTGGTGACGGTGGCGGCGGCGGTTCTGCCGCTGCCTTTCGTGCTGCTCAGCACGGTGGCGCTGCTGATCGGCGGCTTCGCCAACCCGCTTTATGCATTGCTTCTGGCGCATACCAACGACTTCCTGCAGACAGACGAAATGGCCGGTGCCTCGGGGGGGTTGCTGTTCATCAACGGGGTGGGGGCCGTCGCCGGGCCGCTGGTGCTAGGCTGGGCGATGGGGTTTGTCGGCCCTCCTGGCTATTTTCT
This sequence comes from Pararhodobacter sp., assembly GCA_020832665.1. Taxonomy (GTDB): domain Bacteria; phylum Pseudomonadota; class Alphaproteobacteria; order Rhodobacterales; family Rhodobacteraceae; genus Pararhodobacter. The sequence goes on along the minus strand of JAFIEG010000012.1, from coordinate 47,412 downwards.
CTATATCGCGTCGCTTTGCGTGGCGCTGGCGTTCTACGGCATGTGGCGTATGAGCCGCCGCGAGGCACTAACACTGGAAGAGCAGGGCAACTACACCCCCTTGACCCCGTCGGCCTCGGCGGTGACAGTCGAGGCGGCGTGGGAAACCGCGCAACCCGATCAGGAGGGGGCGCATGCCAACGAAGCTGGCTGAAGAAATCGTGGCTTTCTGGAGCGATATCGGACCCGAGGGCTGGTATGCCAGCGATGCCGCACTCGACGAGAAGATCCGCGCTCGTTACGGCGAAGTCTGGAAAGAAGCGCAGGCGGGCGGGCTGCGCCAATGGTTCGGCAACCCCGAGGGCGCGCTTGGCTATCTCATCCTGACCGATCAGTTCCCGCGCAACATGTTTCGCGAGGATGCGCGTGCCTTCGCCACTGACGAGTTGGCGCGCACCGCTGCGCAGGTATGTGTCGATCGCAAGCTCGACCTCCATCTGCCCGAGCCCATCCGCCAGTTCTTCTACATGCCCTTCATGCATGCCGAGAACCTGTTTGATCAAGATCGCTGCGTGTGCCTGATCATCGCCCGCATGCCCGAGACCGGTGCACACAACCTGCTGCATGCCCGCGCCCATCGCGAGGTGATCCGCCGCCATGGCCGTTTCCCCTGGCGCAACGAGGTGCTGGGACGGCAAAGCAGTGAGGGCGAACAGGCGTTTCTCGCCGAGGGCGGCTATGGCGCGATGGTGCGCGAACTGGCCTGAGCGCAACTGCAGGCAGGCGTTGTCAGCCCGGCAAAACCGGTTTAACGTTGAACAATTCTTTTCGGCGGTAGGTTTCGGGGGTCGTGGGCATGAAGGAATTCGATGTCATCGTGATCGGGGCGGGCCCGGGCGGCTATGTCGCGGCGATCCGCGCCGCGCAGTTGGGTCGGAAGGTGGCCATCATCGAGCGCGAATCGCTGGGCGGCATATGCCTGAACTGGGGCTGCATTCCCACCAAGGCGATGCTGCGCTCGGCCGAGGTTTTTCACCTGATGCAGCGGGCAAAGGATTTCGGGCTCAAGGCCGAGGGTGCGGGCTATGACCTAGACGCCGTGGTGAAACGCTCGCGCGGGGTCGCAAAGCAGCTTTCCGGCGGCATCGGCCATCTGATGAAGAAGAACAAGATCACCGTGGTGATGGGCGAAGCCACGATCCCGGCGCCTGGCCAGGTGAAAGTGAAGACCGACAAGGGCAGCGAGGAGTTGCGCGCGCCCGATATCGTGCTGGCCACCGGCGCGCGCGCGCGCGAATTGCCGGGGCTGGAGGCCGATGGTGAGCGCGTCTGGAGCTATCGCCACGCGCTGGAACCCAAGCACATGCCGAAGGAATTGCTGGTTATCGGCTCGGGCGCGATCGGTATAGAATTTGCCAGCTTCTTCAACACGCTGGGGGCAAAGACCACGGTTGTCGAGGTGATGGACCGGGTACTGCCGGTCGAGGATGAAGAGATCTCGACCTTTGCCAGGAAAGCATTCGAGAAGCAGGGGATGACGATCAAGGCCAAGACCACGGTGAAGAAGCTGGAGCGCGGCAAGGGCAAGGTCACCGCGCATCTGGAATCAGGCGGCAAGACCGAGAAGGCCGAATTCGACACGGTGATCTCGGCCGTGGGTATTGTCGGCAATACCGAGGGGCTGGGGCTGGAAAAGCTGGGCGTGAAGATCGAACGGACGCATGTGGTGACCGACGAATTCTGCCGCACCGGGGTCAAGGGGCTGTATGCCATCGGCGATGTCGCCGGCGCGCCCTGGCTTGCGCACAAGGCCAGCCATGAGGGGGTGATGGTGGCCGAGCTCATCGCCGGGCAAAAGCCGCACCCGGTGAAACCCGCCAGCATTCCCGGCTGCACCTATTGCCACCCGCAGGTGGCCAGCGTCGGTCTGACCGAAGCGAAGGCGAAAGAGGCCGGGCACAAGGTGAAAGTGGGCCGCTTTCCCTTCATCGGCAATGGCAAGGCCATTGCGTTGGGCGATCCCGAGGGGTTTGTGAAAACCGTCTTCGACGCCGATTCGGGTGAGCTTCTGGGCGCGCATATGATCGGCGCCGAGGTCACCGAGTTGATCCAGGGCTACACCATTGCCCGCACGCTGGAGACCACCGAGGCCGAACTCATGCACACCGTCTTTCCGCACCCCACGCTGAGCGAGATGATGCATGAATCGGTACTCGATGCCTGGGGAAGAGCGATCCATTACTGAGTTGCGCCAGGCAGTTACCGGTCAGATTTGATGTGGGGGTCTAGCCGGTTCCGGCCGACCCCCAGACCGCAAGTTCCGTTCCGCCCGGTTCCTTGAAATGAAACCGGCGCCCGCCTGGGAAATCGAACTGAGCGGCGGTGATTGCGCCGCCTGCGGCCTCGACCGCTTCCTGCGCCGCGTCGAGATTGTCGGAAAAAAGGACAACAAGCGGTGGCGCAGCACGGGTGCCCGGCTGGACCTGCGCAATCCCGCCGTCAATTCCCGCGTTTTCGAAACCGCAATATTCCGGGCCATAGCTGACGAAGGCCCAGCCAAACGCCTTTTCGAAGAACCGCTGGCTGGCGGCGCGGTCGGTGCTGGACAACTCGACATAGTTGATCGGTATCACCGTTGACATATCGCCCCCTGCACTAATGTTCTCGTAAAGTTCTTATCATGCCTTTTTCGCTGCCGCAAGATGATTGCCCCTTTTGCAAGGGTTTCCCGGCAAAGGGCGCGAACCCGTCCTTTATGCCGTGGGAACCGAAATGCCTCATGAACGGACGGCAGCGATCGATGAGGGGTTATCCACGACGAATTGACACAAGTTTACTTTTTGTTCTCATTTTCCGGTTGGAGACTCGCCCGCTGACAGCTATGTAGTGCCGAGGCGTGAAGGACGCCGGGGGCAGATCCATGGCCGAGCTGAAGAAGATCGAGATCCGCGGCGCGCGCGAGCACAACCTCAAGGGCTTTGATGTCGATATCCCGCGCGATCAGCTTGTGGTGATCACCGGGCTGTCGGGCTCGGGCAAATCGTCGCTGGCTTTCGATACCATCTATGCCGAGGGGCAGCGGCGCTATGTCGAATCCCTGAGCGCCTATGCGCGCCAGTTTCTCGACATGATGCAAAAGCCCGATGTCGATCATATCTCGGGCCTCAGCCCGGCCATTTCCATCGAGCAGAAGACCACATCGAAGAATCCGCGCTCGACCGTTGGCACGGTGACCGAGATCCATGATTATCTGCGCCTGCTCTTCGCCCGCGCCGGCACGCCCTACAGCCCCGCCACCGGCAAGCCTATCGAGGCCCAGCAGGTGCAGGACATGGTTGACCGCGTGCTTTCCCTGCCCGAGGGCACGCGTGCCTATCTGCTGGCGCCCATCGTGCGCGACCGCAAGGGCGAGTATCGCAAGGAATTCTTGGAACTGCGCAAGCAGGGCTTCCAGCGCGTTAAGGTGGACGGGCGCTTTCACGAGCTCGACGACCTGCCGGTGCTGGACAAGAAGTTTCGCCACGATATCGATGTGGTGGTGGACCGGATCGTGGTGCGCGCGGGCTCGGAAACCCGGCTGGCCGACAGCTTTCGCACCGCGCTTGACCTGGCGCAGGGCATCGCGGTGCTGGAAATGGCCGATTCCGGGGAAGGCGAGGCGCCGGAGCGGATCACCTTTTCCGAGAATTTCGCCTGCCCGGTCAGCGGCTTCACCATCCCCGAGATCGAGCCGCGGCTGTTTTCGTTCAACGCCCCCTACGGCGCCTGCCCCGATTGCGACGGGCTGGGGGTGGAGTTGTTCTTCGACGAGCGCCTTGTCGTGCCCGATGCCATGCTGCGGCTGGCCGATGGTGCCATCGCCCCCTGGCGCAAGGGCAAGTCACCCTATTTCACCCAGACCATCGAGGCGCTGGCCAAACATTACGAATTCGATGCAAAGGCGCCCTGGCGCGACCTGCCGGCGCATGCCAGGCAGGCGCTGCTTTACGGCTCGAATGGCGAGGAAATTCCCTTTCGCTACGATGAGGGCGGGCGGGTCTATAACGTCAGCCGCGCCTTCGAGGGGGTAATCCCCAACATGGAGCGGCGCTACCGCGAGACCGACAGCGCCTGGATCCGCGAGGAATTCGAGCGCTACCAGAACAACCGCCCCTGCTCCACCTGCGGCGGCGCGCGGCTCAAGCCTGAGGCACTGGCGGTGAAGATCGGTCCTGCCAGCGGCGGGCGAGATGCGCTTCTGCATGTCAGCCAGGTCAGCGAGATGTCGATCCGCGAGGCGCTGGAATGGATCGGGCGCGTGCCCGAAATGCTGAGCACGCAAAAGCAGCAGATCGCCGCGGCGATTGTGAAGGAAATTCGCGAAAGGCTTGGATTCCTTGTCAATGTCGGGCTCGACTATCTGACGCTGAGCCGCGCGGCGGGCACGCTTTCGGGCGGCGAGAGCCAGCGCATCCGGCTGGCCAGCCAGATAGGCAGCGGGCTGACGGGGGTGCTTTATGTGCTCGACGAGCCCTCGATCGGGCTGCATCAGCGCGACAATGACCGCCTGCTGACGACGCTGCGCAACCTGCGCGATCAGGGCAACACCGTCATTGTGGTCGAGCATGACGAGGAAGCCATCCGCGCCGCCGACTGGGTGCTCGATATCGGCCCCGGCGCGGGCGTGCATGGCGGGCAGATCGTGGCGCAGGGGCGCCCCGATGACATCGCCGCCGATCCGGCCAGCCTGACCGGACAGTATCTGTCCGGCGCGCGCGCCATCGCCGTGCCCGCCGAGCGCCGGCCGGGCAATGGCAAGGCGGTGCGCGTGGTCAAGGCCAGCGGCAACAATCTCAAGGATGTGAGCGTCGATTTCCCGCTGGGGCAGTTCGTCTGCGTGACCGGGGTTTCGGGCGGGGGCAAATCGACGCTGACCATCGAGACGCTGTTCAAGACCGCCAGCATGCGGCTCAACGGCGCGCGCCAGACGCCGGCTCCCTGCGAGACGGTGCAGGGGTTGCAGCATCTCGACAAGGTCATTGATATCGACCAGCGCCCCATCGGGCGCACGCCGCGCTCGAACCCGGCCACCTATACCGGGGCCTTCGGGCCGATCCGCGACTGGTTCGCCGGCCTGCCCGAGGCCAAGGCGCGCGGCTACAAGCCCGGGCGCTTTTCCTTCAACGTCAAGGGCGGGCGCTGCGAGGCCTGCCAGGGCGACGGGGTGCTGAAGATCGAGATGAACTTCCTGCCCGATGTCTATGTCACCTGCGAGACTTGCAAGGGAAGGCGCTACAATCGCGAGACGCTGGAAATACTGTTCAAGGGCAAGAGCATATCAGACGTTCTTGAGATGACGGTTGAAGAGGCGCAGGGCTTCTTCACCGCCGTGCCCGCGATTCGCGAGAAGATGGATGCGCTGATGCGCGTGGGGCTGGGCTATATCAAGGTGGGCCAGCAGGCGACGACGCTTTCGGGCGGCGAGGCGCAGCGGGTGAAGCTGTCGAAGGAGCTTTCGCGCCGTTCCACGGGCCGCACGCTCTACATTCTCGACGAGCCCACCACGGGGCTGCATTTCGAGGATGTGAAGAAGCTTCTGGAAGTGCTGCACGAACTGGTCGATCAGGGCAACACGGTGGTGGTGATCGAGCACAATCTCGATGTCATCAAGACTGCCGACTGGGTCATCGATATCGGCCCCGAGGGCGGTGATGGCGGCGGGCAGATCGTGGCCGAGGGCACGCCCGAGGATGTGGCAAAGGCGCCGCAAAGCCATACCGGGCGCTACCTGACGCAAATGCTGGCCGGGAGCCGGGCAGCGGCGGAATAGGCCTGGTCACGCACAGGGCGTTACGGGCAGGGCAAGGCCCGCTGAAGATGAGGCGCGCATGGGCGGTCACCCCGCCCGAGCCTGCGAGCCCTTCGGTCTCCAACCGGGTGATCTCGCGCCTGGAATGGGTCGCATTGGACTCGTCCAGTTCCAGACAGAGGGTATGCGGCCGCCCGAGGTGGGCGCGAATGCGCCCGCCGTCGTGCTGCGGGCACGCCTTTGGCGTGACGGGGCGGGCGGGCGCATGCCCGGGCCACAAGTGGCCCGGGCGGAATGAAGCCAATCAAACGCGACATGCTCTAAATCTCGCTCTGCCCGTTTCCGCGCCTGTCAGGCAGCACCAGCCGCGCCATCAACCCGCCCAGGCGCGGGCTGCCGTCCAGCTCCAGCCGACCGCCATGGCTGCGCATGGCATCGGCGGCGATGGCCAGACCCAGCCCCACACCGCCGCCGCGGCTGGCGCCGCGCGCCGCGTCCAGCCGCACGAAGGGGCGGGTGGCCAGGGCGCGCGCCTCGGGCGCAATGCCGGGGCCGTCATCTTCGACCAGCACGCAGACCGCACCCGGCGCCGCCTCAATGCGGATTTCGGCACGTTTGCCATAACGCAACGCATTGTCGATCAGATTGTCCAGCGCGCGGGCGAAAAGCTGCGGGCGCAGCGGCAGCATGAGCGGCGTCTGCCCGTCGGTCTCGCCGCGGTCGGCCCCGGCCAGTACCACCGGCTGCCCGCCGCGCGCGGCCAGTTCCACCCTCTCGACGACCAGCGCGCGCAGATCGCTCATGCTTTCGGCCTCGCCGGCCTCGTTGCGCACGAAATCCAGAAACCGGTCGATCAGCGCTTCCATCTGGGCGACATCTTCCATCAGCGCCGCCGCTTCGGGCTCGTCTTCCATCATCGACAGCGCCAGGCGCATGCGCGTCAGCGGTGTGCGCAGATCGTGGCTGACGCCGGAAAGCATCAGCGTGCGCTGCTCGATATGCTGCTCGATACGTGCGCGCATTTCCAGAAAGGCCTGCCCCGCCGCGCGTACCTCGCGCGCCCCCGAAGGGCTGTAGGGCAGTGACTGGCCGCGACCGAAAGCCTCGGCGGCCAGGGCAAGCCGGCGGATGGGGCGCATCTGGTTCTTGAGAAACACGAAGCCAATGGCGCCAAGCAGGGCGCCGCTGAGCAGCACCACTACCAGCAGTTGATGCGGGTTGCGCGGCGAAACCCGATTGGCCCGAAAGCGCAGCGCCACCGGCCCCTGGCTCGATTGCAGCCACAAATGCACCTCGCTGCCCTCAAGCCGGATTGCCTGCAGCCCGCCAAGCGTGGCCCGCAGCTGGGTCACCACCATCCGGCCCGAAAGATCGAATGCGCCCGGCCTGTCCTCCGGCCCGGGTTCGGGCGGGGTGTCGCCCAGCGCGATCTCCAGCCCGAATGCCGCGCCCAGCCGCTGCGCCTCTCTGGCGGCGCTTTCGGCATCGGGCGCGGCGTCGAGCGTGTCCACGATATAGCTGACCGTACGCGAGAAACTGTCGGTCATCTGCCGAGTCATGCCCTCGTAATGGCGCTGGATCACCGCATAGGACGCCACCATCAGCAGGCTGACCACCGGCACCAGCAGGATCAGCGCGGCGCGGCTATAAAGCCCGCGCGGGAGAAAGGATTTGAGAAAAGCGCTCAGCATGTGCATAGCCTAGGCGCGAAACGAGCCCTTGACGAGATGCACCTTGAAAACCGGTGATAACATGTTCGATCCGCGCCCCGGCCAGCCGCTCATGCTGGAAGAGGGGCTGCGGCTGGTGCTGGCGCCCAACCCTTCGCCGATGACCGAGCGCGGTACCAACAGCTATCTGCTGGGCGAGGGCGCGCTCACCGTGATCGACCCGGGGCCCGATGATTCGCGCCATGTCGCGGCCTTGCTGGCGGCGCCGGCGCGCGGCGAGCGCATTATCCGAATCCTGGTCAGCCATGCCCATGTCGATCACTCGCCCGCCGCGCGCATACTGGCGCGCGAAACCGGCGCGCCGGTGCTCGCCTATGGCGATGCGCTTGCCGGGCGCTCGGCGCGCATGCAGCGGCTGGCCGGGGACGAGATCGGCGGCGGCGAGGGGGTTGATACCGGCTTTCGCCCCGACGAGGCGCTGCCCGATGGCGGCGAGGTCGATATTGGCGGTCTGGCCCTGCGCGCGCTGCACACGCCGGGCCATTTCGGCAATCATCTGAGCTTCCTTTGGGGGCAGGCCCTGTTTTCAGGCGATACGGTCATGGGATGGGCGCCGAGCCTGGTTTCGCCCCCCGATGGCGATCTGACCGACTTCATGGCCAGCCTTGACCGGCTGGAAGAACTGGGCCCGACACGGCTGTATTCCGGCCATGGCGCGCCGGTCGATGACGGGCCGGCGCGCATCAGGGCGCTGCGCGCGCACCGGTTGGCGCGCGAGGCGGCGATTCGGGCCGCGCTCGATCAGGGCGCGCGCGATGCCGGCGAGATCGTGCAACGCGTCTATACCGATGTGGCGCCGGCGCTGATCGGCGGCGCGCTGCGCAATGTGCTGGCGCATCTGATCGATCTTGAAGCGCGTGAACTGGCCGAATTCGAAGGCCCGCCGGGGCTGCGCACGCGCGTGCATCCGCGCGCCGGCTGAGCCCCGCGCGGTGCCGTTGCGCTGCCGCCCGAATTCCTGCAATTTCCTCGGCACTACCCTCTGGACGCGCGCGAGTGCTGTTGCTATATCGCCCCCGTGTTCCGGCGTAGCTCAGCGGTAGAGCAGTTGACTGTTAATCAATTGGTCGTAGGTTCGATCCCTACCGCCGGAGCCAATAAAATCAAGAACCTGCGCGGCATACCTGATGTCGCTGCGTGAAGGCAGCAGGCTGCCCGATTCGGTCAGCACGTGCGCTTCAAGTCGTGGCCGGGTCTGCCGCAGCTTCGCAGCGCCGGCGGCTCAGCTGTCGCGCAGCCGGCCGGCGCGGCCGCCGCGGCGCACTGGCTGCGTTACCGGTGCATCGAGCGCTTCTTGCAGCAATGCCGTCATCGGATGGGCGGGTGAAAGCGCGCCGTGGCGCTGCAACAACGCCGCGATGGCGGCGCGTTCATTCTTGCCCAGGGGCAGGCTCAGCGCCCATTCGGTCAGGATCGAGCGGCACTCGCTCGCGGTGATACCGTCGATCCGGTAGCTTTCGCGGATAAGCCCTTTCGGGTCGTCGGGGTTGGCAGGCTCTTTCTCGCGCATCGGCTTTCTCCGCAGATGAAGCGCAAATAACCTGTCTGGAGTGCCGGGCAAGGGGAAAAGCGGTGCCCGGGATACGTTTATCGCTCGGCCGTCAGCGCGGCAACACCGGGCAGTTCGCGCCCCTCCATCCATTCCAGAAAGGCGCCGCCGGCGGTCGAGATATGGCTGAAATCGCCCGCCACTCCGGCGCGGTTGAGTGCGGAAACGGTATCGCCGCCCCCGGCCACCGAAACCAGCCGCTCCTCGCGGGTCAGCTCGGCGGCGTGGCGGGCGCATTCGACCGTGGCGCGGTCGAAGGGTTCGATCTCGAAGGCGCCCAGCGGGCCGTTCCAGATCAGCGTGCGGCAGGCATCGAACACTGTCTTGATGGCGGCCACGCTTTCGGGCCCGGCATCGAGGATCATGGCATCACCGGGGCACTCGGCCACCACCTCATGCGCCGCACCCGCCCTGAATTCGCGTGCCACCACCAGATCGACCGGCAAAAGCACGCGGCAGCCGGTCTCGCTGGCGCGGGCGAGGATGGCGCGGGCGTTCTCGGCCAGACCGTGCTCGCACAGCGAGTTGCCCACCTCGCGGCCCTGCGCGGCCATGAATGTGTTGGCCATGCCGCCGCCGATCACCAGATGATCGACCTTCGCCACCAGGTTTTCCAGCAGCGCCAGCTTGGTCGATACCTTGGCGCCCCCGACCACCGCCGCCAGCGGGCGCTCGGGGTTGCCCAGCGCCTTTTCCAGCGCGCGCATCTCGGCCTCCATCAGCCGCCCGGCGCAGGCGGGCAAGAGATGCGCCAGCGCCTCGGTCGAGGCATGGGCGCGATGCGAGGCCGAGAAGGCATCATTGACATAGATCTCGCCCAGCGCCCCCAGCGCGGCGGCGAATTCGGGGTCATTGGCTTCCTCGCCCTCATGGAAACGGGTGTTTTCCAAGAGCAGCACCTGCCCGTCGTTGAGATCGCCCACCGCGCGCTTGGCGGGCAGGCCGATGCAATCGCCGGCAAAGCCCACGGGCTGGCCCAGCGCCGCCTCGAGCGCGGGGCGGATCTGGGCCAGCGACATTTCCGGCACCGGCTTGCCCCTGGGGCGGCCGAAATGCGCCAGCAGCACCGCCTTGCCACCGGCCGAGGTGATGTGGCGGATGGTGGGCAGGACCGCCTCGATGCGCGTGGCATCGCTGACCTGGCCGTTCTCGACCGGCACGTTGATGTCCACCCGCACCAGCGCCACCTTGCCTTTGAATTCCATGTCGTCGAGGGTTTTCCAGCTCATGTCACGCTCCTGCAGGGCAAAGCCTGCCTTGTGATGCCCGCTGCGCCGGGGCGGGTCAACCGCTGAGCGGCGCGGGCTCTTGCACCCGCCCGGTTGGTGACAGGGCCGAATTACCGGCCGGGTGGGCATCGGGCTGGCGCGGCGGCTCGGCGTGAAAGCGCGCCAGCGCCTCGGGCCAGGACGGCACCTTGGCGCTGCGCCAGTGCCGGAACTCGCCCTCAAGCGCCAGCGCAGTAATGGCGCGCATGGCCCGCAGATGTGCGCCGCGCTGGGCGAATGCGCGCATGGCCTCATCGCTGCGCCAGGCCGACATGCTGAAATGAGCGCCCCCTGCGGCGTGGGTCGAGACATGAATGTTCCCGGGCGCGCGTTTCGCCTGGAGGATCGACAGCAGCGTCAGCATGAAAAAGCGCAGCCGCGAGGCATCGGGGCGCAGGGTGATACGGCCCACGGCAACGATGTGCCCAGCGGCGGGGTTTTCGGGGACAGCGGCGTTTTGCGGTTTCATTCTGTTCTCCTCGGCATTAGTGTTGACAGTGTAAAGATCGATGCAACGCGATATTGACGGTGTCAAGATGAATCCTGATGAGGCCCCCCGGAACGCCGCCGAAGCCAGCGCGCCGCGCTACCATCACGGCGATCTTCGCACCGCGCTCTTGCAAGCGGCCGAGGCCGAGCTTGCCGAACGGGGCATCGGCGGGCTGACGCTGCGTGGCTGCGCGCGCCGCGCCGGGGTCTCGCATGCCGCGCCGAAGCATCATTTTCCCACGCTGGCGCATCTGCTTACGGCGCTGGCCGGGCAGGGTTTCGAGCGGCTGGCCGCCAGCATCCGCCGCGCCTGCGCCGAGCAGGCGCCGGGCAGCCTTGAGCATCTGGTCGCGGCCTGCGCGGGCTATGTGGCCTTTGCCCGCGCCAACCCCGCACTGTTTCGGCTGATGTTTCGCCAGGATCTGTTCGTCGATGGCGACAGCCAGGCCGAGGAAGCGGCGGCGGCGGCCTTTGCGCTGCCCGTCGATGCCGTCGCCGCGCGCACCGGCGCGACCGATCCGCTGGGTAACGAGGCGGGAAGGCGGCAGGTGGCGGCGGTCTGGGCGCTGGCGCATGGCGTGGCCGATCTGGCGATCAACGGCCAGTTCTGCCCGCTGGAGGGCGACGCCCCCGAGGACTGGCAGCACCAGCAACTGCGCTTCATGCTTTGCGCGCTGTTTCCCGAGCGGTAGTCACCAAATCCGTCTGATCGGTTCTCATACCCCGGCTTGCGGGCGCTTCTCGCGCCCCATCGCCGGCAGTCGCCCTTTCCCTCGCCCGCCGCCCGGCTTATGTTGAGCCCGATACGCAATCAGGAGTGCCCTATGGCCGAGATCAAGGACCCGGAAAACACGATATTGATGGAGCTGAAGGATGGCACCGTCACGATCGAACTGATGCCCGACATTGCCCCGCAACACTGCGCGCGGATGAAGGAGCTGGCCCGCGCCGGCGCCTATGACAACGTGATCTTTCATCGCGTCATCGAGGGTTTCATGGCTCAAACGGGCGATGTGCAGCATGGCAATACCGAAAAGGGCTTCAACCCGGGCCGCGCAGGCACCGGCTCGTCGGATCTGCCCGATCTGAAGGCCGAGTTCTCGAACATCGCGCATGACCGCGGCACGCTGGGCGCGGCGCGCGCGCAAAACCCCGATTCGGCGAACAGCCAGTTCTTCATCAATTTCGCCGACAACCATTTCCTCAACCGGCAGTACACAGTCTATGGCCGTGTCATCGCCGGGATGGAGCATGTCGACAATATCGCGCGCGGCGAACCGCCGGCGCAGCCCGATCGCATGATTTCAGTAAAGGTGGCCGCAGATGCGTCGTGATCAGCTTCTCTTCGCCGCGCTTTTCGCGCTGGGTGTCGCCATTCTGGGCAGCATGTGGCTGGGCACCACGCGCAGCCTTGCGCAAAGCCCGCCCCCGGCCAATGCGCCGATGCTTGAGATCACCGTCGCCGGCCAGGCCGAGGGGGTGATCCGCATTGCCCTGCGACCCGATCTGGCGCCCGCCCATGTCGAGCGCGTGGTCGCGCTGGCCGAGCGAGGCGATTATGACGGGGTGATCTTTCACCGCGTCATCGAGGGCTTCATGGCGCAGACCGGCGATGTGCAGCATGGCCGCGAGGGCGGCGAGCGCGGCATGGCCGGCACCGGCGGCTCCGATTTGGGCAACCTGCCCGCCGAGTTCTCGGACGAGCCCTTTGTGCGCGGCACCATGGGCATGGCCCGCGCCCAGCACCCCGATTCGGCGAACAGCCAGTTCTTTCTGATGTTCGACGCGGCCTCGCATCTGAACGGGCAATACACCGTGCTGGGCCAGATCACCGAAGGGTTCGAGGTGCTCGAAGCCATCAAGCGCGGGCGCGGGCCGAACGGGGCAGTGCAGGGCGAGCCCGATGTGATGCAATCGGTGCGGGTGGTGCGATAGGTCTTTCGGTCACCTTGTGGTGAGGGGCGGGTAACCTTCGCGCCCGGCGCGGCGAATACCGGGGAGGACAGGCGGGGCAGGGCGCCCCGTCTGGCAGATCCGAGTCATCAGCCGTGAGGGAAACCGCCATGCACCCCGTCAGCCGCCGCGCAATCATCGCCACCCCCCTTTCGCTTGCGCTCGCCGCCTTTCCGGCCGTGGCGCAGGTGCCGGAAAGCTGGGAGCGCGAGTTCCCGCTTACCGATTTCAGCCGCACCACGATCGATCTGTCCGAGATCATCTCCGGCGGCCCGCCGCGCGACGGCATCCCGGCCATCGACGACCCGGAAATGATGCCGGCGGCTGAAAAGGAGGGGTTGGAAGCGCGCGAGCCGGTGCTGGTTTATGACCCGGATGATGCGCCGGCGCGCGCCTATCCGCTGCGCTATCTGACCTGGCACGAGATCGTCAACGACACCGCCGGCGATGTGTCGGTGGCGGTGACCTATTGCCCGCTTTGCAATACCGGCATGGTGTTCGACCGCCACCATGAGGGACAGGTGCTCAGCTTTGGCGTGTCGGGGCGGCTGCGCCATTCCGACATGATCATGTATGACCGCGAGAGCGAAACCTGGTGGCAGCAGGCCACCGCCGAAGCGGTGGTAGGCCGCTTTGCCGGCGATTTTCTGGTCCAGCTTCCGGCGTGGCTGGATAGCTGGCAAGGCTTCATGGATGAGTTCCCCGACGGGCTGGTGATGGATGAACCCGCCTGGCCGCGCAGCTACGGCGCCAACCCCTATGCCGGATACGACACCAACCCGCGGCCCTTCCTCTATCAGGGCGAGAATCCGCCGCATGGCATTCACCCGGTGGCGCGCGTGGTGCGGGTGGGCGAGCGCGCCTGGCCGCTGGAGCGGCTGCGCGAGGCGGGCGAACTGCGCGAGGCGGGGCTGGTGCTGACCTGGCGCGAGGGTCAGGCTTCGGCGATGGACACGCGGCGCATTGCCGAGGGGCGCGAGGTGGGCAGCGTGCGCGTTCGCGACGAGGAAGGCCAGGAGATGGTGCATGACATCCCCTTCGCCTTTGCCTTTCACGCCTTTCACCCCGATGGCGAATGGATGGTCGACTGAGCGCCTTTTCCCGGCAAAGACTCGGGCTTGATGGGGCGCTGAAACATGCTTGGGCAGGATCGGCAATTCCACCCATTCCCTGCGCCATCGCCGGCCGATCCATCGGCAGCTGCGCGCCGTGTCGCAAGGCATGCCCCTTTATCTTGGCCGCGTTCTGCGCCATAGGGATGGCAGGGAAAACCGACCGGGGGCCGAGACATGAAATTCCTCCTACGCCTTCTGACCTGGTGGAACGGCCAGACGCTGGGCACGCAGTTCTTTACCTGGCGCAAGGGCGTGCGCGTTGGCGAGGATGAACAGGGCAATGTCTTTTATCAGACGCGCGACGGCAAACGCCGCTGGGTGATCTATAACGGCGAATCCGAAGCCAGCCGCATAAGCCCCGACTGGCATGGCTGGATGCATTTCACCTGGAACGAGCCGCCCGGCGAGCGCCCGCTGGAACACAAGCGCTGGGAAAAACCCCATGTCGAGAATCTCACCGGCAGCGAGGCCGCCTATGTGCCCCCCGGTTCGCTGCGCCGCGCCCAGCCGGTCGAGCGGCGCGACTATGACGCCTGGCAGCCGGAATAGGCGCCCGAACAGGCCCCCGAGCATGTCTCCGAATCGGTCAGGGCGGCAGGCATTGCATGGCTGACCCGCAATCGGGCAGGGATAAGTTGACGATGAGCCCTAACGCACAGAACAGAGCGACCCGCCGCCCCGGCGTGCTGGCAGCCATACGTTTGGCGCTGCTGGCCGCTCCCGTGGCAGCTTTCTGCGCACTCGCCACCGGGGCTGCGGCGCAGATGATGGCCACGGGCGAGCGGGTCACGCTGCGCGGGCTCGACAAGCTGGCGGGCGAAACCGTTGATATCGAGATCGCAACCGGTGCGCAGGCCGAGTTCGGGCGGTTGCAGATCACCCTCGTCAGTTGCCGCTTCCCGGTCGACGACCCCGCCGCCGAGGCCTATGCCTTTCTCGAAATCCATGACCGGATACGCGGCGAGCAGCTTTTTCGCGGCTGGATGATCGCCACCAGTCCGGCGCTGAACGCGCTTGACGATCCGCGCTACGATGTCTGGGTGCTGGGCTGCCAGTAATATCAGTTCCGTTTGATGGCATTGGCTGACGCACGGGCCGCGATTGATCGAATCATCCGGCGACAGCATGACGTGTCCGATCTGATCACCCGTAAAGCGCATAACCCCCCGAGGCGGCATCCGGGTTGCGCGGGCTGAAGGCCAGTTCGTGGCGCGCGTCGAGGTCAATGGCGGCGGCGAGCGCCATGCGAAAGGCTCCGCGCGAAATCTCGATTCCGCCCAGCCTTGCCAGATGCGGGGTCAGATACTGCGTGTCGAGCAACGCGAATCCGGCGCTTTCGAGCCGCGCCACCAACTCGGCCAGCGCCAGTTTCGAGGCATCGGCGCGCTGCGAGAACTTGCTCTCGGCAAAGAAAGCCCCGCCCAGCGCCAACCCGTAAAGCCCGCCCACCAGCGCACCGCCCTTGTCCCACACCTCGATCGAATGCGCGTGGCCCAGCGCGTGCAGATCTTCGAAAACGCGGCGTATGGGGGCGTTGATCCAGGTCTGGGGGCGCTCGGCGCAGCCGGCAACCACCGCTGAAAAGGCCTGATCGCAACTGAAATGCCAGCTTCCGCGGCGCAGGCTGCGTTGCAAGGAGCGCGAGGCATGAAAGCCGCCGCCGGCAAAGGGTGGCGCGGCGGGGTTGCGCAGCGGGATGATGCCGCGCCGGCGCGGCTCGACCCAGAAAACGGCATCGTCATCGGCCGATTCGGCCATCGGGAAGATGCCGCGCTGATAGGTAGTCAGCAGCAGCCTTGGCGTCAGCTCCATCGCCCTGCCCGCAAGCCAGTCATCGGCACCACCCGCCTCAGCCGGCCAGCCGCTCGGCCAGGAATTTCTCAAGCCAGTGGATGGTGTAGTCGCCGCGCTGGATATCGTGCTCTTCGAGCAGATCGAAGAACAGCGGCACCGTGGTGTCGATGCCATCGATGATCAACTCGCCCAGCGCCCGGCGCAGCCGCGCCAGCGCCTCGGGCCGGTCGCGCCCGTGCACGATCAGCTTGGCCACAAGGCTGTCGTAATAAGGCGGGATGCGATAGCCGCCATAAAGCGCCGAATCCATACGCACCCCCAGCCCGCCGGGGGCGTGGAAGGTGTTCACCAGCCCCGGGCAGGGCGAGAAATTGGGCAGCTTCTCGGCATTGATGCGCACCTCGATGGCATGGCCGGTGATGCGCAGTTCGTCCTGGGTGAAGGAAAGCGGCTCGCCGGCGGCAACCCTGATCTGCTCGCGCACCAGATCGACATTGAAGATGGCCTCGGTCACCGGGTGTTCGACCTGCAGGCGGGTGTTCATCTCGATGAAGAAGAACTCGCCATTCTCGTAGAGAAACTCGATGGTGCCGGCGCCGCGATAGCCGATCTTTGCCACCGCCTCGGCGCAGATGGCGCCGATGCGCGCGCGCGTGGCCTCGTCGATGGCCGGGCCCGGGGCCTCTTCCAGCACCTTCTGGTGGCGGCGCTGGAGCGAGCAGTCGCGCTCGCCCAGATGCACGGCATTGCCGCGCCCGTCGCCAAAGACCTGGATCTCGATATGGCGCGGGGTGTCGAGGTATTTCTCGATATAGACCTCGTCATTGCCGAAGGCCGCCTTGGCCTCGTTGCGCGCGCCGCGAAAGGCGTTGTCGAGCGCCGCCGCGTCGCGTGCCAGCTTCATGCCGCGCCCGCCGCCGCCGGCGGTGGCCTTGATGATCACCGGATAGCCGATCTCGCCGGCGATGCGTCGCGCCGCGTCCAGATCGGCCACCCCGCCATCCGAGCCCGGCACGCAGGGCACGCCCAGCGCCTTCATGGTCTCCTTGGCGGTGATCTTGTCGCCCATCATGCGGATATGCTCGGCCGAGGGGCCGATGAAGGTGATGTCGTGATCCTCGACGATCTGCACGAAATTGGCGTTTTCCGACAGGAATCCATATCCCGGGTGAATCGCATCAGCGCCCGAAATCTCGCAAGCCGAGATGATGGCGGGCACGCTGAGATAGCTCTCCACCGAGGGCGCCGGGCCGATGCAGATGGCCTCGTCTGCCATGCGCACATGCATGGCGTCGGAATCGGCGGTCGAATGCACCGCCACCGATTTGATGCCCATCTCGCGGCAGGCCCGCACCACCCTGAGTGCGATTTCGCCGCGATTGGCGATCAATATCTTGCGAAACATCGCCCCGCCCTATTCCACGATCATCAGCGGCGCACCGTATTCGACCGGCGTGCCATCCTCGACGAGGATGCGCTTCACGATGCCGGCATGCGGTGCGGGGATCTGGTTCATGGTCTTCATCGCCTCGATGATCATCAGCGTCTGCCCGACGCTGACCTGATCACCGATCTTGACGAAGGGCTCGGCGCCCGGCTCGGCAGCCAGATAGGCGGTGCCCACCATGGGCGAGTTGACGGCGCCGGGCAGATCGGCCGGGTCGTCGCCGCTTCCCTTGCCGACGGCGGCCTGGGCGGCCGGCGCCGGCGCGGCGGCGGCAGGCAGGGCGGACGCGGCCGGAGCCGGCTGAACAGGTTGCGGCGCGTGCTTGCTTACCCGCACGCAAAGCGAGTCGTTCTCGTCATAACTGCGCTCGACCTCGATCTCGGTCAGGTTGTTGGCCTCGAGAAGCTCGGCGAGCGCCTTGATGAAGGCGACATCGGCCGTGTTGCGATCCTTGCTCATGAGCATTCCTTGTTCGCTGGCAATGACGCGCCGGTGCCTGCGGCCGGCCCGTCGGGCGATCTCTGCGCGCGGGCACGTTTCCCCGCGCCGGTGGCGCCCACCGGCACATGGCCCCGGCCCGCGCCGGCTGCGCGGCGTTATAGGATAGCGGGGCGGGGCTGAAAAGCCTTTTCGCCGCGCCGGCGGCATTGGTTGCTGGGGCTGATCTTGCCGGGGCAGGCGCCGCGTGCTGTAAACGGGCAGGAAGGGAGCCCCGCCATGGCCAGACCGGCGCTAACCGGAAGCCGTATTCGCGCCCTGCGCATGGCGCGCGGGCTGGCGCAGTCGGATCTGGCGCGGCGGGTGGGGGTGTCGCCTTCCTATCTCAACCTCATCGAGCACAACCGCCGCCGCGCCGGGGCGCGGCTCTTGGAGGCCATCGCCGGGTCGCTGAAGGTGGCGCCCGAAGCCCTGGCCGAAGATGCCGGCGAGGCGCTGGTGGCGGCGCTCCGCGCGGCCGCGACCCATGCCAGCGCCGAGCCGCCGCCAGAGACCGGGCGCATCGACGAACTGATCGGCCGCTTTCCCGGCTGGGCGGCGCATCTGGCCGCGCTTTCGGCGCGCGCCGAAGCGCAAGAGCGCGTCATCGAGCGCCTCAGTGACCGCATGGCGCATGACCCGAACCTGTCGGCGGCGTTGAGCGAGATCGTCTCGGCGGTCACCTCGGTGCAGTCCACCGCCGCTATTCTGGCCGAGACCGAGGAGCTTGAACCCGAATGGCGGCGGCGCTTTCACCGCAATGTGCATGCCGATTCGGTGCGCCTGGCCACCGCCGCCGAGGCGCTGGTGGCGTTTCTGGATGCGTCGAGCGACGAAAGCGGTCTGGCAGCGCCGCTGGAGGAGCTGGAGCAGTGGCTGGCGCGGCATGATTTTCACCTGCCCGAGATCGAGGCCGAGGCGCCCTCGGACTGGGCACGGCTGGTCAGCGCGCAACCCGAGCTGGCTTCGGCCGCATCCAGGCAACTGGCCGAGCGCTGGCTGATGCAGGCCCATACCGATGCCGCGGCGCTACCGCTGGCGCGCCTGCTGCCGGCGCTGCGCGCGCAGACCCGCAAGCCCGAAGGGTTGCGCCCCGAGGCGCTGGCCGGGGAATTCGGCACCGCGCTGATGGTGGTGCTGCGCCGGCTCGCCTGCCTGCCGGCCGAGCCCGGCCTGCCTCGCTTCGGGCTGGTGCGCTGCGACGGATCGGGCACGCTGACCTTTCGCCGTCCCATCGAGGGCTTCGCGCTGCCGCGTTTTGCCGGCGCCTGCCCGGTCTGGCCGCTTTATCAGGCGTTGGCCGCGCCGGGCCGGCCGTTGCGCACGCTTCTGGCCACGCCGGGCCCGGCGGTGCAGCATTTCCTGGCGCATGCCCTGGCCGAGACCGCCGGGCCGCCGCGCTTTGCGCCGCCCTGGGTGCTGGAAGGCGCCATGCTGCTGAGCCCGGCCACGCCGCCGGCGCAGGATGGCGCGGCGGGGCTGGCGGCAGAGCCGCTCGAAGTGGGTTCGAGCTGCCGCGTCTGCCCGCGGCTGGATTGCCCAGCGCGGCGCGAGCCCTCGATCGTGGCCGGGTAATCAGCGCGGCGGATGCGCCGCGAAATCGCGCGCCAGCGCGCAGAAGGCTTCGAGCCCGATTTCCTCGGCGCGCGCAGTCGGTGCGATGCCCAGCCGCGCCAGCCGCGCCTCGATGGCGCCATCGAGCCCGCGCAGCGCCGCGCGCAGCATCTTGCGGCGCTGATTGAATGCGGCGGCGACGACGCGCTCGAGCGTCTTCGCATCGGCGGGAAAGCGAGGCTCGGGCAAGGCGGTCAGATGCACCACGGCGGAGGAAACCTTGGGCGGCGGGCTGAAGGCCTCGGGCGGCAGCGTGAGTGCGATGCGTGCCTGAGTGCGCCATTGCGCCAGCAGCGCCAACCGCCCATAGGCTTTCGAGCCCGGCTGCGCGGTGATGCGCTCGGCCACCTCGCGCTGGAACATCAGCGTCAGGCTTTCCCAGAAGGGCGGCCATTCGCCGGGGGTTAGCCAGCGCACCAGAAGCTCGGTGCCGACATTGTAGGGCAGGTTGGCGACGACGCGAATCGGCGGGCGCAGATGCGCCAACGGGTCGATCCTGAGCGCATCGCCCTGCAATACCGTGAGCCGCCCCGGATAGGCCCCGGCAATCTCGGCCAGCGCCGGCAGGCAGCGCGCATCCTTCTCGATGGCGAGGACATGGCGCGCCCCCTCGGCCAGCAACCCGCGGGTAAGCCCGCCCGGGCCGGGGCCGATTTCCAGCACGTCGCAGGCCGACAGATCGCCCGCGGCGCGGGCGATGCGCGCGGTGAGGTTGAGATCGAGCAGGAAATTCTGCCCCAGTGCCTTTTTCGCGCGCAGATCATGGCGGGCGATGATTTCGCGCAGGGGGGGAAGGGTGTCGATCATGCCGTTTTCGCGGTTGCTGGCCGGGCAGGGGGGCGCTGCCCCCCGTCCGCTTGTGCGGACTCCCCCCGGAGTATTTTCGGCAAGATGAAGAGGCAGGGCGAGGTCATGGCGCTGCGGCGGTGCGGCGCGCGGCGATCTCGGCGGCCATGATGAGCGCCGCGCGCAGGCTTGTCGGATCGGCGCGTCCCTGTCCGGCTATGTCATAGGCGGTGCCGTGATCGGGCGAGGTGCGCACGAAAGGCAGGCCGATGGTGACATTGACGCCGCCGGCGAAATCGATGGTCTTGAGCGGGATCAGCGCCTGATCGTGATACATGCAGATGGCGGCGTCATAAAGCAGGCGCGCGGCTTGGTGGAACATGGTGTCGGCGGGCAGCGGCCCGGCAATGTCGAGCCCTTCGGCGCGCAGATCGTCAAGCAGCGGTGCGATAAGAGTGATCTCCTCGCGCCCCATCGTGCCCGCTTCGCCGGCATGCGGGTTGAGCCCGGCCACCGCCAGGCGCGGGCGGGATATGCCGAAATCGTGCCTGAGCGCCGCCTCGGTCAGTCTTATCGCGCTTTCCAGTGCCTGCCGTGTGAGCCGCGCGGGCACTTCTGAAAGCGGAATGTGGATGGTGGCCGGCACCACGCGCAGCTCGGCACAGGCCAGCATCATCGCCACTTCGCAGCCGCCGGCGAGATGGGCGAGATACTCGGTATGGCCGGGAAAGGCGAAACCGGCACCATCCCTGAGCACGGCCTTGTTGATGGGCGCGGTGACCAGCCCGCCGGCCGCGCCCGCCTGCACCAGCTTCACCGCGCGCTCGATCACCGCGACGATGGCGGCGGCATTGGCCGGATCGGGCCGGCCGGGCGTTGCGGGAGCGGGAAAGGCGTGCTCGATCACGCCCAGCATGCCCTCGGGCAGCGCCGCCGCCTGGGCCGGCTGCGCCAGCGTCTGCCAGCTTGTGCCCGGCGGCAGGTGGCGCGGATCGCCGATCCAGGCGAAGCGGGGCAACCCCTCGGGCCGGCGCATCAGCGCCGCGGTAATTTCAGGGCCGATGCCGGAGGGATCGCCACAGGTGAGCACGAGCGGGGCGGCTGGGGGCATGGGTCTGCTCTTGTCGGGCGGCTGGCCGCGCGTGCGCTCACTGTGTGCGGATCTCGGCCTCGGCGCGCAGTTGCTGCAGATAGATATCCGAGCGGTTCTCCAGCGCGCGGTTGAAGAGCGCCCGGCGCACCTGCGTGCGCGAGGGCGGCGGGTCAGTGGCGATGCGGCGGTTGCACAGCATCAGCACCACAAGCTCGCCGCTTTCCACCAGATTGCCCGAAACCTGGCCCGGGTTCATCCGCCCCAGCTCGGCCACGGTGGCGGAGTCGATCTCGCCCAGCCGGCGGGTGATCGAAGCCACCGCGCCCTCGGGCAGTTCGGGCGCCACCTGCGCCACCAGCGGCCCGAGATCGGCGCAGCCATCGACGCCGGCGCGAATCTGTGCCAGCCGGGCCTCGTTGTCGGGGCTGCGCCCGCCGGGCAGGCCGACGCGGCGGTAATCGTATTCGGTCTGCCCCGGCGGCACTTCGCGCGTGTCGCGGCGCGCGCGAAGCTGGAAGAAGGCATAGGCGCCGGGGAATTCGAGCGGGCCGATGATGGTGCCGACCGAGGCATTGGCGAAGGGCCCGGCGATGGGATCGGGCGCTTCCTCGAGCGGGATCCAGCGCTCGACCCGCCCGCCCTGATCGCGCGAGGGCGCGGCCGAGACCTGGCGCGCGGCTTCGGCGAACTCCTCGATCGTGCGCAGCCGCTCGAGCTGCGGGATCAGCTGGCTGACAGCCTCGGCGAATTGCGGATCGGCGGGCAGGAAGATTTCCGAGATCTGAATCTCGGTAACCGGCCGTACCGCGGCCACCGAAAGAGCCTGATCGATCTGGGCATCGGTGATGCGCAGCTCCGGGCCATAGCGGGCATTGACCAGTTCGCGCCACAACACGCCGGCATGGATGAATTCGCGGAAGGTGTCGGCCTCGATTCCGGCACCGCGCATGCGCTCGATCATCTCGTCGGCGCTGAGCTCGGCGCGGGCGGCAAATTCGTTCATGCCGTCGCGGATATCGTCATTGCTGGCGCGCAGACCCAGGCGCTGTGCTTCCTGGCGTTGCAGCCGGTCCTCGATCAGTCTTTCGCGGGCGAAGGCGCGCAGATCGCCGCTGCTGCTTGCGCCGATGAACTCGATGAATCGCATGCGCTGGTCGATCTCGTAATGCGTGATCGGCTGGTCGTTGACATAGAGCGCGGGCGAGAAGGGCGATTGCGCCGCAGCCGTGCCCGGCGCGAAGATCGTCGGGGAGGGCATAGCCAGGGGCGACAGCAAGAGCGCCATGGCCAGGAGGGGCGCCGTCATGAGGGTGCGGGCGCGGGGGCTTGCAATTGCAAGGCGGGTGAACGTCATGCGTGTTCCATTCATTCTTCTGCTCGGGCCCTTCTGCTTGGGGCGGCACGGTTAATGGCACGGCGGCAATCCGCCGGGCTGCGAGCGGGGCGGGCGGATCATGTCGAACAGTTGCGCGCCGCGCCACCGGCGCCCGCCCTGCCGCCGATTCCCAGAAGCTCCACCCTGAGGCCGAAGCGGGTTGACGGCGCGATATTAGTCGAGGTGGCAAAGCGGCGCGAGAGGGAAACATCGACGCTCAGGCATTCGTTACGAAATTCCAGCCCTGTGCGCGCCGCGCTCACGCCTTGCTGGGCGATATCGTATTCCCAGCCCAGCCGGCCAACCCAGCCGCCACCAAGTTCCTGGCCCAAATCGACCGACCATTCGCTGAGATCCGCCGCGCGTTCTTCCGCGGCGCTGGCCGGCAGGTAGAGATAGCCGGTGCTGAGTTGGGTGCCGCCCCTTTGCCAGTACAGATTGGTCTCGCCGCGGCTGAGGCGGCGATCGTCATCGATGAGCAGCCGCATGTCGAGCGCGAGCCCCTGCGCGCTGTCCAGCCGCCCGGCGAGCAACCAGTCCGAGCGCAACTCGCCCAGCGGCTGTGCGTGGCCCGGTTCGAAACCATCGAGCGCGCCGCGCCGCCAGATGCGCCCGCCCAGCGCCTCGACCGACCAGCCGCCGGGCGCGTGGCGCACCCAGCGCAGCCCGGCATTGAGCCTGCTGCCGTCATCGGCCGCGTCATGGCCCGAATAGCGGGTCATGGCGAACAGATTGCCGCCGTCAAGCTCGGGCATGCGGTGGTCGTCATTGGGCAGCGCGGCGGCGTTGCGCCGGCTCAGCACCAGCTGCGCGACCGGCTCCAGCAGATGCCGCCCGCCGGCCGAATCGACCGCGGCCAGCGGCAGGCGCAGATCGGCCATGCCTTCGAGCGAATAGCGGGTCACCGGGTCGGGGAAGCGACTGTCATCACCGATGCGCACATGATCGACGCGGCCCTGCAACGCGCCGCCGAGAACCATCCCGCCGGGCAGCACCGACCGGTCATGCCAGCGCGCAGTGGCGTTGAGACGCGCCAGATCGCGCCCGGCATCGCCATCGATCGAGCTGTGCCTGCGATGTGCATGGCCGGCAAAGCGCAACCGCAACTCGCCGCCCACGGGCAGCGCCTGCAGGCCGATGCGTTCTTCCCATTCCGCCTGCAGCGCCAGATTGGGCAGCTGCCGGTTGGCATCTTCCACGCGCAGCGAATGGAAGGCCAGCGCCCGTGCCCGGACCGCCTGGTCGCGGCGGATGCGTTCTAGCGTGACATGGCTTTGCAGGCGCGAGTCGCCGGTGATGTCGTAGCTTTCCAGATAGCTGCGGTCGCTGGGCACGAGCAGGTCGAAATCAAGCCGGAAATCACGGGCAAGGGCGAAATGGCCCTGCACATGACCATAGCCGCGCAGCCTGCCGGGGATCAGCCGGTCGCGCGAGACCTGGCCGGAAAACGCGATGCCGCCACTGGAAAATGCCTGACGGTAGCGAAAGGCCAGCCCCGCCATGCCGCGGCTGGCCATGATGGGGGTGAGGGTCAGATCGCGGCTGGCGCCCAGCGGCATGAAATAGGGCAGCCCGACGCCAAGGCCGAAATCGGTGGAAAGCTGCAACTGCGGCACCAGCATGCCGGCAGAGCGGTCATTGCCCGGCGCGGGGATACGCAGGCGCGGCAGATATACGAGCGGCACACCGCCCAGACGAAACTGCGCGCGGTGGAAATGCAGCTGCTGGGCCTCTTCATCATGAATGACCCGGTCGGCGCGAATTTCCCACAGCGGGGTGGGGTTCTCGGCGCAGACGCGGCAACTCGAGGCGACCACGGCAGTCATCTGTGTGTTGCGCCCGCCCTGGCGCTCGACCTCGGCGGCGGCGACCTGCAACTGCTGGTCGAGCACCAGCCGGGCGCTTCGGATCAGCCCGTCGCGCAGATCGCGCGACAGCTCGGCCTCGTCAGCGAGAAGCACCCGGTCGGGGCCGTCGCTGAGCGTGATCGGGCCGGTTATGGAAAGCTGCCCGCTGCGGCGGTCAAAGATCACCTGACGCGCGCTCAGCCGCACCGAGCCGTGCCAGACCTCGACCGAGCCCGAGGCGATGAGCCGACCCGCGCGATCGAGAAAAACCGAATCGGCCATCAGGCTGGCGACATCCTGAGCGGTGGAAGGCGTGGGCGCGAACAGCGCCATCGCCACGGCCAGGCAGGCTGCCCTGGCCGTGTCAGCCGATGCGCGTATTGTCCACTTGCCCCGACGCACTAGCCATCCTCCAGATGCAGCAATAAGCCAGTTGCCAGCAGGATGGAAGCAAAGGGTGGCGTCCAAACCGCCAGCCAGAGCGGAATCTGGCCATTCTCGCCTAGCACGAGGGCGAAGTTGCGCGCGAAGAACAGGGCGAAGCCGGCCAGAACGGTGATCAGCACGCGGGCGCCGGTGCGCCCGGTGCGGCTGTGGCGCATCGAGAGCATGGCGCCGATCATCAGCATTGCGATCAGCATCACCGGCAGGCTGAGTTCGGAATGCAGCGCGCTGCGTTGCTCGCGCGCCGACAGCCCGGCGCGTTCCAGCGCCCCGATCAGCTCGGGCAGCGCCCAGACCGATAGCGTGCCCACGCGCGCGAAGGTGTCGCGCAGGCGTTCGGGGGTCAGGTCGGTGGGCAGCGAAAGCTGCGTGAAGCTGCGCGCCTCGGCCTCGGGGTTGTCGGCGTCGAGCTGCCACCGTCGCGCCTCGCGAAGGGTCCAGGCGCCATCGCCCAGCCGCGCCTCGGCGGCCTCGATTCGGCTGACCGGGCGCCCGGTGGCGCGCTCGAAGTGCAGGAAACTGACCTCGTGGAAGCTCAGCCCGTCCCGACCGGCGCGGCCGGCGCGGATCACCGTCTGGCCCGCCTCGTCGCCCTGCCGAAGCCATATTTCGCCATCGCCGAGCGCGATCTGCGTTGCTGTCTCGGGGTCCTGCATCGCCTGGACCTGGGCATGATACAGGCGCGTACTCATCGCCACGACGGGGTTGAAAAGCGCCACCGCCAGCGCCCCGGCGATGAACACCGCGGCCAGCGGTTCGATCATCATGCGCAGCGCCGAACGCCCCGAGGCGCGAACCACCACCAGCTCTGACGTGCGCGCCATCGCCAGAAACACCGCCATCGAGGCCAGGATCATGATCAGCGGCAAGATCTGGTAAAGCGTGCGCGGCACACGCAGGAGCGCCAGCCAGACAAGCTGCGACATGTCGCTGCCGGCGCCGCCGAAGCGGCGCACCATTTCGACCAGTTCGAACAGGTAGAGCACACCCAGAAACACCGCCGTGATCAGCCCCAGCATCGCCATCAGGCGCCGCGCCATGTAAAGCCCCAAGGTCATGGCCGGGCCTCGCCTTGCGCCATGGCCGGCTGCCGGCTGCGCGGGCGCCGGCGGCGCGCGGCCCAGGCCAGCGTTGCCGCCACCATCGCCATCGCCGCCATGAGCGGCACCACCGCCAGCCAGGCCAGCCCCGGCCCGCGCAGCGCCTGCCCGGCCATGGCATTGGCCAGCATCTGGATCAGCGCCAGAAGCGCCACCGCCGTCAGCACCGGCCGCCAGAAGCCCAGCCGGCTGAAACGCCCGGCAATCAGCACCGAAAAGCCCAGAAGCGCCGTGGCCACCGCCATCAACGGATCGACGAAGCGCGAGGCAAGCTCATGGGCAAAGCGCGCGGGCGAGGCGCGGGTTTCCTCGATCAGCGCCGACGAGGGGGCAAGAAGCTCGGGCGTAGTCAGCTCCTGCACCGCGCGGCGGCGCCCCGCCGGGCCGATCAGCGAACCCAGATCATAGGTGAAATCGCCGAAGGTGGTGGTGAACATCCGCCCCGTGCGCCGGTCGAGGATCTGCGCGAAACCGTCGATCATCACCAGCTTGGGCCCGTCGCGCTCGGGCACCACAAGCGCGCTGCGCGCGGTGTAGTCGATGCGCTGGCCCGGCGCGCGCCGATCGGACAGGTAGATGCCGCGCAGCGCGCCCTCAAGGGTGATCTCGCTGATGAAGACGGTCAGCCCCTCGCCGGGATGCTGGAACACGCCCTGCTGCAATAGCCCGCCGGTGATGTTCTGGGCGATATCGGCCTGGCGCTGCGACAGTTGCGCGCGCGCAGCCGGGATCAGGAAATGCATCAGCACCGACAGGAACACCGCCACGATCAGCCCGAACCAGAGCACCGGCCGCGCCAGCCGGAAGGGCGACAGCCCCGCCGCCTGTGCCACCGCCATCTCGTTCGAGCGCAACAGGTTCACGGTGACATAGACGGCGGCGACGAAGGCCGCCACCGGCAGCACGGTGCGGATAAGCATGGGCAGGCTGAGCAGGGTGAACTCGAGAAACACCAGCATCGGCTGGCCGTCGCTGATGATCTGATCGAACAGGCGCACGGCCTGATTGACCCAGGTCACCGCGACCAGGATCAGCGAGAAGAACCCGAACACCCAGAGCAGCTGGGCGAGTATGTATCGATCAAGCCGCGCCACGCGAAATCCTGTGTCCGAGCCGGGCAAAGCCACCATATTCGCTTTGTGCCGGCGAGGGAACGCCCGGTTTCATGCGCGCGCGCAATTGCGCCGGCAGCGTGGCACGGCCGCCGCGGCAATCAAGCGGCACCGTCAACACAGGGTTGTGTTGCCTTGCCTGCCTAACGCCCATGCGCCCCGGGCCGAAACCTGAAGGAGCACAAGGGATGAAGAAGTCACATGCCCCCGATCGCCGCCCGCAAGGGCGCCAACAGCCTCATTACCCGCCGCCATGTGCTGTTTCTTTTCGGCGCCGCCACCGGCCTTGGCGGGGCATCGCGGCTTCATGCCGGCACCGCGCATGAGGTGCAGGCGCTCAACCGCCACCCCGAGAATGCCCGCCAGATGATGGTCTTCTACCCCGCCATCACCCGCATCGAGCCGGGCGCGAGTGTCGAATTCGTCATGAGCGATCGTGGCCATAATGTGGAAAGCTTTCCCGACATGCTGCCCGATGGTGCCGAATCCTTCCGCTCGCGCGTGGATCAGGGCCTTACCCGGCGTTTCAACGCGCCGGGGACGCATGTGTTTTGCTGCCGACCGCACCGGGCCGTGGGCATGATCGGCTTCGTTCTGGTGGGCGATTTTGCCGTCAATCTCGATGCCGTGCGCGACGCCGGCGCCGGCCTGTCACCGCGCCCGCTGGCCGAGCGCTTCGCCGTGCTTTTCGCTAAAGTCGAAAGCCTTGCCGGGGCCTGAACGCACCAAGCCGCGTCGCGCGGCGCACAGGAAGGGCAGTGCTGCCCATCCTGCAGCCCGGTCCCGGCTGCGCCACCCTGCCGCGCCTGGCCCGCACGGATTGGGTTTGCCCCCTGCGCCAAAGCGGTTATATCTCGCGCCATGATAGTCGAGCTTGGACATTACGCCCTCATCCTGGCCTTTGCCATCGC
The DNA here is from genome assembly GCA_020832665.1 of Pararhodobacter sp. Classification (GTDB taxonomy): domain Bacteria; phylum Pseudomonadota; class Alphaproteobacteria; order Rhodobacterales; family Rhodobacteraceae; genus Pararhodobacter. The sequence goes on along the minus strand of JAFIEG010000012.1, from coordinate 19,541 downwards.
GCTGGTGCAGACCGTCGTGCCGCTTGTCGGCGCGCACAAGGGCTGGGCCGAGTGGATGGCGGCTGCCAACCCCATGGCGACGGCGCAGTTCGTGCTCGTCGCCTTCGCCTTCGGCGCGCTCACCTGGGCCTTCGTGACCTCGGATTTCTCGGTGCAGCTGGTGGTCAATCACTCGCACACGCTCAAGCCGATGATCTACAAGATCTCCGGCGTGTGGGGCAATCACGAGGGCTCGCTGCTCCTGTGGGTGCTCACGCTCACCCTTTTCGGCGCCTGCGCGGCCTGGTTCGGCGCCAATCTGCCCGCCACGCTGCAGGCGCGGGTGCTGGGCGTGCAATCCTCGATCGCGGCGGCCTTCATGGCCTTCACCATCTTCACCTCGAACCCGTTCGAGCGCACCGCCTTTGCGCCTTTCGACGGGCGTGATCTCAACCCGCTGCTGCAAGATCCCGGCCTGGCCTTTCATCCGCCCTTTCTCTATCTCGGCTATGTCGGGCTGAGCATGGCCTTCAGCTTTGCCGTGGCGGCTCTGATCGAGGGGCGTATCGATGGCGCCTGGGGCCGCTGGGTACGGCCCTGGACGCTGGCGGCTTGGGTGTTCCTGACGCTGGGCATCGCGCTGGGCTCGTACTGGGCCTATTACGAGCTGGGCTGGGGCGGCTTCTGGTTCTGGGACCCGGTGGAAAACGCCAGCCTCATCCCCTGGCTTTTTGCCACCGCGCTTCTGCATTCCGCCATCGTGGTGGAAAAACGCGAGACGCTGAAGGCGTGGACAGTGCTTCTGGCCATTCTCGGTTTCGGCTTTTCGCTTCTGGGCACCTTCATCGTGCGCTCGGGGCTGCTGACCTCGGTGCATGCCTTCGCCACCGACCCTGACCGCGGCATCTGGCTGCTGGCCATCTTCGCCGGTTTCATGAGCGTGGCGCTGATCCTGTTCGCGCTGCGCGGCGCCGCGCTGGAAGCCAAGGGCGTGTTCGCCACAATCAGCCGCGAAACCGCGCTGGTGCTCAACAATGTGCTGCTGGCGGTTTCAGGCTTCGTGGTCTTTGTCGGCACGATGTGGCCGCTGGTGGCGGAAATGGTGTTCGGCCGCGTGCTCTCGGTCGGCCCGCCCTTTTTCAACGCCGCCTTCACGCCGTTCTTCGTGGCGCTGGCGATCATCCTGCCGGTGGGGGCGGTGCTGTCCTGGAAACGCGGCAATGTCTGGAAGGCGGCGCGCGGGATGTGGGGCATCGGCGTGCTGGCGCTGGCGGTGGGCGCGCTGGTCTGGGTGATGCAGACCGGCGGCTCCATGCTGGCGCCGATGGGGGTGGTGCTGGGCATCTGGGTGGTGCTGGGTGCGCTGGCCGATCTGTGGATGCGCAGCGGGCGCGGCGCCATCACCGGCCGGTTGCGCCGCATGGCCCGGCTGCCGCGCGCCGACTGGGGCAAGGCCACGGCGCATGCCGGGCTGGGTGTGGTGATCTTCGCCATCGCCACCATGCTGGGCTGGCAGAGCGAGGATATCCGCGTCGCCCGCGAAGGGCAGAGCTTTGAGCACGGCGCCTATACGCTGACGCTGGAAGAGGTGCGGCGCGTGCAGGGGCCGAACTATACCTCGACCATGGGTTTCGTCACCGTCACCCGCAATGGCCGCCATGTAGCCGATCTGCGCCCCGAGCGGCGCATCTACCCCGCCGCCGGCATGCCCACCACCGAGGCAGGCATCGATTACGGCTTCACCCGCGATGTCTATGTCACGCTGGGCGACCCGCAAGAGGGCGGCGGCTGGGCGCTGCGCAGCTATATCCGGCCCTTCGCCACCTGGCTGTGGGCGGGTTCGCTGATGATGGCGCTGGGCGGGCTGTTGTCGCTCAGCGACCGGCGCTACCGCATTGCCGCCGGCGCGCGCGCGGGTTCCGCGCCGGCGCGCGCGGCGCCGAGCCCGGCGGAATGAGGGCCATGTTGCGCGCACTTGTCATCGCCGTGATCCTGGGGCTGGCGCTGCCGGTGATGGGGGCGTTTCCCGCCCAGGCGGTGCAGCCCGACGAGATTCTCGACGATCCGTCGCTGGAAGCGCGCGCGCGCGCGCTGTCGGCCAATCTGCGCTGCGTGGTCTGCCAGAATGAAAGCATCGACGAATCGAATGCCGATCTGGCGCGCGACATGCGCCTTGTCGTGCGCGAGCGGCTGGTGGCGGGCGACAGCGACGAGGCGGTGATGCAGTTCATGGTCGATCGCTATGGCGAATTCGTGCTGCTGTCACCGCGCCGCGACGGGGTGAACATTATCCTCTGGGCCTCGGGGCCGATCCTGCTGCTTCTGGGGCTGGGCTTTGCCATCGCGGCCATCCGTCGCCGCGGCGCTGATGCGCCCGAGCCGCTGAGCGAGGAAGAGCGCGCCCGACTGAAGGAAATCATGCGCGAGTAATGCCCCGGTCAATGCGCGGCAGAGCCCCGGTGTGACGCAAGGTTGCCGCTAGTCGCGGCGGGTCCGCTGCGGCTAGTCTGCGCCGGAATGGGGCAAGCTGGCAGCCGTCGGCGCCCGTCTTGAAACAGCCAAGGAGCCCGGCATGAATTACGAGACATTGATTGTCAGCGAGGATGCGGGCATCGGCCTGATCCGCATGAACCGGCCGACGCTGATGAATGCGCTCAACGCCCGCATGCGCGCCGAGCTTCTGCACGCGCTCACCGATCTGGGCAAGCGCATGCGCGTTATCGTGCTCACCGGCGAGGGGCGGGCCTTTTGCTCGGGGCAGGATCTGGGCGACGACAAGGCGGTAAACGAAATCGAGCTGGGCCGCATCCTGCGCGAGGAATACGAGCCCATGCTGCGCGCCATCTATGATTGCCCGGTTCCGGTGATCTCGGCGGTCAATGGCGCGGCGGCCGGGGCGGGCGCCAATCTGGCGCTGGCGGCGGATGTGGTGATCGCGGCTGAATCGGCGGTGTTCCTGCAGGCCTTCACCCGCATCGGGCTGATGCCCGATGCCGGCGGCACCTACTGGCTGCCGCGCCAGGTGGGCTTTGCCCGCGCCATGGGCCAGGCGCTCTTTGCCGAAAAGGTCACCGCGCGCGAGGCAGCCGATCAGGGCATGATCTGGGCGGCCGTGGACGATGAAGAATTCGCCGATGAGTGGCAACGCCGCGCGTGGCAACTGGCGCAGGGGCCGACACTGGCCTATCGCGCCGTCAAGCGGGCGATGCGCGCCAGCCTGTCGGCGACGCTCGACCAGCAACTGGCGATGGAGGCCGAGTTGCAGGCCGAATGTGGCCAGACGCGCGATTTCATGGAAGGGGTGATGGCCTTTCTGGAAAAGCGGCCGGCGAGGTTCGAGGGGCGCTGAAGCGGCTTTGATATCGCATCGCTGACGCGCGGTGCGCGGGCAGGGGCAGGAGCAAGGGCAGGGGGCTGCCGCCCCCTCTGGCCTGCGGCCATTCACCCCCGCGCGTATTTCGGGCAAGATGAAGGCGCAGGCAGGTTTCACGGGGAAAGTGCATGGTATTGCCGGAAAACGGGTTCAAGGCAGCTCTGGCCGCCGGGCGGGTGCAGATCGGCTGCTGGGTGGGGCTGGCCGATGCCTATGGCGCCGAGATCGCCGGCGAGGCCGGTTTCGACTGGCTGGTGATCGATGGCGAGCATGCGCCCAATGACATGCGCTCGATCCTGGCGCAGTTGCAGGCGCTGGGGCGCTCGGCCTCGCATCAGGTGGTGCGGTTGCCGGTGGGCGCGGAATGGATGATCAAGCAGGTGCTCGATATCGGCGCGCAGACGGTGCTGGTGCCGATGGTCGAAAGCGCTGCACAGGCGCAGGCGCTGGTGCGCGCCATGCGCTACCCGCCGGTGGGCACGCGCGGGGTGGGCGCGGCGCTTGCGCGCGCCTCGCGCTTTTCGGGCATTGCCGATTACGTGCAGCATGCCGATGAAGGGCTTTGCCTGCTGGTGCAGGTGGAAAACCGCGCCGGGTTGGAGGCGCTGGATGATATCGCTTCCATGGACGGGGTGGACGGGGTGTTCATCGGCCCGGCCGATCTGGCCGCCGATATGGGCCATCGCGGCCGCCCCGATGCGCCCGAGGTTCGCGCCGCCATTGCCGATGCCATTGCGCGCATTCGCGCCGCCGGCAAGCCTGCGGGGATTCTGGCCACCGATGAGGCCCAGGCGCGCGAATGGCTGGGCCACGGCGTGGGCTTTCTCGCCGTGGGCATCGATGTGCTGGTGCTGGCGCGGGGTTTGCGCGATCTGGCAGGGCGGTTTGGCGATGTCTCGGGGCGGGCGGTTTCGGGGAATTGACGGGGGATTGACGCCGGAACGCGGCGCGGGCCTGATGGCGCAGCGATGCGGATAGTCAGCTTCAATGTGCAGAATCTGCGCCTGCGCCGCCCCGGCGGGCGGGCGCGGCTGGATGGCGCGCGCGATCACGACATGCCCGAAGATGCCACGCCCGAGGCGCGCGCGCTCGATCTCGCCGACCGGCGCCTGACCGCGAAGGTGCTGGCACGCGCCGATGCCGATGTCGTCTGCCTGCAGGAGGTGTTCGACCGCGCCACGCTGGATTTCTTTCACGATCATCTGCTGCGCCATGAAGGGGTCGCGCCCTTTCCCTACCGGCTTTGCCTGCCGGGCAATGACGGAGGCGGGCGCAATTTGGCGGTGATGAGCCGCCACCCCCTGCAGGATGTGGCCAGCCATGCGCATCTCATGCCCGCCGATCTGGGGCTGGCGGGCCATCCCGGGGCACGGCAAGGCAGGCCGGTTTTCTGCCGCGATTGCCTGATGCTGCGGGTGGCCGGGCTGGAGCTGGTGTTGTGCCATTTCAAGGCCCCCGCCGAAGGCGGCGACGACCGCGCCGGGCCTGACCCGGTCTGGGCGCAGCGCCGGCTTGAGGCGCTGGCCGTGCGCCGGCTGATCGAGGCGCGGCTGGGAGCCCGGCCGGCGGCGGCATCGGCGCAATGGCTGGTGCTGGGCGATCTCAACGAGCCGCTTGCGCGCGGCGGCCAGGAACGCGCCATCACGCCGCTCCTGCCGCCCTTCTCGGTCGATCTGGTGGCGCGCATGGAGGAGGGCGAGCGCTGGACATGGGTCACCCCTGACGGCATCGAATACGCCCGCCCCGATGCCATGCTCGCCTCAAAGGCGCTGGCGGCGCGCTTTCCTGCTGCCGTGCCCTTTGCGCTGCGCGAGGGACTGGCGGGCGAGGTGGCGCGCTATGGCGGGCCGCGGCTGGACGGGGTGGGCGCCCATCGCCCGCATGCCTCGGACCATGCCGCGCTGGCGATCGACCTGCCGGGGCTGTGAGTGCCCGCGATCACGCCGCCCCCGTCCGACGGTTGATCAGCCACAGCCCCAGCACCAGCAGCGCCAGCGCCAGCGGGGTGACGGCCGAAACCGGCTCGCCCAGCACCAGCCAGCCGAGCGCCGCGCTCAACACCGGGGTCAGAAAGCTGAAGCTGGCCACCGACGAAGCCGGGTAACGCAACAGCAGCCAGAACCAGAACACATAGCCGAACGCCACTACCCCCAGCGCATGGGCGGTGAAGATCAGTGCCTGAAAGCCGTCGAATTCGCGCACCCAGTCGCCGCCATAAACCGGCGTCAGGAGCAGGAGTAGTGGCGCCGAAACCAGAAGCTGCCAGAAAAGCTGCGTCTCGGGCGCGGTTTCCTGCAGGCGGGTAAGGCGCACGCAAAGTACGATGCCGGCCCAGAACATGCCGGCCAGCAGCGCGGCCAGATCGCCCAGCAGGCTGCCGCCCTCGCTTGCGCCATCGGCGGCCTGGGTGGCAATGACCAGCCCCACTGCAAAAAAACCCAGCAGGAAACCAATCGTGCGCAACTGCGTAAGCCGCTCGCCCGGAAACAGGAAATGCGCCGCCAGCGCCAGCCAGAGCGGCATGGCATAGAGCATCACCGAGGCGCGCACCACGGTGGTGTTGTCCAGCGCGACGAAAAGAAGGAAGAATTCGGTGGCGAAGGCGGCCCCCACCAGCAGCCCTCCGCGCCAAAGATCGAAACGAAAGGCGATACGCCGCCACAGCATCCAGCCCAGCACCGCGGCACCGGCCAGCAGCGAGCGCATCGAGGCAAAGAACACCGGTTGCAGCCCCTCATTGCCCAGCTTGATCAGCAGATTGTTGGCGCCGAACAGGGTGGCGATGCCGAGCAGCATCCAGAACCCGGCCATGTCGAGCGGACGGCGGTGCGGCTGGCTGGGGGGCATGGGCATTCTCGCATGGCTGGGGGCGCGGGCGGGCGCAGGGCGCACAAAGGCAGGCGGAGCGGGGAAGGTCAAGCAGGGGGCCGGCGCCGGGCGCGCGGGGCGGGGGCGCACTTGCCGCGTCTGCCGGCCCTTTCCCATGCCGGCGTGATCGCCTAATCTGCGCCGGCACGGGCGGACAGGTGGCAGGCGATGAGCGAAGACAGCCCAAAAAGCGGCATTCTGGCACGCTGCGAAGCGCGAGGGATACGCCTGACAGAACAGCGCCGCGTCATAGCCAACGTGCTGGAGGCGGCCGAGGATCACCCCGATGTCGAGGCGCTGCATGCCCGCGCCAGCGCCGTCGATCCGCGCATTTCCATCGCCACGGTCTATCGCACGGTCAGGCTGTTCGAAGAGGCGGGCCTGCTGGAACGCCATGAATTCGGCGACGGGCGTGCGCGCTACGAGGATGCCGAACGCGACCACCATGACCACCTGATAGACATGGCCACCGGCGAGGTGATCGAGTTCTGCGACCCCGAGATCGAGGCGCTGAAAGAGGCCATCGCCCGCCGGCTGGGCTATCGGCTCAAGGGGCACCGGCTGGAGCTTTACGGCGTCAGGCTGAAGGGTTGAGCGCTCGACGCCTGCCTTGTCCCACTCACCCCCCCTTTCGACCGGCGCGGTGGGCGGCTATGAAGCCATGAACATGTGAAAGGTGCCACCCGCCGGGGCGGGGCAGCCTGCGGAGTGGAGTGATGCACAATCTGCGCGCCAGCCTGATGATGGTCGCCGCCATGGCCGGCTTCGCTGTCGAGGATGCGGTAATCAAGCATCTGGCCGGGCAGATGCCGGTGGGGCAGGTGATGGTGGTGCTGGGGCTGGGCGGTTTCGCTTGCTTCGGCATGATCGCGCGCACGCGCGGGCTGCGACTTTTCGTGCCCGAAGCGCTGCGCGGGGCGGTGCTGATTCGCAACCTCAGCGAGATCGTCGGTGCGGGCGGGGTGGTGCTGGCCATCGCGCTGGTGCCGCTGGCCACGGTGACGGCGATCCTGCAGGCGATGCCGCTGGTGGTGACGCTGGGCGCGGCGCTGTTTCTGGGCGAGGCGGTGGGCTGGCGGCGCTGGGGCGCGATCCTGGCGGGGCTTGCGGGCGTGCTGATCATCCTGCGCCCCGGCGCGGCCGATTTCGACCCGGCAGCGCTGGTGGCGGTGGTAGCGGTGCTGGGGCTGGCCGGGCGCGATCTGGCCACGCGACGCGTGCCGGTGCGGGTGGACAGCCTGCAACTGGCTGGCTGGGGTTTCGGCATGCTGGTGCCCGCCGGGCTGGTGGTGATGGCGCTGGGCGCGGCGCCGGTTGTGCCCTCGCCGGTGCAATGGTTCTGGCTGGCGGCGGCTCTGGCCGCGGGCATGGTGGGTTACGGTGCGCTGGTGGCGGCCACAAGGCTGGGCGACATCGCTGCCACCGTGCCCTTCCGATACTCGCGGCTGGTCTTTGCCATGTTCATCGGTTTCGTCTTTTTCGGCGAGCGCCCCGATGGCTGGACGCTGGCGGGCTCGGCGCTGGTGGTGGGGGCGGGCCTGTTCAGCTTCTGGCGCGAGTTGCGCCTGCAGCGGCGGGTGCTTTCGGGCCAGGCTTTTCGGCAATGATCATGTGATAGCTCAGGCTGGCCTTGTCGGGCTCGGGCAGCACATCGGGCCCCTCCACCGTATAGGGGCCCGTAATGCAACTAACCGCATTGCGCACCATCAGCGTCGGCATGGCCCTTGACGCCAGCCGCAGCTTCCAGTCGTCGAAGAAGCGCATCGCCAGCGCGTGCAGGCGCCGATTGGTCAGCCGCACCAGCATCGACAGATCGGCATCGCGGCGGATCGTCAGCCCGGCGCCTTCGAGCGCCGCGCACCACGCCGATGCGGTACGAAAACCGGGAGCGACGGCGGTGCCCAGCGCATAGAGCCGCGCCGCGAGCGCCATTTCGGGGGTGCAATCGTCCAGTTCCTGGTGGCAATAGCCGTCGAAAATGACAAGCTGGCCGCCAGGGCGCAGCAGGCCGGATATTCGTTGGCACAGCTTGTCCAGATCGTGCGCATAGCACAGCGTCTCCACCGCAAAGACGATATCGAAGCGCTCGGGAAAATCGGGCAGGGCTTCAAAATTGCCCTGCCGAAAGCTTGCATTCGGCAGATCTTTCGCGGCCTTATTGGCCTGCGCGACATGCCGGGCCATCAAATCGACTCCGGTAAAGCGCACATCCGGGTGCTTGCGCGCCAGATGCAGGCTGTTGAAGCCCACCCCGGCGCCGAGTTCCAGCACATCGCCGGCCCCGAGGGCGGAAATGCGCCGGCTCACCCTGTTGGCCTGGCCCAGGTGATCGGCCGATCTGATACGCGTTCCCCGACTGAGCGCGGCATGCATGCAGCCCGCTTGCGAATAGAGGCGCCGGTAACCCTTTTCCGACTGGCTGTAATAGGCTGCGGTCTGATCGCGCCCCTCATCGGCAAGCAGCCGGTCGATACCGAACACGCGATCGACTTGCGCCAGAGCCTCGGATAGCGGAAAGGGCAAGGGCGGCAGAACTGCGGCTGTGTCGCGTTCGGACTGGCCCGCGGGATGGCTGGATCGCTCCACGATGCGCACTTCGAATTTCTCTTTGCAAGAGCGTCAGCCTAGGCGCTGGCGGTCCTTGTGACAAGCCAGTACCGCCCTTCCCCGCCTGCGCGACAGCCGCTATAGAGGCGCAGCAACAATCATCAGCACGGACCTTGCCATGACCACGATCATCGACATCCACGCCCGCGAGATCCTCGACAGCCGGGGCAACCCTACCATCGAGGTGGATGTCACGCTTGAGGACGGCTCGATGGGCCGCGCCGCCGTGCCCTCGGGGGCCTCGACCGGCGCGCATGAGGCGGTCGAGCGGCGCGACGGCGACAAGGCGCGCTATCTGGGCAAGGGCGTGCTCGAGGCCGTGGCCGCGGTCAATGGCGAGATCGCCGATGCGCTGCTTGGTTTCGACGCCACCGAACAGGCCGCCATTGACCAGAGCCTGATCGCGCTTGACGGTACGCCCAACAAGGCGCGGCTGGGTGCCAACGCAATTCTCGGCGTGTCGCTGGCGGTGGCCAAGGCAGGTGCCGAGGCCAGCGCACTGCCGCTGCACCGCTATGTCGGCGGCACCGCCGCGCGGGTGCTGCCGGTGCCGATGATGAACATCATCAATGGCGGCGAACACGCCGACAACGCCATCGACATCCAGGAATTCATGATCATGCCGGTCAGCGCGCCCTCGATCGCCGAGGCGGTGCGCATGGGCGCCGAGGTCTTTCATGTGCTCAAGAAAGAGCTGGGTGCAGCCGGGCTGAACACCAATGTCGGCGATGAGGGCGGCTTCGCGCCCAACATCAAATCTTCGCGCGATGCACTTGATTTCATACTGAAATCCATTGAGAAGGCAGGCTACAAGCCGGGCGAGGACATCTATCTGGCGCTTGATTGCGCGGCCACCGAATACTTCAGGAATGGCCGTTATGTGCTTGCCGGTGAAGGAAAAGACCTGAGCGCGGCAGAGAATGTGACCTGGCTGGCCGATCTGGTGCGCGACTATCCCATCATCTCGGTCGAAGATGGCTGCGCCGAGGATGACTGGGAAGGCTGGCAGCTGTTGACCGAGGCGCTGGGCGACAAGGTGCAGCTGGTGGGCGACGATCTGTTCGTCACCAACCCCGAGCGGCTGGCGCGCGGCATTTCGCAAGGCTGCGCCAACAGTCTGCTGGTCAAGGTCAACCAGATCGGCACGTTGAGCGAGACCTTGCAGGCGGTTGAAATGGCGCACAGGGCGCGCATGAGCTGCGTCATGTCGCACCGCTCGGGCGAGACCGAAGATGCCACCATCGCCGATCTGGCCGTGGCCACCAATTGCGGGCAGATCAAGACCGGTTCGCTGGCGCGCTCGGACCGGCTGGCGAAATACAACCAGCTTATCCGAATCGAGGAGATGCTGGGCGAAAGCGCCCTTTACGCGGGCCGCTCGATCCTGCGCTGAGCCGGCGCGACGGCCGCTTTCGCTGGCTCAAGGCAGCCAAGCGGCCCGCCGGGCAAAGTGCTGCCGCTGATGGCCCGCCTGCGCGAGGGCGGGCCGGGCCTTTCGCGTTGCGTGCGCGCGTGCCATGCTGCGTGCCGGGAAGCCGATAGAGGGAAGCGAAGCACAGATGGCCGAGGAATTCGATGCTGGCGAGGCGGGCACGGCGCTGCCCGCCGGGGCGCTGCGGCGCGATTGCGACGCCGCGTCGCTGGGATTTGCCGATACCGGCGAGCTGGAGCCGCTGGAAGCGCCGATCGGGCAGGAGCGCGCCATCGAGGCGGTGAACCTGGCCGCGGGCATGCGCCATCGGCGCTTCAACCTGTTCGTGCATGGCCCCGAGGGGGCGGGGCGGCACGCCACGGTGCTGGCGCTTCTACGCGAGGAGGCCGCGCGCCGCCCGGCGCCCTGCGACTGGGTCTATGTGCATAATTTCGACGCCCCCGAGCGCCCGCGCGCTCTGCCCTTGCCACGCGGCACAGGCCCGAAGCTGCGCCTGGCGATGGAGGCGCTGGTCGATGATCTGGCCCAGGCGATGCCGGCGCTTTTTGAATCGGAGGAGTATCAAAGCCGCCGCGCCGCCATCGAGGAGGAATACGGAAAACGCAACGAGAAGGCCTTTTCCGAGCTGACCGCGCGGGCGCGCGAGCGCGGCGTGGCGATATTGCGCACGCCGATGGGCTTTGCGCTGGCCCCGGTCAAGGATGGCGAGGTGCAAAAGCCCGATGTCATCGAGAAGCTGCCCCAGGCCGAGCGCGAGCAGATAAGGGAGCATGTCGCGCAGACGCAAAAGGAGCTGTCGGAGTTTCTTGAATCGCTGCCGCGCGCCGAGAAGGAGCATCGTGCGGCGGTGGGCAAGCTCAACTCGGAAATGGCCGAGCAGGTGGTCGATGCCAATCTGGCCGATCTCAAGCGCGAATTCGGCCAGATCGAGGGGTTGGGCGGGCATTTCGATGCCCTGCGCGCCGACATGATCGACAATGCCGAGCTTTTCCTCAAGGCCGGCAGCTCGGGCGGCGACGGGCCGTTTCCGGTAACGCCCACGCGGCTGCACGATGCCCCGCCCTTTCACCGCTATGCGGTGAATGTGCTGGTTTCGCACCCCGAGCAGGACGAGACCGGCGCGCCAGTCGAGGTGGAGTCACTGCCCACCATGGCCAATCTCACAGGGCGCATCGAATACATGCAGCAGATGGGGGCGTTGATCACCGATGTCACGCTGATCCGCCCCGGTGCGATGCATCGCGCCAATGGCGGCTTCCTGCTGCTCGATGCGCGCAAGGTGCTCAGCGAGGCCTTCGCCTGGGATGCGCTCAAGCGCAGCCTGACCACCGGCGAGATACGCATCATCGGCGCCTCCGAGCGGCTGGGGCTGACTTCGACCACCACGCTTGACCCGGATCCGATTCCGCTCGATCTGCGCGTGGTACTGGTTGGCGACCGGCTGATGCGGCTGTTGCTTGAAGAGCTGGATCCCGAATTCGCGCAGCTCTTCACCGTCAGTGCCGAATTCGATTCCGAGATGCCGCGCGACGCAGAGAGCATGACGCTTTTCGCGCGCCTTGTCGCCGCCGTGGTGGCGCGCGAGGGGCTCAGGCCGGTGGCCGCCGATGGCGTGGCGGCGCTGATCGAGGCCGCCTCGCGGCTGGCCGATGACCGCGAGAAGCTGTCGCTGGTGCTCAGCCATCTGTGGGATCTGTTGCGCGAGGCCGATCATCTGGCCTTGCAGGGCGATGCCCAGCGTGTGGGGCGCGAGCATGTCGAGGCCGCGCAGGCGGCGGTGCGCCGGCGCGCCGCGCGCCTGCCCGAGCGCATGCAGGAGATGATCCAGCGCGGCAGCATCCTGATTGCCACCAAGGGCAGCGAGGTGGGCCAGGTCAACGGGCTGACCGTGGCGCAACTGGGCCGCGACCGTTTCGGCTGGCCGGCGCGGATTACCGCGCGGGTGCGGCTGGGCGCGGGGCAGGTGGTGGATATCGAGCGGGAGGTCAAGCTGGGCGGGCCGATCCACTCAAAGGGGGTGATGATCCTGTCGAGCTATCTTTCCACCCATTACCTGCCAGAGACGCCGCTCTCGCTCTGGGCGTCGCTGGTGTTCGAGCAAAGCTATGGCGGGGTCGATGGCGATTCGGCCTCGGTGGCCGAGCTGTGCGCGCTGATCTCGGCGCTGGCCGGGGTGCCGTTGAGCCAGTCAATGGCGGTGACCGGTTCGGTCAACCAGCTGGGCGAGGTGCAGCCGGTGGGCGGGGTCAACGAGAAGATCGAGGGCTTCTTCGATGCCTGCGCGGGCAAGGGGCTGACCGGCCGGCAGGGGGTGATTCTGCCCCGGCGCAATGTCGACAACCTGATGCTGCGCCGCGATGTGGTGGCGGCGGTTGAAGAGGGGCGCTTTCATATCCACGCCATCGAGCATGTCGATCAGGCGCTGGAGCTGCTCACCGGGCTGCCGGCGGGTCAGCGCGGGCTCAATGGCGCGTTCGAGGATGGCACCGTCAATGCCAATGTCGAGGCGCGGTTGCTGGATTTCGCCGAGGCGCGGCGCGATTTCGGGCGCGGAGGCGACATCGCCGATGGCCTTGCCCGTCTTGCCGGGAGGAGCGACGATGACGGCTGATGAAACCGCCCGCCGCCGGGTGCTTATCGTGGCCGGCGGCTTTGCTGATGCGGCACCGGCGATCTCGATGGCCGCGGCGCTGGCGGCGCTGTCGCGGGCAGCGCTCTTGGGGGTGCTGGCGCGCGAGCCGCTGGCCGAGCTGGCCGAGGGCGCGCCGGTGCTGTCGGCCGCGGGCGGGGGCGCACGGGCGCTGACGCGCGAGGCGCTGGAGAGCGCCTGGGCGGCCGATGCGCGCGCCTTTCAACGGCGGCTGTCCGAAACCGCGCTCGCCGCGCAGCTGGGCTGGGAGTTTCGCAGCGACCCCGGCACCGGTGCCGAGCTGGCGCTGCGGTTGCGCCGGCCGGGCGACATGGTGATGCTGGGCTACCGGCGGCTTTACCGGCGTCAGGGCCCGGTGGTGGTGCTGGGCGGGCCGTCGGTGGGCGGCGGTGATGCCGGTGCCGGTGCCGGCGCGGGCGAGAAACTGGCGCAGGGGCTGGCCGGGGCGCTGCACCTGCGCGCGATGACACTGGCCTGGCCCGCGCGCAGTGATGATGTGGGCGAGCGAGAAGCACAGTTGCTGGAAGAGCTTTCCGCCTCGCTTCTGGTGCTCAATCCGCGCGCCGGGCTGGCCCCGCAACGCCTGGCGGCGCTCCTGGAAGCTGCACGCTGCCCGGTGCTGATCGGGCCCGATGATGGCGATGCTGACGTCGAGGACGAGGCCGGCGCATAGGGCAGGGCAAGCGAACGCGGCGGGCCTCCCCTACAGCTTTGGTGTTATGCCGGGCATGAAAGACGCGCCCTCATGGTGCGTTCGCGCCCACCCATCCCGGGCGCCTACCGTGCCTGGCTGGCACGGGCGGGAATGACCGCTAACTTGTCCGCTCTGTTCGCACGGAATCGGTATGACCGACCGTCGCGCCCTTTGTTACGAAACAAGAAAAAGAGCGCGGCGGGAAGTCCCGCCGCGCCCGGTTTTGCAGAAAAGCCTTTCCGGTTTGCGCAGCTTAGCGCGGCTCGCTCATAAGCCCGCGGATCAGTGCGTAGCAGGCCAGAAGCAGCACGATGGCGAAGGGCAGCCCGGTCGAAACCGCCGCCGCCTGCAGCGCCAGCAGCCCGCCGCCGATCAACAGAGCCGCTGCCACCAGCCCTTCGAAGATCACCCAGAAAACACGCTGGCTGACCGGCGCGTTGATCTTGCCGCCGGCGGTGATGGTGTCGATCACCAGCGAGCCCGAATCCGACGAGGTGACGAAGAACACCATCACCAGCACGATGGCGATGAGCGAGGTGACGGTGGCCATCGGCAGTTCCGACAGCATGCCGAACAGCGACAGTTCGGGCACATAGGCCTCGACGACATAGCCATAGACGGCGCTGTCGGTCACATGCTCGATCATCTGGTTGATGGCGGTGCCGCCCATGGCGGTCATCCAGATCGCCGAGATGACGGTCGGAATCAGCAGCACGCAGGTGATGAATTCGCGCACCGTGCGGCCGCGGCTGACGCGGGCGATGAACATGCCCACAAAGGGCGACCAACTGATCCACCAGGCCCAGTAGAAGGCCGTCCAGCCCTGGCGGAAGCCGTCATCGTCGCGCCCCACCGGGTTCGACAGCGCCACGATTTCAGATAAATAGGCGCCGAGATTACCGAAGAACTGGCCCACCAGCAGCATGGTCGGGCCGACCAGGATGACGAACCCCAGCAGCACCACCGCCAGCACCATGTTGATCTCCGACAGCCGCTTGACGCCGCCATCGAGCCCGCGCAGCACCGAGATCAGCGCCATCGCCGTGATCACCACGATCAGGATGACCGCGAAGGTCACGCTTTCATCGACGCCCTCGATACCGAAGACAAAGCCGATACCGGCCGAAGCCTGCTGCGCCCCCAGCCCCAGCGAGGTGGCCAGGCCGAAGAGCGTGGCAAACACCGCCAGAATGTCGATGATGTGCCCCGGCCAGCCCCAGATGCGCTCGCCGAAGATGGGGTAGAAGATCGAGCGCACGGTCAGCGGCAGACCCTTGTTATAGGCAAACAGCGCCAGCGACAGCGCGACGATGGCGTAGATCGCCCAGGGGTGCAGGCCCCAGTGATAGATCGTCCCCGCCATGGCGCTCAGCCGCGCGGCCTCGACCGCGGCCGGATCGACGAGTTCGCCCTCGACGATGCCCAACTGGCCGCTCAGCGGCTGGTCGCCCCAGGGGGTGGCGAAGTAATAGGCCGGTTCCAGCACGCCGAAGAACATCAGCCCGATGCCCATGCCCGCCGCAAAGAGCATCGCGAACCAGCCCAGATAGCTGTAGTCAGGCGTGGCGTCGGCACCGCCGATACGCACCTTGCCCAGCGGCGAGACCAGGATGCCCAGGCAGACCAGCACGAAGATGTTGCCGGCGATCAGGAAGAACCAGTCGAAGGTCGAGGTGAGAAACACCCGCAGATCGCCCAGCATCGGGCCGACCGCGTTCTGAAAGGCGAGCGTGATGATGACGAAGGCCACCACCACCAGCCCCGAGACCACAAAGACCGGGTTATGGATATCCAGCCCGAAGGGGCCGATGCGCGGGCTTATGTTGTCCTGTCCGACCTCGTAATCGGTATCGATGATTTCCGTCGCGCCTTCCGGTTCCGGCAGGGCGTCGGTTTCCTCTTCGTTTCGGTTGTCCTCTGTCATGGCGTTCTCCACTTTCCCGTTGTTGTTGCCGTGCCGGCACCGGGCCGGTCGGGGGTCGGTAGCTGCCGCGGCAGCGCGGATTGTTCCTGGCGCTCAGCGCACCACGAAGACCGAGATCTCGGCATGCGCGGCGATATGGCCACCATGCGAGCCCCACAGATAATCGCTGATGCCGGGCACATGCGATGCCATCACCACCAGATCGGCGCCGCAATCGGCGATGGCGCGCAGCAGCACCTTGTCGACATCGACGGCCGGGTCGGTGCTGGTTCGCGCGGTGCCCGACACCGCAACCCCGTGGCGCTTGCCCTGCTCGGCGGCGAAGGCTTCGAGCTTTTGCGCGAATTCCGCCGGGTTGTGGGCCACGGCGGTGGGGGTTTCGGCGGTGACGCCGATGAAGTGCAGCGAGGCGCCGTAATGGCCCGCCAGGTCGGCGGCGACATCGAGCGCCCTGGTGATCTGATCGGCATGGAACAAATCTACCGGAACGGCGATCTTTCTGTACATCTCGTCCCTTTCCCTTTGTTGTTTTCTTCCCTGCTTCTGGCGCGACGGGGTATCGATCGGGGCATTGCCCCCGGGGGTCCTAACCCCGGCCAGAGCTGTGGCTGGCGGTCCCGCGCCGGCATTTTCGGGCCCCCATCGCCGCCGTCAACGGCGAGTGTGGCACCCCGTTTCGGGGGAACAAGGCCAAATGCGGCTATCTGTCTGCCGGCTGCGACACGCATCGCGCCGGGCCTGCGGTCCTGCTCCCAGCCCAGGCGCGCGGCCTAGCGAAAGTGCTGCATGGCGCGCTTGAAGCCCTCATTGATCGATTCCCAGGCATCGACATAGCTCTTGCTCATGTCCTCCCAGGCCTTTTCGCTGGCTTCGCGGGCTTTTCTGAGCTGTTCCTCGGCCTTGTCGCGCTGGTCGCGCATTTCCTTGAGTTGGGCCTGATAGGCCAGTTTCGCATCGGCCTGCGCGGCTTTCGAGCGCGCCTCGATCTTGTCGATCTCGGCGTTCCAGGAATCGAGCGCCGCCTTCATCTTCTCCAGATAAGCCTGTCGATCCATGATCTCCTCCCCTTCGCGCTGCAACAGTGCAGACAGTCTCGCATCTCGGCGGCAGATGTCAAACAGGCTTGGCATGCCCCGGGCAGGGGGCTAGGTGCGGCGCATGCGCTGCCGGTTTGCAAGCCGGTTGCAACCGGGCCGAAAGGAAGGACGCGATGACGCTATTTGACGATCCGCAGGTTCTGCTGGCGGCGCTGGTGGCGGTGGCGCTGGTGGGGCTGTCCAAGGGCGGGCTGGGTGGTGCCTTCGCGCTGATGGGGGTGCCAGTGATGGCGCTGGTGCTGCCGCCGGTGCAGGCCGCGGCGCTGTTGCTGCCCATCCTTCTGATGATGGATGCGGTCAGCCTGTGGGCCTGGCGCGGCTGGTTCTCGCTGCAGGTTCTGCGCGCCATGCTGCCGGCTGCCGTGCTGGGCATCGCGCTGGGTTGGGCGACAGCGGCCTTTACCTCAGACGCGGCGGTGCGGCTGATCGTGGGGGCGGTGGCGCTGGGTTTCGTGGCGCGCATGGTCTGGGTGCAATGGATTGCAGCATCGGCACCAGCTGCAGGGCACCGGCCCGGCATGGCCTGGCTGTGGGGCTCGGTGGCGGGCTTCACCTCATTCGTGGCCCATGCCGGGGGGCCGCCCTTTCAGGTCTATACCCTGCCCATGCGCATGGATCCGCGGCTCTATACCGGCACCTCGGTGGTATTCTTCGCTGTGGTCAATACGGTGAAGGTGGCGCCCTATGCGGCGCTGGGGATGTTCGATACGCGGCTGGTGCTGTCGGCGCTGGCGATGCTGCCGCTGGCGGTGCTGGCGGTGCTGGCGGGTGCGGCGCTGGTCAAGCGCATGCGCGCCTCGATCTTTTACCCGTTCATGTATGTGATGGTCACGCTGGTGGGGGCAAAGCTGGTGCATGACGGGGTGATGGGGCTGATCTGAGCCGCCCCTCTTGCCAAGCCCGCGCCGACAGGCTAAAGCGCGCGCACTTCACAGGCGGGGCCGGGCCGTGGCGGGGAGACATCCTGCCAATGGTCCACCGGTTGGGCGCATGCCCTGATGCCCCGTCCAAGGCGCAAACCGGAAAGGACAAGGACATGGCGCTTCCCGATTTCAACCTGCGTCAGCTTCTCGAAGCTGGCGTTCATTACGGCCACCAGACCCAGCGCTGGAACCCGCGCATGGGGCCCTTCATCTATGGCGAACGCAACGGCATCCACATCATCGATCTGACGCAGACGGTGCCGATGCTTGATGCCGCGCTCAACGCCGTGCGCGAGACCGTCGCCAAGGGTGGGCGCATCCTGTTCGTGGGCACCAAGCGTCAGGCATCGAAGCCGATCGCCGAGGCGGCCGAGAAATGCGCGCAATACTTCATGAACCACCGCTGGCTGGGCGGCACGCTGACCAACTGGAAGACGGTCAGCCAGTCGATCCAGCGCCTGCGCGCGATCGACGAGCAGCTCGAGCACGGCGCCGAGGGGCTGACCAAGAAGGAACGCCTGGGGTTGGAGCGCGAACAGGCCAAGCTGCAAAACACCCTTGGCGGCATCCGCGAACTGGGCGGGGTGCCCGACATGCTGTTCGTCATCGACGTCAACAAGGAAGACCTGGCCATCGCCGAGGCCAAGAAGCTGGGCATTCCGGTGGTTGCCGTGGTCGATACCAACTGCTCGCCCGACGGGGTGGAATACCTCATTCCCGGCAATGACGATGCCGCCCGCGCCATCGCGCTTTACTGCGATCTGGTCAGCCGTGCCGCGCTCGACGGCATGTCGGCGCAGCTGGGCGCCGCCGGCGTCGATATCGGCGCGCTCGACGAGGCCCCGGCCGAAGAGGCGCTGGCCGAGGAAGAACAGGCCCCGGCGCAGGGTTGACGCTAGAGCGGGGCCCAACCGGCCCCGGCACTGTCATCAAACCGATACCGGGCAGGGTCATCACCCTGCCCGCAGGCAATTCCAAAGGAGAACCGCCATGGCGATTACCGCATCGATGGTGAAGGAGCTGCGCGACAGCACCGGCGCAGGCATGATGGACGCGAAGAAGGCGCTGACCGAGACCGACGGCGACATGCAGGCGGCGGTGGACTGGCTGCGCACCAAGGGCCTGGCCAAGGCCGCCAAGAAGGCCGACCGCGTTGCCGCCGAGGGGCTGGTGGGCGTGGCCGTGCGCGGCGGGCGCGGCGTGGCGGTCGAGATCAACTCGGAAACCGATTTCGTTGGCAAGAACGCCGATTTCCAGAAGCTGGTGCGCGATGTGACCGTGGCCGCGCTCGATGCCGGCGATGTCGAGGCGCTCAAGGTCTCCGATCTGGGCGGCAAGAGCGTGGCTGACACGCTGACCGCAGCCATCGCAACCATCGGCGAGAACATGACCCTGCGCCGCATGGAAGCGGTCGAGGGCGAGAGTGTCGCCGCCTATGTCCACAACGCCGCCGCCGAGGGGCTGGGCCGGATTGGCGTGCTGGTGGCGCTGAACGGGGCGGATGCGGAAAAGACCGCCGGCATCGGCCGCCAGATCGCCATGCATATCGCCGCGCTGGCGCCGCTGGCGCTTGACGAGGCCAGCCTCGACCCGGCGGTGCTGGAGCGCGAGCGCGAGGTGCAGACGCAAAAGGCGCTGGAAGAGAATGCGAGCGCTGCCAAGCCCAAGCCCGATGCGGTGATTCACAACAACATCATCCCGGGCCGGATGAAGAAGTATCTGGAAGAGGTCACCCTGACCGGCCAGAAATTCGTCATCAACCCCGACATCACCGTGGCCCAGGCCGCGCAGGAAGCCGGGGTCGAGATCGTGGGCTTCGTGCGCATGGCGGTGGGCGAGGGTATCGAGAAGAAGCAGGAAGACTTCGCCGCCGAAGTCGCCAAGACGCTGGCCGGCTGAGGCCGCGCCGGTGGGGGTGGGGGGGGGGGGGCCCCCCCCCCCCCGCCCGGGCACATGCCGAAGTGCTCGTGGGTGCCGCGGCCGGTGGGGCCCAT
>JAFIEG010000099.1 GCA_020832665.1 Pararhodobacter sp. | reverse complement strand
GTCCCGCCCCCCCACGGGGGGGGCGCTTCTCGCCCACCCCGCGCGGGCCGGGCGCTGCCCTGTGTTGAGCTTTGATCAGCAGCCGGGATCATTCGATGCCCTCCAGCTTGGCGGGATCGAAATCGGGGCCGGGGATGAGTTCGACGCCCTGCTTTGACATGCGAACCTCGATTCCGGCGGCAACAAGCGCGGCTTTGAGATCATCAACGGCAGAGAAATCCTTGCTTTGCATGGCCTGTGAGCGAAGAACCGAAAGCTTCGTCCCCAATTGATTTAACTTCCTAGCCCGCGATTCCTCATCAATTGTCAGCGTGTTCTTCGCGCGAATCGGCGGCAAACCAAGAAAGCGCATTCCCGCCAGCAATTCCGGAAAGCGTTTCTCCGATTTCAAGTTGCGAAGCACCGTCAATGCCTGCGGCGTGTTGAAATCATCAGCTAGTGCATCGATGAGTTCGCCGGGAACTTCGGTCTGATCAACATTTAACGTGCTAAGTTCCCAAAGAAACAACTCGTTGCGGAGCTGAGAATACTTCGAGTCAGTCCAATCCATTGACTTGCGATAGTGTGTCTGAAGAAAAAGCAACCGAATAACTGCCCCATCGTGCTGGGTGTCCAGTAAATCCCGCACCGTGAAGAAATTGCCCAGGCTCTTGGACATCTTCCTGCCCTCCACCTGCACCATCTCGTTATGCAGCCAGAAACGCGCGAAATCGCCTTCCGGATGGGCGCAGCAGCTTTGCGCCACCTCGTTCTCGTGATGGGGAAATTGCAGGTCGATGCCGCCGCCATGGATATCGAAGGACGGCCCCAGCAACTCATGGCTCATCGCCGAACACTCGATATGCCAGCCCGGCCGCCCCCGCCCCCAGGGCGAATCCCAGCCCGGCTCATCCGCGCTCGAGGGCTTCCACAGCACGAAATCCATCGCATCGCGCTTGTAGGGCGCCACCTCGACGCGGGCACCGGCGATCATGTCATCGACCGAACGACCGGAAAGCCGGCCATATTCGGGGTAAGAGCGAACATCGAACAGCACATGGCCCTCGGCCACATAGGCGCAACCCTTCGCGATCAACCCCTCGATCATGGCAATCATCTGCCCGACATATTCGGTCGCGCGCGGCTCATGCGTGGGGCGCAGCGCGCCCAGCGCGTCCATGTCCTGATGATACCAGCCAATGGTTTCATCGGTCAGCACGCGGATTATATCGTTGAGCGCACGCGCATCGCCGCCTTGCTGCATCTGCCGGGCGCGGGCGTTGATCTTGTCATCGACATCGGTGAAATTGCGCACATAGGTCACATGCTCTTCGCCATAGACATGGCGCAGCAGCCGAAACAGCACATCGAACACCACCACGGGCCGCGCATTGCCCAGATGCGCGCGGTCATAAACGGTGGGGCCGCAGACATACATGCGCACATTGGCCGGGTCGAGCGGCGCGAAGGCCTCCTTGCGCCTTGTCTTCGAATTGTGCAGCCGGATGGCGACCATGAAAGCCTCCTCAGCCCGGCCAACCCCTCGCGCGGGTCCGGCAGCTTCGCTTTCCTGGATGGAAGAGAGGCGCCCCGCGCAACCGGAAGGTCAGCGGGTAATAATGCAGCAGATGGCGATGTTGCGCATCGTTTTCATGGCCATGCGGTAGCACCAAGCGTGCGCCCGGGCAAGCGGTTATCGATGCCCCCGGCCCGCGCCGGCCGGGCGCGGCGCCCGCCTGGTCTCGCGCCAGGCCATCACCAGACCGCCGGCGACGATGATCGCCGCGCCGGCGATGCTGGCCGTATCGGGCATGATGGCAAAGAGCGCGATATCGAAAATCGCCGCCCAGACCAGCACCAGATACAGAAAAGGCGTGACGAAGCTGGCATCGGCACGCGCAAAGGCCAGGGTCATCAAGAGCTGCCCCGTCACCATGAACAGCCCCACGGCCCCCAGCGCCAGCAATTGCACGCCCGCCTCGGGCCACTGAAAGAAGGGCAGCACCATCACCGAGGCCAACACCGCGCCCATCGCGTTGCTGACCAGCATGATCTGCTGGGGCGGCTCGCTCCCCGCCAGCCGCTTGATGACAACCCCCTCCAGCCCCATCAGGAACGCCGCGCCCAGCGCCATCAGCGCGGCCGGGTGCACCACGCCGTCGCCGGGGCGCAGCAGCACCAGCGCGCCGGTCATCGCCAGCCCCGCCGCCAGCCAGCGCCAGCGGCCGATACGCTCGCCCAAAAGCGTCACTGCAAAGAGCATGGTGGCGATGGGGCTGAGAAAGCTCAGCGCGTTGACATCGGTCAGCGGGATCTGCGCCGCGGCGGCGAACACCAGCGCCCCGGCCATCCAGCCAAGCACCGTGCGCAGCATGTGCAGCCGCCAGGCCGGGGGCGGGGCGCCGGCGGGCAGCGCGCGCACCCGGCGCGGCAAGGCCGCCAGCACCAGCAGCACCGCCAGAAAGCCGAACAGGAACCGCGCCTGGCTGATCATCAGCGCATTCACCGGCGTGCCCAGCGCCCCGCTGCCCAGCGCCTTGGCCAGCAGCGTGGTACCGGCAAAGAAGCCGGTGGCAAGCAACATGGCAAGGGCGGCAAAGAGGGCGGCGGGCATGGCGGGCCGATAGCAGGGAAACGCCACATGCTGATAGTCGCTTCACAGGTGAAATTCCACCCGGCTTGACGCCTTGCCGCCATGGCGGCAATGATCGGGCATGGCGCAGGATCGAGATATGGTGCGCGCGCTATGCGCCACGTTGCCGGGGGCCGAGATGAGCGACCCCTGGGGCGGCGGCCATGATGCGTGGAAGGTGGGCGGCAAGCTTTTCGCCGTGATCGGCACGATGGACAGCGGGGTCTCGGTGAAATGCGCCGATGCCGAGACAGCGGCGCTGCTGATCGAGGTCAACCGCGCCGAGCCCGCGCCCTATTTCCACCGCTCCTGGGTGCATCTCCCCTGGGACCGGGTCGAGGATGACGAATTGCGCGAGCGCATCGTCACCTCGTACCGGCTGATCCGCGAGAAGCTGCCGAAAAAGGTGCAGGCCGCGCTGGGTTGAGGCGCTGCGCCGCCCGGCAAGCAGTGCGCGGGCTTTGGGCGGCGTAGCGGGTGATCGCGCGCGGCGATCAGGCCAGCAGGTCGAGCAGTTCTTCCTCCTCTTCGGGCGGATCGGTGAATTCGATCATCGGCAACTGGCTTTCCGGTTCGATGGCGAAAAACCACTCTGGAGAGGACGAGCCGATTCCCTCAAAGATATCGGCCGCCTGCACCACATTGCCATCCGCCGTGACCTTCCACAGCTCGCGGCCGCTTACGCCATCATCGGCGCTGAAGTAAAGCTCGCCATTGAACTCGGTAAAACCCGATGGAGAGGACGAGCCGGACCCCTCAAAGATATCGGCCACCTGCTCAACATCGCCATCCGCCGTGACCTTCCACAGTTCCCGGCCGGTTT
Organism: Pararhodobacter sp.; assembly: GCA_020832665.1. Lineage (GTDB taxonomy): Bacteria > Pseudomonadota > Alphaproteobacteria > Rhodobacterales > Rhodobacteraceae > Pararhodobacter. Next base: position 9,102 of record JAFIEG010000099.1, on the reverse strand, counting down.
CGCCATCATTGGCGCTGAAGTAAAGCTCGCCATTGAACTCGGTTAAGTCCCATGGAGAGGACCAACCGACCCCCGCATTGATATCGGCCACCTGCTCCACATCGCCATCCGCCGTAACCTTCCACAACTCCCGGCCGGTTTCGCCGTCCGAGGCGGTGAAATAAAGCTCGCCATTGAACTCGGTGAACCACACCGGATCGGACGAGCCGACCCCCTCAAAGATATCGGCCACCTGCTCCACATCGCCATCTGCCGTGACCTTCCACAACTCGCGGCCGGTTTCGCCATCGTTGGCACCGAAGTAAAGCTCGCCATTGAACTCGGTGAAACCCCATGGGTAGGACCAACCGACCCCCGCATTGATATCGGCCACCTGCTCCACATCGCCATCCGCCGTGACCTTCCACAGCTCCCACCCGCTTTCGCCATCCCATGCGCTGAAGTAAAGCTCGCCATTGAACTCGGTGAAACCCCATGGATCGGAAGAGCCGGCCCCCTCATTGATATCGGCCACCTGCTCCACATCGCCATCCGCCGTGACCTTCCACAGCTCCCACCCGCTTTCGCCATCCCATGCGCTGAAGTAAAGCTCGCCATTGAACTCGGTGAAACCCCATGGATCGGAAGAGCCGGCCCCCTCATTGATATCGGCCACCTGCTCCACATCGCCATCCGCCGTGACCTTCCACAGCTCCCACCCGCTTTCGCCATCCCATGCGCTGAAGTAAAGCTCGCCATTGAACTCGGTGAAACCCGATGGAAAGGACGAGCCGGACCCCTCAAAGATATCGGCCACCTGCTCCACATCGCCATCCGCCGTGACCTTCCACAACTCAGAGCCAGTTTCGCCACCATCCCATGCCCTGAAGTAAAGCTTGCCATTGAACTCGGTGAAGCCTACTGGATAGGAACCGTCGGGATCCTCACTAATATCGGCCACCAGCACCACTTCGCCATCCGTGGTCACCTTCCACAGCTCGCGGCCGGTTTCCGGGGTGAACGCAGAAAAATACAGCCCGGCAAGCGGGTCGGGCTCTGGCTCTGGCTCGGGTTCGGGCTCAGCTACCGGTGCGGCGAATTCGTCGAAAAACCAGCGCGTCTGTTCGGCCCTGCCCTTGGTCCAGACAAATGCGGTCTTTCCCCCCTCGAACAGCGCATCGAGCGAAAACTCCTGCCCGTCTTCGAAAAGGATCGCGGGCGCGCCCTCGGCGTCATTTTGCCTGATATCGACATCAAAGCTGCCGGCTGCGAATTGTTCCAGCGTCGCCTCGTCAAGCTCTGATTCGAGCCATGCCATGACAGCCTCATCGGCCAGCACGACCTCATGCAGCCACTGGCTGAGTGCCGAGGCAAAAGCGCCCTGATGAACACTGCCGTCGGCGATATCGATGCCCTTTGCCTCAAGGGCCCATTCAACGAAACCAGTCACGATTGCATCCTTCCCACAATCGAAGACGCCCGTCCCGGCCTCAGGCCCGGGACGGAGTCAGCGAAACAACCAAAGTTGCCCGCCCGTAGGAAATATGCCTCAAGTTTTTCGCTGGTCGGAAATCGACAGGGTAATCGAACGGATTTTGTGGAAAGATTTTTTCTAAATCAACATTTTATTCTTCAATGCGCAAAAAAAATCCTGCGCCAGTAAAGGCGCAGGCACCGGCCGCCTGCTGCGGCCTGATCGGCGTGACGTGGTGTCTTACTCGCCCTTGTCGGCCGGGCTGGCGTTCAGGAGCGCGTATTTCTCTTCGCCCAGCTTTTCCATCAATTCGAGCTGGGTTTCGAGATAATCGATATGCTCTTCCTCATCGGCGATAAGTTCCTCGAACAGGCCCTTGCTGACGAAATCGGCGACCTTTTCGCAATGCTGGCGCGCCTCGATATAGAGGTTGCGCGCGTCATGCTCGGCGGCGAGATCGCATTCCAGCGTCTCGCGCAGGTTCTGGCCGATGCGCAGCGAGTCGAGCTTTTGCAGGTTGGGGTGGCCTTCAAGAAAGATGATGCGCTCGATCAGCTTGTCGGCGTGGTGCATCTCCTCGATCGACTCGGCGCGGCTTTTCGCGGCCAGCGCGCCATAGCCCCAGTCTTCCTGCAGCCGGTAATGCAGCCAGTACTGGCTGACGGCTGTCAGTTCCGAGCGAAGCGCGGCGTTGAGAAATTCGATGACCTTTGGGTCGCCCTTCATGGTGCCTTGTTCCTTTTCCTTTGCACGGTGCCGAGATACGGCACGGACTGGCTAGGCCGTCCATCTGCCGGACGGTCGACCGTGGCTACCGGCAGACTGTCACAGCGGCGCATCGTGTCAAGGAAAAGGGGCAGGCAGCCGCCGCAATCGGCTGACTTGCCCAGCGAGCGGTAAACCTTGCGCGGGGTGATGATGGTGTCGGGATCGGCGGCGCGCATCCAGTCTACCGCGGCGCGGATATCGTGATCGGCGATGTTCATGCAATGACAGACGATCATGACGGCGCTCCCTTGCAAAGGGCACGAGTCGCCCGCTGCTCGGGCTTTTCTGACAGAAACGCTCGGCTTTGTAAAGGGGCAGTAAAGCCGGCCGCGCGGGGCGGCCGGTTCGCTTTTTCGGCTGGTTTGGACTGCATTCCCCGATCAGCCTGCCCTTTCCGGCCAAGGAATGGCCGAAAACAGGCTCAGCTTTCGCGCATCGGTGGCCAGAGCAGCGACTGCACCACATAGACCAGAATCGACAGCCCCACCGCACCCAGCGCCGCCACGCCCAGCAGCACCAGCACATCGATCGGCCCGCCCATGTCGCGCAGGCTGGAACTGGTGATCCACAGGATGAACACCACAGCCGCCACCGCGCCCACGGGCATGGAAAGCTGCGCCAGCAGGAATTTGCGCCATGAAACCGCGCGGTCGCGAAAAAGCACATAGAGCCAGGCGATGGTGACAACCAGCGCCACGGCCACCAGCACCCACCACAGGGCGCGGCCGAACATTTCCTCGAAGACCGCGATCAGGGTCATCAGGCTGAAATCTTCCATCTCGCTTTCCTCCTCAGGCGCGACCGCGCAGCATGGCGTTGTAGGTGGCCTTGAGCGCGACTTCCTTCATCAGCCACGAGATCCACAGCTCTTCAAGCGGGGCCACCAGGCCGGGGAAGGAGGGCACAAGGTTGTCATGGTAATCGAACTCGACCAGCATTGCCCTTCCCACGCGGGTGATCAGCGGGCAGGAAGTGTAGCCATCGTAAAGCCGCGTGCCCTCGCCACCCGCGATCTCGCTGACCAGATGATCCTCGACCACCGGCAGGTGGAACTTGACGCTGGCCGCGGTCTTGCCCTTGGGCACGCCGTTGATGTCGCCAATGCCGAAGACATTGGGATAGCGGGCATGGCGCAGGGTCTGCATATCGACCTCGATCCAGCCCTGATCGGTCCAGCGGTCGGCCCAGGAAAGCCCCGAATCGCGCACCACTTGCGGCGCGCGCTGCGGCGGCACCACATTGATGAAATCCCAGTTGTCGGTGACCTCGCCCTCGGGCGTGCGATAGGTGGCGGTCTTCGCGCCCGCATCGATCGTGGTGAGCACATGCTCGTAGCGATAGGTGATGTCGCGCTCATCCATGATCTGGCGTACACGGTGATGGATCACCGGCACCCCGAACAGGTTGCGCGCCTGGGCGTTATAGACAAATTCGCAGCGCCCGCGATTGCCCTTGGTGGTGGCGATATCCTCGCCCAGAAAGCAGATCTTGACCGGCGCGCCGGCGCATTTCATCTCGGTCGCCGGGCGGCCGAACATGCCCACGCCGCCCTCGTCAGTGAAGCGATCGAGCGCGCGCCAGCTTGCCTCGGCATAATCCGGCCCGGCGTAATGGGCGGAAATGCCGTGCTCGGCGCCCACCAGCGACAGGTCGAACCCCTCTATGGCGTCCCAGTCCAGCACCAGCCCGGTGGCGACGATCAGATAGTCGTAATCCAGCCGCTGGCCGCCGGTGGTGGTGACGGTGTTGGCCTCGGGGTCGATTTCGGCGGCGTATTCCTGCACCCAGTTGACCCCGCGCGGCAGCCAGTCGCCTGTGCCGCTGACGGCATAGCTGGCCGGTCGCAACCCGGCGGCAATGAGCGTGAAGCCGGGCTGATACCAGTGCTGCTGACTGCCATCGACTATGGTGATCTGCGCCCCGTCAAGACGGTTCACCAACCGGTTGGCGATGGCCGCGCCGCCGGCGCCCGCGCCGAGAATGACGATGCGCGCCGAGGTGCGCACCCGCCGCGCCTGGGCAACCGATGCGCCCGCCGCCAGCGCCGCGCCCCCGGCCGCAAGACCGAAGAAGCCGCGACGCGTGGCGCTGCAGTCAAAAGGACCGTTCATGCCCCCTCCAATTCGATACAGAAGATGCGAATATGTCTATATCATGTAACGCATTCACACTACGGAATGCAATGGCATACTTTCGCCGCGCCAACCCGCTGTGTCGCCGACTCACCCGTAAAAAGCTGCGGCAAATCGCCACACAGGCCCGGTCAAAGGATGAAAAAGCAGGAATGGGCGCCCTTTCGGCCCGATTCAGGGCGCATTCCGACCAGATGCGCCGATTTCGCGGACAATTGCACAATTGCGCGCCGCGCAACTTGATCGAAGTCAAGGAAATCGCGTTTTTTCAATCATACATTGCCTGAAATTGTTTTCGGGAGATAGCTCATGCGTCTGACCACCCGCACCAACCTTGCCTTGCGCACGCTCATGGTTTGCGCTGTCAATGTCGACAGGATCGTGCGCAAGAGCGATGTCGCCTTGGCCATCAACGCATCGGAAAACCACCTGGCACAGGTGATCAACCAGCTTGGCCAGGCGGGCTTCATCACCACGCTGCGTGGCCGTCATGGCGGTTTCACCCTCTCCCGCCCGGCCAGCAAGATCAGCGTCGGCGAGGTGTTTCGCTCTTTCGAGGCCGATCTGCCCTTCATCGAATGCTTCTCGGAGAACAATACCTGCCCGCTCAAGGGGGTGTGCCGCATGGGCGAACATCTCGCCGCCGCGGTCGAGGCATTCTACGCCACACTCGACCCTGTGTTGCTCAGCGATCTGGTCGAATGCAACAGCGGGCTTGAAGCGGTGATCCGGCTGGATGCGCAATCGCGTCTTGGCGACACCATCCGCTGCGAACGCGCCTTGGCGCAGGTGGGCTGACGCCAGCGCGCCAAGGCCGCCCCGTTCAGTACTCGATGCGCAGCCTCTCGCGCGAGATCTCGATGCGAGAGAAGCGGTCCAGATAGCCCATGCCCAGAAGCGAGACATGCAACTCGCCCTCATTCACCAGCGCCGGCACGCGCCGGTCGCTGCGGCTGCCCAGTTGCACCTCGTCAAGCGACACACGCGCGGTGCGCACAACGCCGTTGGCGGTGCGTGCGGTGCCCAGAAAGGCCAGTTCGTCGATCCGGTAGCCCAGCCTTTCGGCGTCGGCGCGGCTGAGCACCAGATCGGTCGCCCCGGTATCGACCATGAAGCGCACGGTCTCGGGCGCACCGCCTTGCGGGCCGGCGATCTTGAGCGAAAGAAAGAAATGCCCGCCCCGGTCGCGGCTCAGTTCGATGGCGCCGTTCTGCTCGTGCTGCACCCCTATCAGCCGGTGGCCGCTGTCCTGCCAGATGCCATAGGCGGCGGCGACACCGATGAACAACAGCGCCCAGAGCAGCAGATGGCGCAGAAGCTGCCCGATGCCCCCGCGCGTGGCCACCAGCGCATAGCCCAGCAACGCCCCGCCAAGGAGGGTCACATAAAGAATGCGCGCAATCTCGTCGCCGCCGATGGCCGTATCCAACGCCCTTCCTTTCCGGTTGCCGGTATTTGACCGCACGGGGTTCGTCCGGTTCGCCTGTCGGTCGCTTTCACCTAGGCAATGTAAGCTTGCTGGCGCTGGCCGCAACACCATGGCGCCGCACCGGGCTCAGATCACCCCTGCCCCGCGCAGCCCGTTGAGCACGAACTGCACCGAAAGCGCCGCCAGCAGCATGCCCAGAAGCCGCGTCACCACCATGGTGCCGGTCTGGCCCAATAGCCGCTCCAGCGGCACGGCAAGCACGAACAGAATGAAGGCCGCAATGATCACCACCAGCATCACCAGATGCACCGCCAGCACGCCCTGCCAGTCCCAGCCGGTTTCGCCCACCAGCAGGATCATCGCCGCCATGGCGCCGGGCCCGGCGATCAGCGGCATGGCGAGCGGAAACACCGACGGGTCGTCGGCCGCCTGCGCATGGCCCGCCCGGCGCTGGCCGCGCCTGTCGAAGAGCATGTCGAGCGCGGTCAGGAACAACAGGATGCCGCCGGCGATCTGAAAGGCGGGCATGGTGATGCCGATGCCCGCCAGGATCGCCTCGCCGGCCAGGCCGAACATCGTCAGCAGCACCGCCGCGATGATGCAGGCGCGCAGGCCGATGGCCAGCCGCTGGCGCGGGTTCATGCCGCCGGTGAGCGCCACAAAGAGCGGCGCCAGCCCGATGGGATCGATCACCACGAAAAGCGTGACAAAGGCCGCGACAAGAAAGGCAGGATCGGTCAGCATAGCCGGTCTCCGGGCAGGACTGAATGCCAGACAATCAATTGTCTGTCATTAAATACTCTTCCTTCTCAAGGGCTTGCATTGCCTTCAGCCAAAGCGCCTCGGCGCGATCCACCCCTTCTGACACTTCGGCGTATTTCCGGTTCCACACATCCAGCTCGTCGCGCCTATTATCGTCATACAATTCTGGATCGGCCAGCTTCCTGGCCAGCTTGGCGCGCATATCCTCAAGCTTTTCAACGCGCTGCTCACACTTCCTGACCTCGGCTTTCAGCGCCGCCAGATCGCCCGCGCGGCGCGGTTTCGGCGCCGGCCTGTTCTTTCGCGCCTGGGCCGGCGGGGCATCGGCCGGCCTGAGCAGAAACTGGCGATAGGCTTCCAGGTCTTCCTCCCAGGGCTCCACCTTGCCGTTGTAGACAAGCCACAGCCGATCGGCCACAAGCCCCAGCAGATGCATGTCATGGCTGACCAGCACCACCGCCCCGGCATAGGCGGTCAGCGCCTCGACCAGCGCCTCGCGGCTCTCGATATCAAGATGGTTGGTGGGCTCGTCGAGGATCAGCAGATGCGGCGCATCCAGCGTTGCCAGCATCAGGCTGAGCCGCGCCTTCTGCCCGCCCGAAAGCCTGGCCACAATCGTATCGGCCTGATCGGCCATCAGCCCGAACCCGGCCAGCCGCGCGCGCAGCTTCGCCTGCCCCTCATCGGGGCGTAGTCGCCGGATATGCTGCAAGGGCGTCTCGTCCACCACCAGCTCTTCCACCTGGTGCTGCGCGAAATATCCCACGCGCAGCCTGTTCACCCGCGTCAGCTTGCCGCCCATCGGCGCAAGCTTGCCTGCCAACAGCTTCGACAGCGTCGATTTGCCTTCGCCATTGCGACCCAGCAGCGCGATGCGGTCTTCCTGATCGAGGCGCAGATTCAAGCCCCGCAGCACCGGCGCGCCGCCATAACCCACCGATACCCCCTCCAGCGCCAGAATCGGCGGCGACAATTCCTCGGGCGCGGGGAAGGTAAAGACATGCCGCGCCGCCTCGGCCGGCGGGGTGATCGGCTCCATCTTCTCCAGCATCTTCAGCCGCGACTGCGCCTGGCGCGCCTTGGTCGCCTTGGCGCGAAACCGGTCCACGAAGGATTGCAGATGCGCCCGCCGCGCCGCCTGCTTCTTCGCCTCGGCGGCCTGCACAGCGTGCTGCTCGGCACGCCGGCGCGCGAATGCGTCATAGCCGCCCTGATAAAGCGTCAGCCGCCCCTCATGCAGATGCGCGATCGCCCCCACGGCGCGGTTCAGCAGCCCCCGGTCATGGCTGATCACGATCACCGTATGCGGATAGCGCGCAAGATAGCTTTCCAGCCACAACGCGCCTTCGAGGTCCAGATAGTTGGTCGGCTCGTCAAGCAGCAGCAGATCAGGGCGCGCAAACAGCACCGCCGCCAGCGCCACCCGCATCCGCCAGCCGCCCGAAAAATCGGCGCAGGGGCGCAACATCTCCTCAGCCGTGAAACCAAGCCCGCGCAGGATCGCCGAGGCCCGCCCCTCGGCAGACCAGGCATCGATATCGGTTAGCCTTGTCTGGATCTCGGCGACCCGCGCCGGATCGGTAGTGCGCCCGGCCTCGTCCAGAAGTTCGGCGCGCTCGGTATCGGCGGCCAGCACCGTATCCAGCAGGCTTTCGGGCCCGGCCGGCACCTCCTGTGCCACGCCGGCGATGCGCGCGCGCGGCGGCAGCACGATGCGCCCGCCCTCGGGCACCAGGTCGCCCCGTATCAAGCCGAAAAGCGTGGTCTTGCCGGCGCCGTTTGGCCCCACCAGCCCCAGCTTGTGCCCCGCGGGCACGCGCAAGCTGGCGCCTGAAAAAAGCGCCCGCCCCTCGATGGAAAAGACCAGATCCTCGATCACCAGCATGGGCGCGGGCTTGCCCCATGCCAGCGCCCCGGTCAACCCCCGCTCCAAACCCGCCCGCACCCGCAACAGCGGCGTCTTTTCACCGCCCACGGGCCATGCTACGGGGCGCCATCCCCGCGCGGCACGGCGCCGCGCCGACACATCCGGAGAATCCCATGCCCACCGAACGCACCTTGTCGATCATCAAGCCCGACGCCACCCGCCGCAACCTCACCGGGCGCATCAATGCCCGCTTCGAGGATGCCGGGCTGCGCATCGTCGCCCAGAAACGTATCCACCTGACCAAGGATCAGGCCGGGCGCTTCTATGCCGTGCATGCCGAGCGCCCCTTCTATGACGAGCTGTGCAGCTTCATGTCCTCCGAGCCGGTGGTGGTGCAGGTGCTCGAAGGCGAGAACGCCATTGCGAAAAACCGCGAGGTGATGGGCGCCACCAACCCCGCCGAGGCCGCCGAGGGCACCATCCGCAAGGATTTCGCACTTTCGGTGGGCGAGAACTCGGTCCATGGCTCGGACGCGCCTGAAACCGCCGCCGCCGAGATCGCCTTCTTCTTCTCGGGCCTCGAACTGGTCGGCTGAAAGCCGCCCCGTCGCCCCTTCATCTTGCCTCAAATACGCACGGGGTTTCCAAAGGGGGGCGTGCCCCCCCTGTGGGGGGGGGGGGGGGGGGGGGG
>JAFIEG010000098.1 GCA_020832665.1 Pararhodobacter sp. | reverse complement strand
CGGCCGAGAGCCAGGCCGGGGAACCCCCCGATGCCACCCGCGCCCTGCGGCGGCTGGCCGCGCTGCTGCCCGGCGATGGCAGCCGCCACGATGCGCGCGCGCGGCTGTTGTGGCGGCTGGGCCGGGCCGATGAGGCGCGCGCCAGCCTTGCCGATATCACCCCCGGCAGCCCCGGCGCGGCGCCGGCGCTGAGCTGCCGCGCCGATCTTTCCATGCGCGCGGGCGATCTTGTCGCCGCGCGCGCCGATCTCGAAACCTTGCGCCCGCTCATGCCGCCGGGGCGCTGGCAGGCGCTGTCCATGCGGCTGATCCGGCTGGAAGCGGGTGGCGCGGCGCTCAGGCGCGCAGTCGGCCACACCGACCTGCCCGCCTGCCCCGAGCTATGGCACACGCTCCTTTCGCTGTTCATCACCGAGCGCGACTTTCCTGCCGCGCGGCGGGCGCTGGCGCGGCTGCGCGCGGTGGCGGGCGATGCTCACGCGCAGACCCGCCGCGCGGAAATCGTGCTGGCGCTCGAAGCCGAGGACAGCGCCCGCGCCAGGGCGCTGCTCGCCGCCGACACCCCGCCCGAAGATGCCGCCGCCCCCTGGCGCTGGCCGCCGCGCCGGCACGCGCTGGCGCTGCGCGCGGGGCTGCTGGAGGCCGGCGAGCGCGCACGCCCCGAGCCCGCGCTGGCCGCCCTGGCCGGGCAGGCCAGTGCCGCCGCGCGCATCCATGCAAGCGATCAGGGGCTGGCGGCACTGGCGCTCAATTGCCGTCTGGCGGCGGGGGACTGGGCGGCGCTGGAGGAAGAGCTGGCGCACAAGCCATCCGGGGCAGCGGCGCATGTGCTGTTGCGCATGGGCCTGCCGGGGCCGGCGCGCGCGGCGCTGCCCGCAGCCACAACCGCGCCGGCAAGGCTGCGCCACGCGCTGGCGCTGGCAAGGGTTGCGCGCGCCGAGGGAAGCGCGCCTGCCGCCGTGGCGCTGCTGGCCCCGCTTGACGCCCCCACCGCGCCGCTGGCGGCCGAGCTGGCGCTGGAACGCGCCGAGGCGGCGCAGGCCGCCGGCGATCCCCAGGCCGCGCGCGCGCTGCTGGCGGTTCCGGTGCAACGCTTTCCGCGACGGCCGCCGCTGTGGCTGGCGCTTTCGCGCGCGGCTTTTCAACAGGGCGATTTCGCCGCCGCCGCGCGCGCCCAGCGCCGGCTGCGCGCGCTGAAATCATCGCAGACCGGCGCCCCCCCGCCGCCTGATCTGCGCGACATGCTCACCGATGACGCCCTGCGCGCCGCCCGCTCCCTGCCCGAAGGCGCGCTGCACGGCCCGCCCGGGGCGATTGCGGAAAGCCTGGCCGCGTCGCCGGGGCTGGCGGCCTTTGCGCTGGGGCGGGCGATGCGGCAGGGCGCATTGCCGGCGCTGGCGGCGGGCGGCGCGCTGCCGGGGCGGCTGGTGCATTACTGGGAAGGGCCCGAAAGCGCCCCCGTGGCGCGCAACCTGGCGGCGTGGGCGGCGCTGCATCCGGGCTGGGCGCAGCGCGTGTTCGGCCCCGACGAGGCCTTGCAATGGCTGGCCGCGCGCGATGGCGCGCTGGCGCGGCTCTTCGCGGCGATCAGCCTGCCGGCGGCGCGCGCCGATCTCTTCCGCCTGGCCTGGCTGGCGCATGAGGGGGGCATCTGGGCCGATACCGATGAGTTCCCCCGCGCGCCGGTCGAGGGCTGGCTGAAGGGCGCCGGGGGGGTGTTCGTGATCGAGCCGGGCTTTGGCAGCGTGGCCAACAATTTCATCGCCGCAAGGCCGGGGCTGGCGGTGGTGGAACGCGCGCTGGCGCTGGCGGTGGAGGGGCTGGAAGCGCGGCTGGCGGCGGGTGCCGCGCCCTATCCGTGGTGGGACAGCGGCCCGGCGGTGATGACCCGGGCGCTGGCGGGGGCGGTGTTTGGCGGCGCGGCGACCGGGGGCGCGGCAGACGGGCTGCGGCTGGTGGGGCCGATGGACTATGCCGCGCGGGTTTCCACCAACCTGCCCCTGCCGCACAAGCGCGGGGCGCTGCACTGGCGGTGAGATGCGGGCGGCGGGGTGCGGCGGGGGTGAACCCTGCCCTTTGGTTCCCGATAGTGGGAGCGACGAGAAGTTACCCGATTCGGCTGAAGCACGGGCAGTGCCCGACCGCGGGCGGAAGCGAAGCGCCCGCCCGGGGGGGCGGTCGGGCGCTGCCCGTGCCTTCCGGCACGGGCGGGCATTATCGCCGAGGTGTCGGAACTGATGAAACGGATTGCCGATGAAGCCGCGAACGCCCGGAGCGCAGGCGCAGGGCTGGCGGCGGTAATGCGCCATGCGGGCGGCGCGCCCTGTGGCGGTGCGGCCATGCCGCCGGTGAAGGAGTGCACAACGAGAGGGCAGCGCCCGGCCCGAGGGGTGGGGGCTGAAAGCGCCCGCCCGTCGTGCCGCAGGCACGCCTTTGGCGTGACGGGGGTGAGGAGCGCCCGGAAATCGTGCCAGTGGCACGATTTCAGCGACAAACGGGCGGAGCCCAACGGGTCGGGCGTTGCCCGGGCCTCTGGCCCGGGCGGGAAAAGCGCTTATATAGCCATCTGTTTATTGGCGAACGGGGAACGGCAACCAAAGAGAATACATAGAGAGAAAAGAAACCAGGAGTGGAATGGCAAGATACCAAACATAAACTTCAACCTTCTTCGCAAAGTTTACTTTCTTGAATCCCACATCCATTTCACTCATTATATTTTTCATCTCACCCAAATCTCTAAGCAAATTTACTATTAATGAATTTGCCTTTTCTATCTCTTTCTTCAAGCCAATTATTTTGTTGTTTGTATCTCCAACCCACGTTTTTCTCTTTTGGTTCTCTTGGGAAAGAACATCTGCTACACTACTCAATGATTTTTCGATGTTCTCTATTAAAGTGAGCGCCTCTTCATCTTTTTCTTCTATACTCCTTACTCTATTGATCAAAACCTCATTCAACGGAATCTTTGCATCCATCCTGCCGATTGAATAAATATCGGCCTTAGTTCCAGAGGCAGACTTGAACCACCTAGTATACGCCAAGTAATCTGACCGCCAATGAATGAAATGACCAACAGTCAAGAAAACAATAAGTGCTGTAGCTACCTCACGAAACGCATGTGGAGCGACTTCGCGTCCGAGAAAATCCCAGACTTCTGCATTCAAGTCATAAACTACTACCGCTAAGACAGATGCGCTCAGTGAAGTCAGTACGCGCGCGGAAGATCGGGTCGAGGGCGATATGACTTCAGCCGGCACCATCCCTCACCCCCAAACCCCCTCAAACTCCCGCCATTCCCTTGCGCTCATGCCGGAATTCTCCTGCGTCACCGTCTCGCCCGCCAGCATCCGCTTCAGGCAATCCACCGCCGCCGCCGACAGCGTCACTCCCCCCACACGGTAATCGCAAAACGCCTTCCAGGCCAGCGGCACCCAGTCGGCCACGGCCTCGGCAATCGCATCGGCATAGACGCGTATCTCGTATTGCGCATGGGCATCGGCACGCAGGCGCAGGAAGTGGAACAGGTTGTGCAGGTCGGTCTTCCAGTACCATTGCGTGTAAATGTTCATCGGCAGGTTCATTCGCGCCAGTTCGCGCGCCAGCCCCTGCTGGCCGTCTTGCGAAAGCATCGCCTCGTAATGGTCATAGGCGCGCCCGGCATCGGTTTTCAGCATCTCCAGCACGCGCGCGGCCTCCTCGCCCTCAAGCACGGCGCCGCGGCCCTGATTGTTGACGGTCGATTGCGCCGCCAGCGCCTCGGGCGCGGGGATGTAGAATTCCCGGTCAAGGATCGAATAGCGCGCCGAGTATTCGTTCACATTGGCGGTGCGGTGCCTGATCCATTGCCGCGCCACGAAGACCGGCAGCTTCACATGCAGCTTGACCTCGCACATCTCGAAAGGGGTGGAGTGCCAGTGGCGCATCAGGTAGCGGATCAGCCCCTCATCGTTTTGCACATGTTTGGTGCCAGCGCCGTAGCTGACGCGCGCGGCCTGCACGATGGCGCTGTCATCGCCCATATAGTCGATCACCCTGATGAAGCCGTGATCGAGCACCGGGCGGGCGGTGTAGAGGTGCTTTTCCATGCCTTCCGACACGGTGCGCAGGGTCTGGCGGGGCGTGGCGCGCTGGGCGTCGATCTCGGCTTGCTGTTCGGGCGAAAGGGGCATGGGGAAACCTGTGCTTGCGGGTGGCGTGTGCGGCGCTATCTTGGGGCAAGGCGACAAGGAGACGCAAGATGCGATACCTGCACACGATGGTCAGGGTGAAGGATCTGGAGAAGTCGATGGCGTTCTACCGCCTGCTGGGGCTTGAGGAAACCCGGCGTCATGAAAGCGAGGAGGGGCGCTTCACGCTGGTTTTCATGGCGCCGCCGGGCCAGCCCGAATGCCCGGTCGAGCTGACATATAACTGGGATGGCGATGACGGCCTGCCCTCGGACAGCCGGCATTTCGGGCATCTGGCCTATGAGGTCGAGGACATCTACGCCAAGTGCCAGGAATTGATGGACAATGGCGTCACCATCAATCGCCCGCCGCGTGACGGGCGCATGGCCTTCGTGCGCTCGCCCGACAATATCTCGGTCGAGCTGTTGCAAGAGGGCGCGGCCAAGGCGCCTGCAGAGCCCTGGGCATCGATGCCCAGCACCGGGCACTGGTGAGCGGCGCGCCGGGGATCAGCTATCGGGTGCTCAGCTATCGGTCGGGCTGGCGGGATAGCCGATCTGGGCGAGCGCGGCCAGGGCCACGTCGGGGCTGATGCCGGCTAGTTTGACCTGGCGTGTTTCCATGTCGAAGGCAACACTCGCGCCCAGGGGCGACAGCGCGCTCTCGATACTGTGCCGGCAATGATCGCAATGCATGTCGGGTACTTGCAGGGTGAAGGGGGTGGTGCTCATCGGCTCCGGCTCCTTTCTGCCGCGTGTTGTCAGGCGGTCTCCAGGCGAAGGGGCGACACACTGAAAAGGCTGACAGACACAAGGGCCGTTCGCAAGGGCACCTGCCCTGAGTGGTTAAATTGGGATCGAAAGGGCTGACTGCAAGCCCCAAGTGCAGAAAGGGGTTTGCATCCCGGCCCCAAGGCCGGACCGGGAGGGGGTGCAACGCGGCATGGCCACCGCGTTGCCGGTCGTTCACGAAGCGCCGCGCCGGCGGCCCGGTCAGATCGTGGCGTTGGTCGCCCCGCCATCGAGCAGGACATTCTGGCCGACGATGAAACCGGCATGCACCGAGCACAGGAAGGCGCACATCGCCCCGAACTCGGCCGCCGTGCCGTAGCGCCCGGCGGGAATGGTCGCCTCGCGCCGGCGGCGGGCCTCGGCGTGCTGGATCCCTTCGCGCTCGGCCACTCCGCCATCGAGCGCGACGGCGCGGTCGGTGTCGTGGACGCCGGGCAGCAGGTTGTTGATGGTCACGCCGCGCCCGGCCACCTGTCGCGCGGTGCCGGCGACAAAGCCGGTCAGCCCGGCACGGGCGCTGTTGGACAGGCCCAGCACCGCAATCGGCGCCTTGACCGATTGCGAAGTGATGTTCACCACCCGCCCCCAGCCGCGCTCCATCATCCCCGGCAGCTGCGCCTGCATCAGCGCGATCGGGGTCAGCATGTTGGCATCGAGCGCGGCGATGAAATCCTCGCGCGACCAGTCCTGCCAGCTTCCCGGCGGCGGGCCGCCGGCATTGGTGACCAGAATGTCCACCGCGCCGGCGGCGTCGAGCACGCGCGCACGCCCCTCGGCGCTGGTGATGTCGGCGGCCACCGGTGTAACCGACACGCCATGTTCGCGGCCCAGCCGCGCCGCCGCCGCCTCCAGCGCCTCGGTGCCGCGCGCATTGATCACCAGATCGACGCCCGCCGCCGCCAGCGCCTCGGCGCAGCCCAGCCCCAGCCCCTTGCTGGACGCGCAGACCAGCGCCCGTTTGCCCCTGATGCCCAGATCCATCGCATTTCCTTTCTTCGCGTCCCTTGTCCGCGCCAACCGGTTTCGGCACGGATACCGGCAAGCATGGAACAGGGCGCAGGGGCAAAGCGCAACCCCCGGCCGGCACGCACATGCTTGACCGATGCCCTTTGCGGGGGCAGGCTTTGGCGGTCGCGCCGGAACAGCCCCCGTATGGCGGCCCCGACTGGCGGCGGCCATTGTCATTCAGGGGAGAGTTGCCATGCCACACCCGGTCGCGTTCTGGTTCACCGCCGGCAGTACCTATACCTATCTCAGCGTCCAGCGCCTCGAGGCCGACGCCAGGGCCGCCGGAGTCGAATTCAGCCTGCACCCGTTCAACCTGGGCCTTCTGTTTCGTGAAGCCGGCTACTGGCCCTTCCCCGAAGGCGCGGCCAAGACCGCCTATATGTGGCACGATATCGAACGGCAGGCAGCGCGCATGGGGCTGTCGCCGCGCCTGCCCGCCCCCTATCCGGCGCCCGATGTGCCGCTGGCCAATCGTATCGCCATGGTCATGAACGAGGACGGGCTGGGCATGGCCTGGCTGAAAGCCTCGTATCGCGAATGGTTCGAAAACGGCCATGCGCCGGGCAGCGACGAGGCCGTCAGCCGCAGCCTTGCCGCCGTCGGTGCCGACGAAACGGCGGTGCTGGCGCGCGCCAATGCGCCCGAGACGGTGAGCGCCTTCGATGCCGCCACCATTGAGGCGCGCCGGCGCGGCATCTTCGGCGCACCCAGCTTCGTGGTGGGTGACGAGCTGTTCTGGGGCGACGACCGGCTGGATCAGGCGCTGGCGCTTGCCAGGCAGGGCTGAGGCAGTTTCATTCGGTCGGACCATCAGGCACGGGCGGGAATTTGCGGCTGACTTCGCCGATCTGTTCACCCGCCAAGGGCGTGACGCCCCGCGCCGGCAGGCCGCGCCAACTGCTTGCTTCCTTCCGGGCCGCTTAGGGCTTAGGATAAGCCACCGCGCGATCGGGTGAAGTTCGCCGCGGGTGAACGGAGAGCGGTCGGCATGGCTCTTTCGAGACAGGACGATCCGGGCGGGCACCGGGGGATGCGCGCCGAGAAACCGGTGGCGGCGCAACCGGACCTGCCCGGCGTGGCGGTGGCCGTATATCCCGCCGAGGCGCTGCCGGTGCTTTCGGGCGCCAATGCGGACGATCCGCTGCCGCTGCCGGGTGAAAGCATCGACGGCGACTATTACCGCCTGCGCGAGGGAGCGCGCCCCTTGTCGCTGATCCTGTCGCCGGACGAAACCTTGGGCGAAACGGCGCCCGGAACGGCCAGTGAAACACCTCATGAAACGCCCCGCGACACCGCGCCGGCGGGCCATGTCGCGCCCGGCTCGCCAACTGGCCAGCCTGGCGCGGCGGTCTATCTGCGCGGGCGCATTTCACTGATGGCCCCCGATGGCGATCTCGTCGAGATCATGGTGCTGGAATGCGCCGGGCTGGGGCGGCTGGCGCTGCCGCTCTCGCCGCTGATGGCGCAATGCACCTATACCCAGATCGGCGCCGATGCCCGCCCCGGCCCGATCCGGCTGGCCGATGCCGTGTCGGGCGCCTTTGCCGGCGGCACCCGTATCGCGCTTGCCGATGGCAGGCAGCTGCCGGTCGAGGCGCTGGAGCCGGGTATGGAGGTCATCACCCGCGATCACGGCGCGCAGCCATTGCGCTGGAAGGGCAATGTCCGCCTTCGCGCCGAGGGAACCTTTGCGCCGGTGGTGATCATGCCCGGCACAATGGGCAATCCGCGCCCGCTGATCGTCAGCCCGCATCACCGGCTGTTTCTCTACCGCCGCAAGGCGCGCGCCGTGGCCGGTGGCGCCGAATTGCTGATACAGGCGCGCCACCTTGTCGATGAGCGCCGCATCCGGCGCCGCCCCGGCGGCTGGGTCAGCTATTTCGGCCTTGTCTTTGACCGTCACGAGGTGATTTACGCCGAAGGCGTTCCCTGCGAGAGCCTGATGGTCTGCCCCGCCACCCTGAACACTCTGCCCGAAAAGCTGGCCGCACCGCTGCGCGCGGCCTTTCCCGGCCTGCACCAGCGCCTTCATGTCGGGCGCGATATCGGCGCCGAGATGGTCTCGCGGCTGCGCGGGCGCTCTGGCGCGCCGCCCGCCACAAGCTGACCGACCCCGCGCCGCCGCCCGCCTCCAGCCCCAAGCCGCCCCCCACCGCCCGGAGCCGCCCCAGATGCCCCCCCAGACACCGCCCTCGCACCAGCCGCGCCCAGACCCGCACCCGGACCCGCCCCGCGCCACCGTCATCGCCGCTACCGCCGGCAAGCCGCGCTCGAACCATGTCATCGGCCGCGCGGCAATGCTGGCGGCGCAGCTCGATTGCCGGCTCGTCGTCGCCCATGTGCGCAGCCCGAAAGCCGCCGCCACCGCCGCCGCCTCTGACGCTGCCTCGCTCGCCGCGTCTCTCGAATCGGGCGAAACCGCCGGCACGCGCAAGGGCGGGCTAGGCATTCTCGGCCGCAGGCTGACCCGGCGCGGTGCTGCAACCGCAAACGGCAGCGGCGCGCCACTGCGCGCGATCGAGGCCGAAATGCAGGCAGCGGGGCTGACCGGGGACAGGGCGCTGCACCTGCTCGCCGGCGAACCCGCCGAGGAGATCGGCGCACTGGCCGATGCCGAAGGCGCGGCGCTGCTGGTGCTGGGCCTGCATGGCGAGCGCCGCGTGCTCGATGCGCTGCGCCTGACGACGATGGAAAAGATCGTTCTGGCAACGCAGGCACCGGCGCTGATCGCCCACCAGCCGCCCGGGCGGGAATATCGCCAGGTGCTGGCGCTGACCGATTTCTCGCCCGCCTCGGCCGCCGCGCTGGCGCTGGCTGCGCGCATTGCGCCCGATGCGCGCTTTCACGCGCTGCACATGCTGGCGCTGCCGCTGGGCGCGCGCTTCAGCCCCGACGACCCGGCCTGCGACGCAGCCATCACCCAGGCCGAGCAGGCGCGCGAGGGTTTTCTGGCCACGCCCGGCATGCCCGAACTGGCCGAACCGCCGCTGATGGTGCCGGGCAATCTGCACGAGCTTTTGAAGCTGCGCGCCGAGGAGATTGGCGCTGATCTGATCTGCATCGGCATCAATTCGGGGCGCGATGGTGGCCGCCTGGGTTATTACGCGCGCGATCTGATGCGCGCGCCACCGCTCGATCTGCTTGTCGCGCGCGCCTCTTAGGATGGGCAATACTGCCCATCCTTCGCGCCATCCTCAGCCGCGCTCCAGCACCGGGCCGTAGCGCTCGCGCAGCGCCTGATCCACCCGCGGCGGCACGAATTTGCTGACATCGCCGCCCAGCCGAGCGATTTCCTTCACCAGCTTCGAGGCCACCGCCTGGCGCCGCGCCTCGGCCATCAGGAAGACGGTTTCCACCGAATCGTCGAGCGCGCGGTTCATGCCCACCATCTGGAACTCGTATTCGAAATCGGCCACGGCGCGCAGCCCGCGAATGATGATGGTGGCGCCGACATCGCGCGCGCAGTCGATGAGCAGATTCTCGAAAGGGTGCGCCAGTATCTCGGTGCCGGTGCGCGCGGAAAGCTCGACGCATTCGTCCTCGATCATCTTCACGCGCTTTTCGAGCGTGAACAGTGGCCCCTTGTCGCGGTTGATCGCCACGCCGATCACCAGCCGGTCAACCAGCGCGCTGGCGCGGGTAATGATGTCCATATGCCCAAGCGTGAGCGGATCGAAAGTGCCGGGGTAAAGCCCGATGCGCATGTCATCCTCCATCAGGGCCGGCCTTGCGGCGGCAGCGGCACGCAACAATATTGCGCCGCGACATGCAAGGGCAGAATGACCGTTTCGCTCGTGTTTTCTGTCCCCGGCGCTGCCTGCGCCTGTGCCCCGGGCCCGGCGGCGCGGGCCTCAATGGCCCATGATCATGCCGGTCAGCGCATCCTTTTCCTGCTGCAGCTCGGACAGCCGCGCGGCGACCACATCGCCGATCGAGATGATGGCGATCATGCGCTCACCTTCCATCACCGGCATGTGGCGAAAGCGGCGCTTGGTCATGGTTTCCAGCACCTGATCGGCGCTGTCATCAGGGCTGCAGGCATAGATGGCACGGGTCATCACCGATTCGACCTTGTCGGTCAGGCAGCCGGTGCCGCGCTTGCCCAGCTCGCGCACGATGTCACGCTCGGACAGGATGCCCTGCGCCGTCTCGCCATCGCTCGATACCACCACCGCGCCGATGCGCCGCGCCGCCAGCAGCTCCGCGGCGTCGGCAACGCTCGCTCCCGGCGCGATGGAGATCACCCCGCCGGCCTTGTTCTTCAGGATCTGCTTCACCAGCATCGGCCTGCCCTCCGTTTCGGCTGCCGCTTCAGCGTCCAATGTCGCCGCGCGGCTGTCAAGCCTCAAGCCTCGCGTTCCAGCCGCCCCAGTTCGCGGCGCAGGCCGGCAACCAGCGCCTGGGCGAAACGCGCCAGCCGCGGCACGCGGCGGTCATCGCCGTGGCGGATCAGGTGGAAGCTGCGCGTGAGCGAGAAGTCATCGGCCAGCACCCGGCGAACCCCCGGCGCGAAGGGCAGCGCGAAATCATGCACCACGCCCAGCCCCGCCCCTTGTGCGATCAGCCCCAGCTGCACCGAGATCGCGTTCGAGGCCAGCGGCGGCGAATCGATGCCCAGGCTGGAGAGGTAATCCAGCTCGGGATCGAAGATCATGTCGGGGATATAGCCGATCACCCGGTGACGCGTCAGATCTCCCGGCCCGTCGAGGCGCGGCGCATGCGCCAGATAGCCCTCGGAGGCGGCGAGATGCAGCCGGTAATCGCCGATCTTCTGCACCAGCAGCCGCCCCTGCGCCGGCGGGCTGACGGCGATGGCCATGTCGGCCTCGCGCCGGCTGAGATTGAACACCCGCGGCAGCGCCACGATCTGCACCTCAAGGCCCGGGTTCTCGGCGCAGATCGCCGCCACCACCTGCGGCAGCAGATAGGTGGCGCAGCCATCGGGCGCGCCCAGCCTGATCTGGCCGTTTATGCCCGCGCCGGGGCCGGCCAGCGCATCCTGCGCGCGCGCCATCTCGGCCTCGATGGCCTGGGCATGAGGCATCAGCCGCGCGCCCTCGTCGGTGAGCGCGTAGCCCTGCGGCGAGCGGTTGAAAAGCCTGATGCCCAAGCCCTCCTCGAGCCGGGCCACGCGCCGGCCCACGGTGGCCGCGTCGCATTTGAGCATCCTGCCCGCGCGGCTTAGGCTTTCGCCGCGCGCCACGGCGAGAAACACCTTCATGTCGTCCCAGTCGGCCATCGCGCGCCCTCCATGCGGGTGCCGCCCGAAGCCTTGCAAATCTGCAAGACCATTTTTGCCAAACTGCCCCTGTTCAGGCCATTCATGCAAGAGTATCCTGCCGCCAACTGACGAGGAGGATGTCATGAAGGAAATCGGTCACTGGATCGACGGCAAGCA
The DNA here is from genome assembly GCA_020832665.1 of Pararhodobacter sp. Lineage (GTDB taxonomy): Bacteria > Pseudomonadota > Alphaproteobacteria > Rhodobacterales > Rhodobacteraceae > Pararhodobacter. The sequence continues at coordinate 1,310 of JAFIEG010000098.1, read as the reverse complement.
GGTTCCCGGCCAATCGGGGCGCTTTGCCGATGTCTACAACCCCGCCACCGGCGAGGTGCAGGCGCGCGTGGCGCTGGCCACCAGGGCCGAGCTCGACGCCGCCGTGGCCTCGGCCGCAAAGGCGCAACAGGCCTGGGGTGCGACCAACCCGCAAAAGCGCGGCCGGGTGATGATGGCGCTGGTGGGGCTGATCAACCGCGACATGGACAAGCTGGCCGAGGCGCTGTCATCGGAGCACGGCAAGACCTTCCCCGATGCCAAGGGCGACATCCAGCGCGGGCTTGAGGTGATCGAGTTCTGCATCGGTGCGCCGCATCTGTTGAAGGGCGAATTCACCGACAGCGCCGGGCCGGGCATCGACATGTATTCGCTGCGCCAGCCGCTGGGCGTGGTGGCGGGCATCACGCCGTTCAACTTTCCGGCCATGATTCCGCTGTGGAAGATGGGCCCGGCGCTGGCCAGCGGCAATGCAATGATCCTCAAGCCATCCGAGCGCGACCCTTCGGTGCCGATCATGCTGGCCGAGCTGTGCAAGGAGGCCGGCCTGCCCGATGGCGTGCTGCAGGTGGTCAATGGCGACAAGGAATCGGTTGACGCGATCCTTGACAACGAGACAGTGCAGGCAGTGGGTTTCGTGGGCTCGACGCCGATTGCGCAATACATCTACAGCCGCGCCACCGCCAACGGCAAGCGCGCGCAATGCTTCGGCGGCGCCAAGAACCACATGATCATCATGCCCGATGCCGATATGGACCAGGCCGCCGATGCGCTGGTCGGCGCCGGCTTCGGCGCCGCGGGCGAGCGCTGCATGGCAATCTCGGTGGCGGTGCCGGTGGGCGAGGGCACGGCGGAAGCCCTGCGCGAGCGGCTGGTGCCGAAGATCGAGGCGCTGAAGGTGGGGCCCTGGACCGCAGGCAATGATGTCGATTTCGGCCCGGTGGTGACCCCGGCAGCAAAGGAAAACATCCTGCGGCTGGTGGCATCGGGCGTCGAACAGGGCGCCGAGCTGGTGGTCGATGGCCGCAATTTCAGCCTGCAGGGCTATGAGGACGGCTTCTTCGTGGGCGCGCATCTGTTCGACCGGGTGACCCCCGAGATGGACATCTACAAGACCGAGATCTTCGGCCCCGTCCTGTCGATGGTGCGTGCGGCCAGCTATGAAGAGGCGATCGGACTGGCGATGAGCCATGAATACGGCAACGGCACCGCCATCTTCACCCGCGACGGCGACGCCGCGCGCGATTTCGCCAACCGCATCAATATCGGCATGGTGGGCATCAATGTGCCGATCCCGGTGCCGCTGGCCTATC
>JAFIEG010000011.1 GCA_020832665.1 Pararhodobacter sp. | reverse complement strand
ACGTCGTGCCGGCGCCACCACACACGAGGGGTGTTCTTTGCCCCGCCGGTGCCGACGCCCCGGGCAGCGCCCGACCGCCCCCTCGGGCGGGCGCTTTGCGCCCCCCCGCGGCCGGGCACTGCCCGTGCCTGCAGGCTGAAACCTTCGGAAACCGTATCAATCATTGGCCTGCCACACCTTTGCAATCTTCGCAGGCAGCAGCCTAACCGCCCGCCCGCCCCCGCGCGACCCGAAAGCTGCGCATTCGGCACTGGACGGCGCCGCGCTTCCGCGCCACTCTCGCCCGGCAAACCGCCGCCCGCCGCCCCTCGCCCCTTTTCCTGCAAACTCATGCGCCTTCTCGTCTCCTTCGCCGCGCTGTTTCTCTCGGTCGTGCTGCTGCAGCTCGGCCTGGGCGGGGTGGCGCCGCTTGATGCGCTGTCAGGCGCGGTGCTGGGCTTCAGCGCGGCCGAGATCGGCATGCTGGGCTCGGCACATTTCCTGGGCTTCTTCATCGGCTGCTGGTGGGCGCCGCGGCTGATGGGCGAGGTGGGCCATTCGCGCGCCTTCGCCGCGCTCACCGCCGCCGGCACCATCGGCATCCTGGCGCATATGATGGTGCCGCACGCCTGGGCCTGGGCGGTGATGCGCGTGGCCATCGGCGTGTCGGTGGCGGGCTGCTACACCATCATCGAGGCCTGGCTGCAGGCCAAGGTCACCAATGCCACGCGCGGGCGCGCGATGGGGGTGTATCGCGTGGTCGATATCATCGGCTCGCTGGGCGCGCAGCTTCTCATCGCCGTGCTGGAACCGGCGGCCTATCTCTCCTACAACCTGCTGGCGCTGGTGTGCTGCGCGGCGCTGTTTCCGCTGGTGCTGACCCGCGCCGCCGCGCCCGAAACCGGCGCCGCGCCGCGGCTGCGTCCGATCAAGGCCTGGCGCCACTCGCCACTGGCGGCGGCCGGGGTGGTGGTGAGCGGCATCACCGGCGCGGCCTTTCGCATGGTGGGGCCGCTCTACGGGCTGGCGGTGGGGCTGGAGGCCGAGATGATCGCGCTGTTTCTGGCCGCTTATGTGCTGGGCGGTGCGCTGGCGCAGCTTCCGGTGGGCTGGCTGGCCGACAGGTATGACCGCCGGCATGTGCTGATCTGGTTGTCGCTGGCCTCGGTGCTGGCCTGCGCGCTGACGGTGGCGGGCGCGGGCGGCGGGTTGGCGGGCATCTTTCTGGCCGCCGGCTTCTTCGGCTTCACCACCTTTCCCATCTATTCGGTCTCGGCCGCGCATGCGCATGACTTCGCCGAGGCGGAAGAGCGCGTCGAGCTGTCGGCGGCGCTGATGTTCTTCTACGCGCTGGGCGCCATCGCCAGCCCGGTCATCGCCTCGCTACTGATTGCATGGCCGGGCCCGGCGGCGATGTTCGTCTTCATCGCGCTGGCGCATCTGGCGCTGGTGGGCTTTGGCCTGGTGCGCATGCGCGCGCGCCCCGCACCCGAGGACCGCACGCGCTATACCTATGTGCCGCGCACCTCGTTCCTGATTGGCCGTCTGCTGCGCCGGGGCAATGACCGCGACTGACGCGCTGGCGCCCCCCCCCCCCCCCCCCGCCCCGGGGCCCCCCCCCCCCCCCCCCCCCCGGGGGCCCCGCGGGGGGGGGGCGCGCGGGAACGGGGCAGGGGGGCAGTATCACTTTCCCTTGCACGCAGGCGGCGAGCATTGCATGAGGGGCGTCATGGCCAGCCAGCTTTATTACGCCACGATTTGCGAGATCTTCCGCCGCTTTCACGCGGCCGATCCCGAGCCCAAGGGCGAGCTTGAGCATGTCAATGCCTTTACCCTGCTGGTGGCGGTGGCGCTGTCGGCGCAGGCCACCGATGCCGGCGTCAACCGCGCCACGCGGGCGCTGTTTGCCATCGCAGACACCCCCGAAAAGATGCTGGCGCTCGGCGAGGAAGGGCTGATCGAGCATATCCGCACCATCGGCCTTTTCCGCAACAAGGCGAAGAATGTCATCAAGCTCAGCCGGATTCTGGTGGATGATCATGGCGGGCAGGTGCCCTCGTCGCGCGCGGCGCTGCAATCGCTGCCCGGCGTGGGGCGCAAGACCGCCAATGTGGTGCTCAACATGTGGTGGCGTCACCCGGCGCAGGCGGTGGATACGCATATCTTCCGCGTCGGCAACCGCACCGGCATTGCGCCGGGCAAGGATGTAAACGCCGTCGAGCGCGCCATCGAGGACAATGTGCCCGCCGAGTACCAGTTGCACGCCCATCACTGGCTGATCCTGCATGGCCGCTACATCTGCACCGCCCGCAAGCCGCGCTGCGGTGCCTGCCCGATCCGCGATCTCTGCCCCTTCGAGGAAAAGACCCCATGAAGAAATACCAGCTTGCCGGTATCGGCAATGCCATCGTCGATGTCATCACCCGCGCGCCCGATCACCTGCTTGACGATCTGGGCATCCGCAAGGGCGTCATGCAGCTTGTCGAGCGCGATCAGGCCGAGGCGCTTTTCACGCGCATGGAAGAGCGCAGCCAGAGCGCCGGCGGCTCGGTGGCCAACACCATCGTCGGCGCCGGGCGGCTGGGGCTGCGCACGGCTTTCGCGGGCCGTGTGCATGACGATGAACTGGGCCGCTTCTATGCCGAGGATGCCGCGCGCACCGGCACCGTTTTCGTCAACCCGCCGGTGGCCGATGGCGAATTGCCCACCTCGCGCTGCATGATCTTCGTCACCCCCGATGGTGAACGTTCGATGAGCACCTATCTGGGCATCTCGGCCGAGCTTGGCCCCGATGACGTGGACGAAGCGGTGATGGCCGACAGCGAATATGTGTTCCTCGAGGGTTATCTGTTCGACAAGGACAAAGGCAAGGAGGCGTTCCTGAAAGCCGCTCGCGCCTGCCGCAATGCCGGCGGGCGGGTGGGTATCGCGCTGTCCGATCCCTTCTGCGTGACCCGTCACCGCGACGATTTCCGCCGCCTGATCCGCGAAGAGATGGATTTCGTCATCGGCAACCAGCAGGAATGGGTGGCGCTGTACCAGGCCAACGATATCGACGATGCGCTGGCCGAGGCCGCGCATGACTGCAAGATGCTGGTCTGCACGCGCTCGGGCGATCCGGTGGTGCTGATGCATGACGGGCACCATGTCGAGGTGCCGGTGGAGCGCACTGTGCCGGTCGATGCCACCGGCGCGGGCGATCAGTTCGCGGCGGGGTTCCTTTACGGGCTGGCCAGCGACCATTCGCTGGAAACGGCGGGGCGCATGGGCTGCATCGCCGCGGCCGAGGTGATTTCACATATGGGCGCGCGCCCGCAGGGCAATGTGCGCGCTCGGCTGCATGCCGAGGGGCTGGTGTAGGCGGGGCAGGGGGCAGAGACGGGGCGGCGCACGCCGCCCTGCCCATCTTTCGGCCGAATGCCCTACAGCACATACCGGCTCAGATCGGCCGAGCGTGCCAGGTCGCCGATATTCTTCTCGACGAAATCGGCATCGATCACCACCTCCTGCCCGCTGCGGTCGGGGGCGTGGAAGGACAGCTCCTCGAAGACCTTTTCCATGATCGTGTAGAGCCGCCGCGCGCCGATATTCTCGATCGCCTCGTTCACCTCGGCCGCCGTGCGCGCCAGCGCCGCGATACCGTCTTCGGTAAAGCTGACCTGCACTCCCTCGGTGCCCATCAGCGCGTTGTATTGCCGCGTCAGGGCGTTGTCGGTTTCGGTGAGGATGCGCACGAAATCGGCTTCGGTAAGCGCGCGCAGCTCCACCCGGATGGGCAGCCTGCCCTGAAGCTCGGGCAGCAGATCCGAGGGCTTGGCGACATGAAACGCCCCCGAGGCGATGAACAGGATATGGTCGGTTCTGACCGGGCCGTATTTGGTGGAAACCGTCGTGCCCTCGATCAGCGGCAGAAGATCGCGCTGCACGCCCTCGCGGCTGACATCGGCACCGCGCGCCTCGGCGCGGGCGCAGACCTTGTCGATCTCGTCAAGAAACACAATGCCGCTTTCCTCCACCGCCTCCAGCGCCGCGGCTTTCACTGCCTCGTCATCGAGCAGCTTGTCGGCCTCTTCGGCGACCAGCAACTCGTGGCTTTCCGCCACGCTCAGCCGCTTGCGCTTCATGCGCTGCCCGAAGGCCTTGCCGAAAAGATCGCCCAGATTGACCCCGCCCTGCGCGCCCATGCCGGGGATCTCCATCATCGGCAGCGCCGGTCCAGAATCGGCCATCTCGATCTCGATCTCGGTATCGTCAAGTTCGCCCGCACGCAGCTTGCGGCGGAACATGTCGCGCGTGGCCGCGCGGGCATCGGTGCCGGCGATGGCGTCGAGCACGCGCTCTTCGGCGTTTTCCAGCGCGCGCGCGCGCACCTCCTCGCGCATGCGCTCGCGGGTGGTGGCGATGGCGCTGTCGGCCAGGTCGCGGATGATGCTTTCCACATCGCGCCCCACATAGCCGACCTCGGTGAATTTGGTGGCCTCGATCTTGATGAAGGGCGCGCGCGCCAGCTTCGCCAGCCTTCGGCTGATCTCGGTCTTGCCCACGCCGGTGGGGCCGATCATGAGGATGTTCTTGGGATACACCTCTTCGCGCATCGCCGCATCGAGTTGCTTGCGCCGCCAGCGGTTGCGCAGCGCCACGGCAACGGCGCGCTTGGCCGGGGCCTGGCCGATGATGAAACGGTCAAGCTCCGAGACAATCTCGCGGGGGGTCAGGTCGGTCATGGCGCTCCCTTTCGGCTGGGGGGCATGTAGGCGAAAGGGGCGGGGAAACCAAGGGGGGCACGCGGTGCGAGGCAAGATGGGTGATTTCGCCCATCCTACATGCAGGCGCCGATAAGCCCCTTCAGGTTTTCCCGCGTCAGTTCCACCGGGTTGCCGGCGCAGGAAGGGTCGGCCAGCGCGGCCTCGGCCAGCCGATCAACCGCCGCATGCTCGACCCCCATCGCTGCCAGCCCTTCGGGAATGCCCAGAAGCGCGCGCAAATCCATCACCGCGGCGCGAAAGCCGTCGAACCCGCCACTGATGCCCAGATAGGCCGCGGCGCGGGCAAGGCGTTCTTCTATGGCGGGGCGGTTGAAATCCAGCACCATCGGCATGACCACCGCATTGGTGGTGCCGTGATGGGTGCCATAGATCGCCCCCACCGGGTGGCTGATGGCATGGATCGCACCCAGCCCCTTCTGAAACGCCACCGCCCCCATCGCCGCCGCGCTCATCATGTGCCCGCGCGCTTCCAGATCGTTGGGATCGGCCCAGACCTTGGGCAGGTTCGCAAACACCAGCCGCATGCCCTCAAGCGCAATTCCCTGGCTCATCGGGTGGTAATGCGGCGAGCAATAGGCCTCGAGGCAATGCGCCAGCGCGTCCATCCCGGTGCCGGCGGTGATGGCGGGCGGCATGCCCACGGTCAGCTCAGGGTCGCAGATGGTGATCACCGGCATTAGCCTCGGGTGAAACACGATCACCTTACGATGCGTGCGACTGTCGGTCAGCACACCCGCGCGCCCCACTTCCGAGCCGGTGCCGGCGGTGGTGGGCACGGCGATCACCGGCGCGATGGTGTCGGGGTTGGCGCGTGTCCACCAGTCGCCGATATCCTCGAGCTCCCACACCGAAACCGGCTGATCGACCATCAGCGCGATCATCTTCGCCAGATCGAGCGCCGAGCCGCCGCCAAAGCCGATCACCCCGTCATGGCCGCCGGCGCGATAGACGGCCAGCCCGGCCTGCATGTTGGCCTCGGTGGGGTTGGCATCGACTTCGGCAAACAGCGCGCGGCCCAGCCCGGCGCCTTCCAGAACACCAAGCGCGCGGGCGGTGACGGGCAGGCCGGCGAGCCCGCGATCGGTGACCAGAAGCGGGCGGGTGATGCCGGCGCTGCGGCAATGCTCGGCCAGTTCGGCAATGCGCCCGGCGCCGAATTTCACCGCGGTCGGGTAAGACCAGCTGGCGACAGGCGTGCTCATTGCGGGGCCTTCTTCAGATGATAGGATTTCGGCCGCGTCACCGAATGAAAGCCCAGTTCCGACAGAGCCGCGCCGCGTCCGGTATTCTTGCACCCCGTCCAGCACAGCGCCGGATCGACATAATCGCAGCGGTTCTGGAAGATGGTGCCAAATTCCAGCCTCGCGCCCAGGGCGGCGGCGGCGTCGCTGTCTGAAGTCCAGATCGAGGCGGTGAGCCCATAGGCGGAATCATTCATCAGCGCCAGCGCCTCGTCATCGCCGGAAACCTTCATGATGCCGGCGACGGGGCCGAAGCTTTCTTCGTTCATCACGCGCATGGAATGATCGACATCGACCAGCAATTGCGGCGCCAGATAGGCCCCGCCATCATCGGCCGCAAAGCGCGCCGGGTCGATGAGCGCGCGCGCGCCCAGCGCCACGGCCTCGGCCACCTGTTCGCGCACCACTTGCGCAAAGCGGGCATGCGCCATCGGGCCTAGCGTGGTTTCCTGTTCCAGCGGGTTGCCCAGTTTCTGCCCATGCACCCAGGCCACCGCCTGATCGACGAAGGCGTCATACAGGCCTTCATGCACATAGATGCGCTCGATCCCGCAGCAGCACTGGCCGGAATTGAACATGGCGCCATCCATCAGCCCCTCGACGGCGGCGTCAAGATCGGCGTCATGGCGCACATAGCCCGGATCCTTGCCGCCCAGCTCCAGCCCGGTGGCGGTAAATGTGCCCGCCGCCGCGCGCTCGATGGCCGCGCCGCCGCCGACCGAGCCGGTGAAGTTGACAAAGCCGAAACTGCGCTCGGCGATCAGGGCCTCGGTGGTGGCGTGATCGAGCACAAGGTTCTGGAACACCGCTTCGGGCACGCCGCCCTGATGCATCGCCTCGGCCAGGCGCTCGCCCACCACAAGCGTCTGGCTGGCATGTTTGAGCACCACAGCATTGCCGGCGATCAGTGCCGGTACGATGGTGTTGAGCGCGGTCAGATAGGGGTAGTTCCAGGGCGCTATGACGAAAACCACCCCCACCGGCTCGCGCGCCAGGTAGCGGTGAAAGCGCGCGCTGGCCTCCACCTCCATCGGCGCCAGCACATCGGGGGCGATGGCGGCCATGAATTCGGCGCGCTCGTTGACGCCGCCGAATTCGCCACCATAGCGAACGGGCCGGCCCATCTGCCAGGCAAGCTCCTCGACCACCGTCTCCTGCATGGCGTTGAGCGCGGCGATGCCGGCCCTGACCCGCGCGATGCGCTCATCGAGCGGCAATGCGGCCCATTCGGGCTGCGCCTTGTGTGCGCGCGCCACGGCGGCGCGGGCGGCGTCGGCCTCCAGCACCGGGCGCTCGGCCCAAAGGCAGCCATCGACGGGCGAGATCAGGCGAATTGTGTTCATCATGTTGTCCTGCAGGCGTTCAGGCGCGCTCGAAGCCGCGCCGCAAATCCCAGTCGGTGACGGCGCGGTCGTTCTCGGCGATCTCCCAGCGCGCGGCGTGAACATAGTGATCAACAACATCGGGGCCCAGCGCGGCGCGCAGCCAGGCCGAACCGGCGGCCAGCTCGGCGGCCTCGCGCAGGGTCTTGGGTACCTCGCGCGCCTCTTCGGCCTGATACATGTCGCCGCGCTGTTCGGGCTCCAGGTCCAGTGCCCGCTCGATGCCATCGAGCCCCGCCGCCAGCAGCGCCGCGCAGGCCAGATAGGGGTTGAGATCGGCGCCGCCGATGCGGCACTCAACCCGGACCGCCGGCGAGCCTTCGCCGCAGATGCGAAAGCCGGCGGTGCGGTTGTCGCGCGACCAAACCGCTTTGGTGGGCGCAAAAAGCCCGGCGCAGAAGCGCTTGTAGCTGTTCACATAGGGAGCAAGAAACAGCGTGATATCGCGCGCATGGGCAAGCTGGCCGGCAAGGTAGTGCTTCATCACCGCCGACATCGTGTGCGCATCGGCCGGGTCGTGAAAGGCCGGCGCGCCCTCGGCGGTGGCAAGCGACTGGTGCACATGGCTGGACGAACCCGCCTTGTCGGTGGCGTATTTCGCCATGAAGGTGACCGACTTGCCCAGGGAATGCGCGATTTCCTTCGCGGCCTGTTTCACCAGCACATGCGCATCGGCCATCGCCAGCGCATCGGTATAGCGCAGATTGATCTCGGCCTGGCCCGCCTCGGCCTCGCCCTTGGTGTTTTCCACCGCGATGCCGGCGCCATACAACCCGTTGCGCAGCGCGCGCATCAGCGGCTCTTCCTTGCTGGTCTGGAAGATGTGGTAATCCTCGTTGTAACCGGAAATCGGCTTCAGCCCCTGCACACCGCCATCGCGCAGCGCATCATAGCTGTTCTCGAAGACAAAGAACTCCAGCTCGGTGGCCATCATCGGCGTGAAGCCCATCGCCTGCGCGCGGGCAAGCTGGCGTTTGAGGATGCTTCGCGGCGCGATCGGCACCTCCTCGATTCCGCGATGGTCGAACAGGTCGCACAGCACCAGCGCCGTGGCTGGCAGCCAGGGAATGCGGCGCAGCGTGGCCATGTCGGGCTTCATGGTGTAATCGCCATAGCCCTGTTCCCAGCTTGCCGAGGCATAGCCGGGCACCGTGTTCATTTCCATGTCCACGGTGAGCAGGTAGTTGCAGCAATGCGTTTCGCGCCAGCCGCCACCCACGAAATGCGCGGCGTGAAAGCGCTTGCCCATCAGCCGGCCCTGCATGTCGATTGCGGCCATCAAGACAGTGTCGATCTCGCCGGCCTCGACAGCGGCGGCCAGCGATTCAAGCGTCAACGATCCAGGCATGCGTGTTTCCCGCCCGTGGCGCTCAGCTGTGTTCGCGCGAGATGAGCACCGAGCATTGCGCGTGGCGCACCACGCGCGAGGCGGTGGAGCCGATGAAATAGTCGCGCAGATCGGGGTTGTGCGAGGCCAGCATGATCAGGTCGGCCTTGTTGTCGGTGGCCGAATCGAGGATCTCATGCGCGGGATTGCCGGTGCGAAGATCGTTTTCCACCTTCGCGCCCTTTGCCGCCGTGGCAAGCGAATCGAGCACTTTTGCCACTTCCTTGCGGCGGCGCTCGATGGCCTCGCGCGGGGTGGAGACGGCATAGAATGTGGGCATCGGTTCGGTGACATGAACCAGAATCAGGCGCCCGCCCTTGTTGAGCAGCTTTGCCGCCTGCGTGATGAGCTTGCGGCTGGTCGTGCCCTCCGAAAACAGCGCAACCCCGACAACGATCGTATCATACATTCCTAGCCTCCCCGGCTTGTTCGTGTTTCTGCCCGACAGCCTGCCATCGACTTGTGGAAAAGGCAAACGCCGATGGCCCTGGCGGGGCATGGCCCCGAGCCGTGCCGAAGCCCAACAGTGGTGCGACGGGGATGATCTGCGATGATCGACCGCAATGCCCTTCAAAGCCCCGGCAGCAGCCAGACTGCCGCCGCTGCCGCGGCCAGCAAAGCGCCGAAGGGCACGCGCGCGGTGCGGCTCAGCTTGCGCCCGCGCCGGCGCGCGCGCCACCACGCCAGCGCCAGCCCCGACAGGCCGGCCAACAGCGCCACCATCGGCAGCGCCGGTGCCCCCAGTCCGGCGCCGATGCCGGCCATCAGCTTGACATCGCCCGCCCCCATTCCTTCGCGCCCGGTCATCGCACTGTAGCCGGCCCTGAGCGCCCAGAACACGCCGCCGCCCACCAGCGCGCCGACAAGCGACGCCGCCAGCCGCCCGCCGGGGCTGGCCGCAGCCGCGCCGGCGCCGCTGCCGGCAAGCGCCAGTGCCAAGCCCAGAAGCAGAAGCGCCGCGTTCAGCGCATCGGGCAGGCGGTAGCGGCGCAGATCGGCCAGCGCCAGCGCCAGCAGGCACCAAAGGAACGTCGCACCGGCCAGCGCCGTGGCGGTGTCGGGGGCGGCAAGCACCGCGCCCAGCCCCAGCCCCAGCCCGGCAAGTTCGGCCTGCAGCAGCGCCGGTGGAATCGGCGCGCCGCATTGCGCGCATCGCCCTTTCTGCCAAAGCCATGACCAGATCGGCACCAGTTCGCGCCAGCCCAGAACTTGATTGCAGCGGCGGCAGCGCGAACGTTCTAGCGCCACCGGCTCGCCCCGCAGGAGCCGCTCGGCCAAAAGCGCCGCGAAAGAGCCCGCCGCCGGCCCCAGCAGCATGATCGCCAGTGCAGCGGCCAGCGGGACCGCCTCGCCATTCATTGAACGCCGCGCAGGCGGGCGCGCGCTTGCCTGTGCCCCGGCGATTGGCTAGGATTCGGGCATTGGCAAGCAAGTGGCGGGCAGGGCAGGCGCATGGGTCTGAAAGCTAGCAGAGCACGCCGCGCGGTGAAAGCCGATACCGGGCTCACGCTGATCGAATTGATGGTGGTGGTGGTGATCCTGTCGATCCTGGCGGTGGTCATCGTGCCGCGGGTGATCGACCGGCCCGACCAGGCGCGGGTGGCGCGCGCGCAGGCCGATATCGCCGCGCTTGCCGCCGCGCTCGATCTCTACCGGCTGGACAATCACGCCTATCCCAGCACCGAGCAGGGGTTGCAGGCGCTGGTGCGCCGGCCCACCGCGCCGCCGGTGCCGCCGAACTGGGCCGATGGCGGTTATCTCGACCGGCTGCCCGACGACCCTTGGGGCCGGCCCTATCAGTATCTGGCGCCGGGCGTACATGGTGCCTTCGATATCTTCAGCCTGGGTGCCGATGGCAGGCCCGGGGGAAGTGGAGTGAATGCGGTCATCGGCAACTGGCAGGATGATTGAGCGCCGCACGCGCTCGCCTCACGGCTTCACGCTGATCGAGCTGATCGTGGTGGTGAGCATCATTTCGGTGCTGGCGCTGGGGCTGGGGCTTTCGACAACCCCGGTAGTCGAGCGCAACCGCCCCGGCAGCGCCACCCACGAAGCCGCTGCGCTGGCCGGTGCCGTGGAAGCGGCGCGCGAGCGGGCATTTCATCAGCGCCGCCCGGCGGGGCTGGTGCCGCAGACACGGGGCTGGGCGATTGTCGCGCGTGCGCCCGAAGGCGAAGGCTGGGTGCCGCCCGGCTGGGGCGGGCCGCGCCATGAAGGGCAGTTTGCCGGCGCGGTGGAATGGCAGATAAACGGCGCGCCGCATTTTCCCGGCACCATCGCGCCTGACCCTGATGCCGCGCCGCCGATCCTGTTTCTGCCCGATGGCCGCGCCACGGCGTTTCGCGTCACACTGACCGGGCAGCGCGGCGCCGCGCAGATCTGCGCCACCGACGGGCTGGAGCCGCTGACATGCCGCCCCCGCTGACCTCGCCGCCAGCGCCGCGCAAGCGCGCATCCCGGCCCCCGCGCGGCTTCACGCTGCTGGAACTGATGATTGCCGTCACCATCCTGGCGCTGGGCACGCTGGCGCTGCTGCGCGTGGTCGATGCCACGCAGCGCATCATCGCCGGGCAGGAGGCGCGCATCCTCGCGCATCACGCCGCGCTCAACCGTGCCGCCGAGCTGCGCCTGGCCGAGACCGCGCAGGCGCGCGCGGCGCTGCCCGAGACGGTCGTCAATGGCCGCCATGAATGGCGCGTCAGCCGCAGTGAGCGCGCCACCCGCGCCGGGCTGGTCGAGGTAACGCTGCGGCTTTCCGCGCCCGGACGGCCTGGTGCGAATCTGGTGATCTTCCTGTCGGGCCAGGCAGAGCCATGAGGCGCCCGCATACATGCCCGCGCGCCCGTTCACCCCGCGCAACCGCCGGCTTCACGCTGGTCGAGCTGCTGGCCGCGCTGGCGATCTTTGCGCTGGTGGCGGTGATGGCGGCGCAGGCGCTCAACGGCGCGCTCCGCCAGCGCGACGGCCTTGCCGCGCGCGACGATGCCGCCGCTTCGCTGTCGCGCAGCCTGGCGCTGATGCGCCGCGATCTTGAATCGGCGTTGCCGTTGGCTTTTCACCCCGCCGGTGGCGGCGAAGCCGAACCCGCGCTTGACGAAATCGCGGGTGGGGCGGGTTTCGCACTCAGCATCGGCGGCCATCCGCGCCTTTCCGGCGAGCGCGGCGACGGGCTGGCGCGCGTGCTCTGGCGGGTCGATTCGGGGCGCGCGGTGCTTACCCGTCAGCACTGGCCGGGGCTGGCCCCCGCCGCGCAGGACGATGCCGGCCCGCTGCGCGACATGCTCGAAGGTGTCACCGCGCTTTCCATCGTGCCCCTGGGCGACTGGCCCGAGGGCGACGCCAACCCGGCCTCACTGCCGCCGGGCTTCGAGGTAGTGTTGGAAACGCGGCAACATGGCCGGCTGCGGCTGGTGGTGGCGCGATGAGCGGGCGCGGCCAGACACGCGGCCAGACACGTGGCATGGCGCTGGTCAACGCGCTGGTCATCGTGGCGGCGCTGGCCGGCATCGCCACCGTGCTGCTGACGCGCGCGCACACCGCCATCGACAGGCTTGAAAGCGAGCAGCGCAGCGATCAGGCGGCGCGTTACCTCGATGGCGCCGAATGGCTTGCCCGGCATCTGGTGGGGGTGGCGGACGAGCCGCATCACCGCGCCCAGGGCTGGGCGCAGCCGCATGCCGACGAGCCCATCGACCGCGGTACCGCGGGCTGGCGCATCGACGACCTGCAGGGCAGGTTCAACCTCAACTGGCTGATGCTCGAAGCCGGCGCCAATGGCGCCCAGTTCTGGGATGCCCGCGCCGCGCTGATCCGGCTGGCGCGCGCGCTTGATGTGCCCGAATCGGCCGCCACGCGGCTGGCCGATGCCGCCGGGGCCGATCAGCGCCGCCGCGAGAACGCCTTTGCCGCGCCCGGTGCGCGCATCCGCCCGCCGCCGCAGCCGCTGGCGCTGGTGCGTCAACTGGGCAGCCTGCCCGGTATCGAGGCCACGCATTGGGCGCGGCTGGCGCCGCATCTGACGGCGCTGCCGCCCGACAGCGCACTCAATGTCAACACAGCGCCGCTGCCGGTGCTGGGCGCGGTTCTGCCGCTTCTCGATGCGCCCGCGCTCGACGCCATCAATGCCCGACGGCGCGCCCAACCTTTCGAGAGCGACGCCGAATTCGTTGCCTGGGTGGCAGAGGCGCTGGAAATCGAGCTCGAGCCCGCCGAAGACCCGCCGGACGGCCCGGGCGACGGCCCCGGTGATGGCCCGGGCGCGGCGCCGCCAGAGCCGCTGCCCGAGCTGACCGCCACCTCGAACTGGTTCCTTGCCGAACTGACCGCGCGGCTTGACAGTGTGGTGCTGCACCGCACAGTGGTGCTGCAGCGCGACCGCCCCGGCGTGGCGGCGCATGCCCATCTGACCTGGCACGGAACCGACTGATGCCGCCTGACCTTCTCAGCAAGGCGCCCCTGCCGCGCGCCCTGCGCCGCGCACCGCCCGCGCTGTGGCGGCTGGGCAGTGGCGCGGCGCTGCCGGCTGGGCCCTTCGTGGCGCTGGTGCCCGGCGCCGAGGCGCCGCTGTTGCAGCTTTCCCTGCCGCCGGCGCTGAAGGGGGCGGCGCGCGAGAAGGTGGCGCTGCGCCAGGCGCAGGACAGGCTTGGCGCCGGCCCCGGCGCGCTGCTCATGCGCCCGGCACGGCTGATGGGCGAGGCCGATGGCTGGAGCGCCGTGCTGGTGGCCGAAAACGCCCGCATCACCGGCTGGCGCGCGCAACTCGCTCAGGCAACGCGCGGGGGCCGCGGCGGCCGTTGCCGGGCCATATTGCCCGATTATCTGGCGCTGCCCGCCGCGCCCGATCTGTGGACAATCAAGCTGGACACAGCGCCGGGCAAGGAAGGCGCGGCGATGGTGCGCGCCCGGCTTGGTCCGGGCGATGGCTTTTCCGCCGAGCCGGCGCTGGCGGCGCTGATGCTGGCGCGCGCGCGGGCGCAGGCGCAGGGGAGGGGGCCGCGCGCCGTGCTGAGGCTGGGCCCGAAGCTGGCGGTGCTGGATGCCGCGCTGGAAGGCTTGCCGCTGGCCGATTCGCCAGCGGCGCTGCCGCGCGGGCTGGTGCGCCCGCTGGTGCTGGGTCATGGCGAACTGGCGCTCGATCTGGCCACCGACCCGGCCGCCGAAGCGCAGACTCTGGCGGCGCGGCTGCGCGCGCTGCGCCTGCCGGCGGCGCTGGCGCTGGCCGGGCTGGCGGGCTGGGCCGGCGGCGAATGGGCCGAGACCGCGCGGCTGAACAGCCAGGCCGACGCGATGGAGGCGGCCAATATCGAAATGGTGCGGCGCGATTTCCTGCCCTCGGGGCCGATCCTGGACATCCCTGCCCAGGTCAGCCGCGAGATCGAACGCCGCCGCGCCGGCGCCGCCCCCGAAACCGAGAGCGACACCCCGCTGGCCCGGCTGCGCCGTGCCGCCGGGGTGATAGCCCTGGACCCCGAAGATGAGGAGGGCGGCGCCAGCGATTCCGCCGCCATGCTGCAGGCGGTCAGCTGGCAGGCCGGCAGCGGTTTGCAGCTCGAGCTGGTGCTCGCCGATTTTGCCGCTCTCGATACGCTGATCGCCGATCTGCGCGCCGCCGGATTGGTGGCGCAGGTGGGCCAGTCGGCGGCCGAGGCCGGCGGGCGCGTGGCGGCAAGCATCGTCATCGGCGAGGGGCAATGAGATGATTGAGCGGCTGGCAGCGCAGATCATGCGGCTGAGCCGCCGCGAAAGATGGCTGCTCATGGCCGCTCTGTTGGTGGCGCTGCCGCTTGGCTTTGTCTTTGCCATTGCCGAGCCGCTGGCCGAGCGCCGCCTCGCCGCCGAGGCGAGGCTGGCCGAAGCGCAGGCGCAGCGCGACTGGCTTGGCGAGCGCCAGGCCGAGTTGGCGGCGCTGCCCGCCGTCACGGCCCCGGCGGCGGTTGATGCCGAGGCGGTTGCAACCAGCCCCGTGGGGTTGGGCGGGATAGAGGCGCGTCTGGCCGAGGGCGGGCTGCGCCAGCATGTATCGATGCTGGCCGCGCCTTCGGGCGGGGCGGTGGCAATCCAGTTCGAGGGGGTGCGCTTCGGCGCGCTGATGGAATGGATCGAGGCGATCGAGGCCGAGGCCGGCTATGAGATGGGCACGCTCAGGCTGCGGCGCGACGACGAACCGGGCGAGGTGAGCGCCGATCTGCAGCTGGAGCCACGCTCATGATGCGCCGGCTTTTCCTGCTGCTGATCCTTGTCTTCGGGCTGGCGCTGGGCCTGGCTCTGGCGCTGGCGGTGAACGGGCGCATGGCGCATCTGCGCGCGCTGGTCGATGCGCTGCCAGGCGCGGGCGTGCTGCCCGGCTGGAGCGCGGCGATCGACGATTCCGCAGGGATAATCCGGGGGCAAGTGCGGCTGGGCGCGGGCGAGATCACCTGGCGCCTGCAAGGTGTCGGGCTGGAGGGGCCGGTCTGGCGCTTTCACCTGGACGGGCAGGGCTTGTCGCTTGAAGCGTCGGCGGTGCTGGCCTGGCCCGGCGTGGGCGAGCGCGGGCCGGTTCTTGCTGTGGCGCCGGTTACCGGGCGATTCGACAGCGCGGCGGCGGGTGCTGGTCTGACGGGCTGGCCCGAGGCGCTGATAGAGCCCATACGCGGCGGGTTCAGGCTTGATCTGCGCGGTGAAGGGCTGACGGCACTGCAAATCGAGGGGCTGGCGCGCGATGTCGTTTTCGAGGGAAGCGCGCTGGGGACGGGGCGCTTCACGCTGAGCCATGAGGCGGGCGAGGAATGGCGCCTTGTCGCCACGCTGCGCGATGCCGGTGCCGACGATTCCGGCGCGCTGCATGCCGAACTGCGCATCGATCCGGCCTCGGGCACGGCGGTGCTGGCGCTGGTGCCGCAAGAGCCGGGGCAGATGGCAGGCGATATGCCGCCCGAAGGCGTGCTGCGCGCGCTGGTGCTTCCGCCGCAACTGGCTGCGCCCACGCCGCCGGATTCGGGCGGGTGACGCGGCATCGGGGCGAATGGCGTGGTTGGGGCGGCGGTCATGCCTGCCCGCAGCTATGGCTGCCGCTCAGCCCAGCATGGTGCCGGCGGGCAGGGCGAGGCCGCGCAGCAATTCGCCGGCCGGCATCGGCTGGCGCCCGGCGCGCTGGGCCTGGGTGATCTCGACCGCCCCCTCGCCGCAGGCCACGCGTAGCACATCGCCGGGGCTGCCCGCCAGCACGCAGCCCGGCGCCCCACCGCCCTTGGTTTCGGTGTCCACTGCGCGCGCGCGCAGAAGCTTCAGCCGCCCGTCGGGGGTTTCGCACCAGGCGCCGGGAAAGGGCGACAGGCCGCGAATATGGCGCGCCACCACCATTGCGGGCTGGCCCCAGTCGATGCGTGCCTCGTCCTTGCCGATCTTGGCGGCATAGGTGACACCCTCTTCGGGCTGCGGCTGAGGGCGCAGCTCGCCCAGCCGCTCCAGCGCCGTGGCAATCAGCCGTGCGCCCATATCGGCCAGCCGGTCATGCAACTCGCCGGTGGTTTCCTCGGCGCCGATGGCGGTGGCCTCGCGCAAAAGCACCGGCCCGGTATCGAGCCCCTCATCCATCTGCATGATGCAGATGCCGGTTTCGGCATCGCCCGCCATCACCGCGCGGTGGATCGGCGCCGCGCCGCGCCAGCGCGGCAGGAGAGAGGCATGGATGTTCAGACAGCCAAGGCGCGGCGCCTCAAGCACCGGTCGTGGCAGGATCAGCCCATAGGCCACCACCACCGCCAGATCGGCCCCCAGCGCGGCGAAATCTTCCTGCGCTTGCGGCTCGCGCAGCGTGCGCGGGTGGCGCACCGGCAGCCCCAGCGCATCGGCCGCCCGCTGCACCGGCGAGGGGCGGGGCTTCTTGCCGCGCCCGGCGGGGCGCGGCGGCTGGCAATAGACGGCGCAGATGTCATGGCGCACGGCCAGCGCCTGCAGCGCCGGCACGGCGAAATCGGGCGTGCCCATGAAGATGATGCGCATGGCCTTCTCCCTGCCCCTGCTGCCCCGCTCGTGCCAAGTGCCGCTCAGACCTGCTTGGCGCGCTCGCGCTTGAACTTCAGCATCTTGCGGGTGATGAGCTGGCGCCGCATCGGGCCCAGATAATCGATGAACAACTTGCCGTTCAAATGGTCCAGCTCGTGCTGGGCGCAGGTTGCCCACAGCCCGGTGAAATCTTCCTCATGGGTCTGGCCATCAAGGCCCAGCCAGCGCATGCGCACCCGCGAGGGGCGGGTGATATCGGCATATTGCTCGGGAATCGACAGGCAGCCCTCTTCATAGGTGCTGGTCTCGGCCGATTGCCAGATGATCTCGGGGTTGATCAGCACCATCGGGCGGGGCTTCTCGCCCTCGACCTCGCCGCGCGCGCAATCCATCACGAAGAGCCGCTTCATCTCGCCCAGCTGCGGCGCGGCAAGGCCCACGCCGGGGGCGTCATACATGGTTTCCAGCATGTCCTCGGCCAGCCGCCTGATCTCGTCGGTCACCGCGGGCACTTGCGGGCAGACCTTCTTCAGGCGCGGGTCGGGGTGAAGGATGATCGGGCGCAGGCTCATGGGGGTGGATTTAGGCGATGCGCGGGCAAAGCGCAATCCGGCTGAAATGTCGTCTTCAGGCCGCAAAGCGTCGTGTTTTTGCCATTTCCCGCAAGTGGTGCTATGCGCCTGCCGAGAGTTTCAAGGATGAGGTTGCGAATGGCACGGCAGAACAAATACCTGGAAAACATCTATTCCGTCACCAGCGCCGAGGACATGCAGCGCTATTACGACCGCTGGGCGGACAGCTATGATGACGAACTCATCGCCAGCGGCTATCAGACGCCGCAGCGTTGCGCGCAGGCGCTGGCGCACCACAGCACTGACAAGGCCGCGCCGGTGCTGGATTTCGCCTGCGGCACGGGGCTTTCCGGGCTGGCGCTGCGCGAGGCCGGCTTCACATGCATCGATGGCACCGATGTTTCGCCCGGGATGCTGGCGCAGGCGCGCCAGACCGGGGCCTACCGGCAGCTTCTGCAGGGCGCCATCGACCAGAAACTGGATCTGCGCGACAAGGGTTACGCCGGCATCGTGGCCTCGGGTGCGATCGGTATCGGCGCCGCCCCGGCCGAATATCTTGACTGGGCGATCGACACGCTGGGCCCCGGCGGGCTCTTCGTGGTTTCGCTCAACGATCACACGCGCGAGGACCCCGATTTCGAGCCGCGCCTGACGCGGGCCGTTGATGCCGGGCGCGCCGAGATGCTGCACGCCGAGGATGGCGAGCACCTGCCGTCAATGGGCCTGCGCGCGCGCGTCTATGTGCTGCGCAAGCGCTGAGTGCTGCGCAAGCTTGCAGGCGCGGCGGATGGGGGCTTGATGTCCGGCCCGCCGGGCGCGAGTGTGCGCCCGCAAGGTCAGGCAGGAACAGCACATGAATTTCGACGAACCCATCGAGCGGCGCGGCACACATTCGATGAAATGGGACATGATGCAGGCGCGCCACGGCGTCAGCCCCGATGACGGGCTGCCGATGTGGGTGGCCGACATGGATTTCCGCCCCCCCGCGAGCGTCCAGCGCGCGCTGGAGGGGATGCTGGCGCATGGCGTCTATGGTTATTTCGGCGATGACAGCGCCTATAACGAGGCGATCATCTGGTGGATGAAGAACCGCCATTCCTGGCAGGTGGCGCCGGAATGGATCACCACCACCCACGGGCTGGTCAACGCCACCGGGCTGTGCGTGCAGACATGGACGCAGCCGGGCAATGGCGTGGTGCTGTTCACGCCGGTCTACCACGCCTTTGCGCGGGTGATTCGCGCCGCCGGGAGGCAGGTGGTGGAATGCCCGCTTGTCGATCGCGGCGGGCGCATGACGATGGATTTTGCGGCCTATGATTCGCAGATGACGGGGCGCGAGAAGCTGGTGATCCTGTGCTCGCCGCACAACCCCGGTGGCCAGGTCTGGACGGCGGAAGAGCTGCGCGGCGTTGCCGATTTCGCGCGCCGGCATGGCATGGTGCTGATCTCGGATGAGATCCACCATGATCTGGTCATGCCCGGCCATCGCCATATGCCGATGCCGCTGGCCGCACCTGAATGCCTGGAGCGGCTGGTGATGATGAGTGCCACCACCAAGACCTTCAACCTGGCCGGCGGGCTGGTGGGCAATGTCATCATCCCCGACGAGCGGTTGCGCACCGAGTTTCAGCAGACGCTGGCGGCGTTCGGCATTTCCGGCAACGCCTTCGGCAAGACCATGGCCACGACCGCCTACAGCGCGGAAGGTGCCGAATGGGTGGATGCGCTGATGGCCTATCTTGATGGCAACCGGCGCCTGTTCGAGGAAGGGGTGAGCGCCATTCCGGGGCTGAAGCTGACCCCGCTGCAGGCGACCTATCTGGAATGGGTCGATTTTTCCGGCACCGGCATGGGCGAAGAGGAAATCCGCCGCCGGGTGCGAGACGAGGCGCGCATTGCCGCCAATCCCGGGCCCGAATTCGGGAAGGGCGGCGAAAGCTTCCTGCGTTTCAATATCGCCACGCCGCGCGCACGCGTGGCCGAGGCGGTGGAAAGGCTGCAGGCGGCCTTTGCCGATCTGCAGTAGCGGGCCGGGCAAGCAGGGGCCGGTAAAGGGCATGGGTGACAAGTCCCGCCCTTGCCGCTAATGCATTCGAAACACGCCGCCCCGCGCCCGGGGGGCCCCCCCCCCCCCAAGCCGGGGGGCCCGGGGGGCCCCCGCGGGGGCCCCCCCCGGGGCCGGGCGGCGGTGATGGCGGAGTTGCGCGCGGATGCAGGCGGTGGAGAGCGGATTTCAGGCATGGCGCCGGCGCTGGGCCGACCGGTGGGCAGCGCGCCGCGCCGCACGCGCCGTCCCGTCGCGCGGCTTTCGCCAGCAGCCCGAGCCGCAATTCGCGGGTTTCTATGCCATCGGGCGGCAACTGGCCTCGGGCAATTTCGCGCTTGCCGGGCACCGCATCGAAGCGCCGGATCCCTGGACCGTGGAGCCACCCTCGCGCGGCTTTGTTGACGAGCTGCACGGTTTCGGCTGGCTCGATCATCTGGGCGCGGTGGGCGAGCGCGAGGCACGGCTGGCCGCGCAGGCGCTCACCGATGGCTGGATCACGCGATTCGGGCGCGGGCACGGGCCGGGCTGGCGGCCGGGCCTGAGCGGGCGCCGGCTGGGGCGCTGGATCGATCATGCGCTCATGCTCACCGCCGGGCGCGATGATGCCGAAAACGCCGCGCTCTTCGCCGTGATGGGAAGCCATGTCGCCTTTCTGGCGCGGCGCTGGCAAGCCGCGCCGGAGGGGCTGGCGCGCTTCGAGGCAGTCACCGGCTGGCTCATGGCGGCGCTGGTGCTTGAGGGGATGGAAGCCCATATCCAGCCGGCCGAGCGGGCGCTGGGCACATGCTGCACCGCCGGCATCGACGCCGGCGGCGCCATCGACAGCCGCAACCCCGAAGAGCTGGCCGAGATACTGGTGCTGCTGGTGCGCTGCCGCGCGGCGCTTGCCGCCGCCGAGCGCCGAGCGCTGCCGGTGCTCGAGGAAACCACGGCGCGGGTGGCGGCAAGCTTGCGCATCCTGCGCCATGTCGATGGCGGGCTGGCGCGGTTTCATGGTGGCGGGCGTGGCGCCGAGGGGCGGCTGGAAAGGGCGCTTGCCGGCGCCGCCGACCCGCTGGGGCGCGCTGGCGGGGGCGTCGCGCAACACCACCCCCTTGGCGGGCAGGCGCGCCCGCCAAGGGGGCCAACGCGGGCGATGGGCTACGCGCGGCTGCATGATGGCAGGGTTAGCGTGATCATCGATGCTGCCGCGCCGCCCGCCGGCTTTGCCGCGCGCAACGCCCATGCCTCGACGCTGGCGTTTGAGCTGACCTCGAACCGCCGCCCGCTGATCGTCAACTGCGGGCCCGGCCGCAGCTTCGGCGCCGAATGGGAACGCGCCGGCCGCGCCACGCTGTCGCATTCGACGCTTTCAATCGATGGCTGGTCATCATCGCGCTTCGGGCGCGCCGCACGCCGCGACGGGCGCGCCGAGCCGCTGGTCGATGGCCCGCGCCGGGTCGAGCTGCACCGCAGCGACGAGCGCCACGCCAGCACGCTGCTTCTCAGCCATGACGGCTATGTGCCCAGCCACGGGCTGACCCATGTGCGCAATCTCGATCTGTCATCGGATGGCCGCGCGCTGATGGGCGAAGACCGGCTTGTGCCGCTGGAGCCCGCGCATCGGCGCCGCTTTCGCCAGATGCAGGAAGATCACGCGCCGCATGGCATCCGCTTTGCGCTGCGCTTTCATCTGCACCCCGAGGCCGATGCCTCGCTCGACATGAACGGCACGGCGGTATCGGTGGCGCTGCAATCGGGCGAGATCTGGGTGTTTCGCTTCGACGGGCCCGGCTCGCTGTCGCTCGAATCCTCGGTCTATCTCGAACCGGGCCGCGCCGCGCCGCGCGCCAGCCGGCAGATCGTGATTCGCGCCGCAATGCAGCAAGAAAGCGCGCAGATCAACTGGACACTGGCCAAGGCACAGGATACCCCGCTGGCGATCCGCGATATCGGGCGCGACGATGCGCTCTTGTTGCCCGAGCCGCTGGTCTCGGGCGACTGACCCGCCAGAATGCACGAACGGAAGCTGCCATGACCGACCTTTCCCCCATCAGGCGCGCGCTGATTTCTGTATCCGACAAGACCGGCCTGGCCGAGCTGGGCCGGGAACTGGCCGGACGCGGGGTCGAACTGGTCTCGACCGGCGGCACCGCGCGGGCGCTGCGCGAGGCCGGGCTGGAAGTGCGCGATGTCGCCGATCTGACCGGCTTTCCCGAAATGATGGATGGCCGCGTCAAGACCCTGCACCCGATGGTGCATGGCGGACTGCTGGCGCTGCGCGACAATGACGCCCATGCCCAGGCCGTGGCCGCGCATGGCATCGCGCCGATCGATCTCCTGGTGGTCAATCTCTACCCGTTCGAGGCAACGGTGGCGCGCGGTGCAGGCTATGCCGTGGCGGTGGAGAACATCGATATCGGCGGCCCGGCGATGATTCGCGCCGCGGCGAAGAACCACGCCCATGTCGCCGTGCTTACCGATCCGGAAGATTACGCCCCGCTTCTGGCCGAAATCGACACGCAGGGCGGCACGCGGCTGGCGTTTCGCCAGAAGCTGGCGCAGACGGCCTACGCCCGCACCGCGGCCTATGATGCAGCCGTTTCGACCTGGATGGCGGGCGCCATCGGCGAGGCCAAGCCGCGCCGGCGCGCACTGGCCGGCACGCTGCGCCAGGGCCTGCGCTATGGCGAGAACCCGCATCAGGCGGCGGCTTTCTATACCGATGGCTCTGCCCGGCCCGGCGTGGCCAGCGCCGCCCAGCACCAGGGCAAGGAGCTGAGCTACAACAACATCAACGACACCGACGCCGCTTTTGAGCTGGTGGCCGAGTTTCTGCCCACCGAGGGGCCGGCCTGCGTGATCGTCAAGCACGCCAATCCCTGCGGCGTGGCCCGCGCCGAATCGCTGGAAGCAGCCTATCGCAAGGCCTTCGACTGCGACCGCACCTCGGCCTTTGGTGGCATCGTGGCGCTGAACATGAAACTCGACCTGGCCACCGCGCGGGCGATCACCGAGATCTTCACCGAGGTGGTCATCGCGCCGGGGGCCGACGAGGCGGCGATCGAGCATTTCGCAGCCAGGAAGAACCTGCGCCTGCTGACCACGCCGGGCCTGCCCAACCCGCGCGAGGGGGGGCTTTCCTTCCGGCAGGTCTCGGGCGGGTTTCTGGTGCAGGACCGCGATGCGGCGATGATTTCCGCCGATGATCTGAAACTGGTGACGAAGCGCGCCCCGTCAGATGCCGAACTGGCCGATCTGCTGTTCGCCTGGAAGGTGGCCAAGCATGTGAAATCCAACGCCATCGTCTATGCCAGGGGCGGCGCCACGGTCGGTATCGGCGCGGGCCAGATGAGCCGCGTGGACAGCACCCGCATCGCCGCGCGCAAGGCCGTCGACATGGCCGAGGCGCTGGGCTTGCCCGCGCCGACCACGCAGGGCGCGGTGGTGGCTTCGGATGCCTTCTTTCCCTTCCCCGACGGGCTGCTGACGGCGGCCGAGGCCGGCGCCACGGCGGTCATTCAACCCGGCGGCTCGATGCGCGATGGCGAGGTGATCGCGGCGGCAGACGAGGCCGGGCTGGCGATGGTGTTCACCGGCCAACGCCATTTCCGGCACTGAAGAGGTCCGGCATGCGCCTTGCCACCACCATCGCCGCGCTGGTTTTCGCTGCCGATCAGGCGTCGAAATGGTATGTGGTGGCCGGGCTGGGGCTGGATGAGCGGTTCTTCATCGAGGTGATTCCCGGCATCTTCAGCCTGAGCATGGCCTGGAACCGGGGCATCAATTTTGGTCTCTTCGCCTCGGATTCCGACGCCACGCGCTGGGTGCTGATCGTGCTGGCGCTGGCCATCTCGGGCTGGGTCTGGCTTTGGGCCAGGCGGCAGCGCGATAACCGGCTGATGCAGGCCTCGACAGGGTTTCTGGTGGGCGGCGCGCTGGGCAATGTCACCGACCGGTTGACATGGGGCGCCGTGGCCGATTTCATCAATGTGACTTGCTGCGGCATCGTCAATCCTTATGCCTTCAATCTGGCCGATGCCGCCATCTTCATCGGCGCCATCGGGCTCATCCTTTTCGGGGGTCGCAAAACCACCCGTGACGGCCCCGGCGATATGCGCTAGACAGGCGCCCAGGAACAGCGGAGGCACGCGCCCATGCGGGCAATCATTCTGACAGGTCTGGCGACGGTGCTGCTGGCCGGCTGCGGCGCGCGCGATGGCGATCCGCGATTGATGAATGCCGGCTCGTCTTCACGCAGCCCCGATGAATTCTCGATCCTGCCCACGCAGCCGCTGCAGGCGCCGCCAGATTTTACCAACCTGCCGCAACCCACCCCGGGCGGCCGCAACCTGGTCGATCCCGATCCGCGCGCAGAAGCGGTCGCGGCGCTGGGCGGCAATGTCGCCTCCGAACGCGGCGCGGGCGTACCGGCGGCCGATTCGGCACTGGTCAGCCATGCCGCGCGCCACGGCGTGCAGGAAGATATCCGCCAGACGCTGGCGGCAGAGGACCTGCAGCACCGCCAGCGCAGCCGCGGGCGCGTGCTCGAGCGGCTTTTCAACGTGAATACCTATCCGCGCGCCTATTCGGATCAGGCGCTCGACCGCCATGCCGAGTTGGAGCGCTGGCGCCGCGCCGGCGCGCGCACCCCGGCGGCGCCACCCTCGCAGCGCTAGGACCGGCGCGGGCTTTCCTGAATGTGCCGGTTTTCGCCCGTGCCTTTCTGGCCGGTCTTCAGGATACCGTATTGCCCCGACACCCCTGATCACGTCTGCGCAAGGTGGCTTGCCAGCGGGGGCTGCCGCGGTATCTGATCGCGGCGCAACAAGAACGAAAACGGAGTGGTTCCCGATGTGGCAGGCGATGAGGCGGTTCCCGGCGGCGCTGGCTGTGCTGTTGGCACTGACAATCGCAATCGCCGCCCCGCCCCCGGCGCAGGCGGTGAGCGCGCCCGATGTTCCGCCACCGGTGCATTTCACGCTCGATAACGGGCTGGAAGTGGTGGTGATCGAGGATCGCCGCGCGCCGGTGGTCACGCAGATGCTGTGGTACCGCGTCGGCTCGGCCGATGACCCGGTGGGCCTTTCGGGCATGGCGCATTATGTCGAGCATCTGATGTTCAAGGCCACCGAGACGCGCGACGAGGGCGAATTCGACAGCATCCTGCGCGCACAGGGCGCGGTCTCGAACGCCTTCACCTCGTTCGACTACACCGCCTATTTCCAGCGCCTCGCAGCCGACCGGCTGGAGATTGCCATGCAGCTCGAGGCCGAGCGCATGGCGGGGCTGCGCATCGACCGCTCCTCGTGGCTGACCGAGCGTGACGTGATCCTGGAAGAGCGCGGCCAGACGCTGGAAAGCCACCCCAACCGCGTTCTCTCCGAGCAGATGCGCGCAGCGCTGTTTCGCCATCACCCCTATGGTATTCACCCGCTGGGCTGGCGCCACGAGATGGAATTGCTTGATGGCGACAACGCCGAAGAATTCTACCGCCGCCATTACGGGCCCAACAACGCGGTGCTGATCCTGGCCGGCGATATCGACGCGGAAGCCGCGCGCGCAAAGGCCGAGCGCCATTACGGCCCCGTGCCGGCCAACCCGAATGTGGCCACGCGCGCGCGGCTTGCCGAGCCCCCGCAACTGGCCGAGCGGCGCATCATCCTGCGCGACGAGCGCGTCGCCCGGCCTTCGGTGAACCGGCTCTACCTGGCGCCCGCGCGCCGCGCCGGCGATCAGCGCGAGGCCGCCGCCATGCAGGTGCTGGCCGCGCTGCTGGGCGGCACGCGCACCTCGGTGCTCGACCGCCGGCTGGTGCATGAAGATGAAACCGCGCTATCGGTCTGGGCCGGTTATCAGGGCGCCGCGCTCGATCACGGCACTTTCAGCCTTGGGGCGGTGCCCGCCGAGGGCGTCACCCTGGCCGAGGCCGAGGCGGCGCTCGACCGGGTGCTGGAAGAATTCATCGAAACCGGGGTCGATGCCGGGCAGTTGGAACGTGTGCAACGGCAACTGCGGGCCTGGGCGATCTACGAGCTTGACGACGCCCAGGCGCGCGCGCGCTCGATCGGCGCCGCGCTCACCACCGGGCTGGGGCTTGACGATGCGCTGGGCTGGACCGAGGCGCTGCTGTCCGTCAGCGAAGACGAGATCATGGCAGCGGCGCGCACGCTCGAGCGGCGTGCCTCGGTCACCGGCTGGCTGCAACGCGAGGAAGGAGAGGCCGGATGACCCTTCTGGAAAAAGCCCTGACAACAAGGCTGAACACGGCGGCAGCATCAGTGCTGGTGCTGCTGCTGGCGGCCACGCCGCTGCGCGCGGAAATCGACATTACCCCGGTCACCTCGCCCGGCGGGATCGAGGCCTGGCTGGTGGAGGAACCCTCGATCCCCTTCGTGGCGATCGAGATTTCCTTCGAGGGCGGCACTGTGCTGGACCCGCAAGGCGCCGAGGGCTCGGTGGCGCTGATGACGGCGCTTCTGTCCGAGGGCGCGGGCGAGCTTGACGCGCAGGGCTTCGCCGCGGCAACCGAAAGCCTGGCCGCCGGCATCAGCTTCGATTCGGGGCGCGATTCGCTGCGCCTGTCGATTCGCGCGCTCAGCGAGAACCGCGACGAGGTTATCGCGCTGGCGCGCAGCGCGCTGATGGAGCCGCGCTTCGACGAGAGCGCGCTGCAGCGCGAGCGCGCGCGCCAGCTTGCCGCGCTGGAGCGCGATGCGCGCAACCCCATGCGCATCGCCACAAGCGAATTCGACGCGCGCGCCTTTGCTGACCATCCCTATGCAAGGCCCGTCGATGGCACGCCGGAAAGCGTGGCGGCGCTTACCCGCGACGATATTGAGGCAGCGCATCGTACCGCGCTGGCGCGCGACCGGCTGCATATCGGCGCCGCCGGCGACATCACCACCGAAGAGCTGGGCGCGCTGCTCGATGACCTGCTGGGCGATCTGCCCGCCGAGGGCGGCACGCTGCCTGAATACGCCGAATTCGCCGCCGAGCCGGGCATCACCGTGATCGATCACCCCGGCCCGCAATCGCTCATCCTGTTCGGCCATGCCGGTATCCATCGTGAAGACCCCGATTTCATCACCGCCTTCGTGATGAATGACCTTTTCGGCAGCGGCCGCTTCGGCACGCGACTGATGCGCGAATTGCGCGAGCGCCGCGGGCTGACCTATGGCGCCGGCAGCTGGCTGGCCAGCAACGCCTTTGGCGACGTCTTCCAGGGCAGGGTATCGACCGACAATGCCCGCGCCGGCGAGGTGGTGGCGCTTCTGCGCGAGGAATGGGCCTGGCTGGCCGGCGGCGGCGTCAGTGCCGAAGAGCTGGAATCGGCGCAGACCTATCTGACCGGCGCCTACCCGCTGCGCTTTGAGGGCAACGCCTCGATCGCGCGGATTCTGGCCTCGATGCAGCTGCAGGGCTTCGATATCGACTACGTCAACCGGCGCAACGATCTGGTGCGCGCGGTGACGCTGGAGGATATCCACCGCGTCGCCGCCCGGCTGGCCGACCCCGAGGCGCTGCATTTCGTCATCGTCGGTCGGCCCGAGGGGCTGGAAGAGGCCGGGCTGTGATGCCATAGCCGGCAGGTAACATCGGCTGGCGCACGGGCGGGTTAAACAGCTGACCTGAACGAAGCGATCAACCGGATTTCGTATGAAGCCGTTGCCCCGTACTTGCCGTTCAACGGGCTTTGAGCTTTGCGCCGAATGGCTGTAGCATCCGCCGCGCCTGTCACGCGCCACCGGAGATGCCGATGCCTTTCAGATTGCCTTGCCTTGTTGCCTTTTGCCTTGCCCTTGCCCCCGGTTTTTCCCTGCCGGCTGCCGCCGAAGATCGCGAAAACGCTGGCAGCATTGTCGATGAAGTGCTCGATATCGACGATGTCGCGCTGCGCGTGCGCATGCGCCTGCCCGAGGGCTGGAGCCAGGCGCTGGAATACGGGCACACGCTAACCGCCTACACGCAGGCCGGCGGCGGGCGCGCGCTTTCCGTGACCGTCGATCCCAACGAGACACTGCTGGCGCTGGGCGTGCCTGAATTCCCGCTCTTTGCCGATGGCGAGCGGGTGGAAAGCTGGGCGGGCGAGTTCGCCGGTCATCCGGCGCGCTTCTTCAGGGGCCGGGGCAATGAACGCAACCATATCCTGGGGTTGGGCCGGGTGCTGGACGGCACGCGGCTGGTGGTGCAGCTCAACACCTGCATCGGCGCCTATGCGCGGCCGGTGGTGGTGGTTGCGCGCGGCGCCGGGGATATCGAGAGCCTGCGCAGCGACTCGCATCTGGCGGCGCTGTCGGCGCTGGTCACGCTGGAGTTGCCTGCCGCCGTGCAGCCCTGCGCCGACGATCTGGCCGAGGGGCTGGGGGCGGTTGCCGTGGACCCGCCCGCCGGCGAGGGCTGGGTGCGCCGCGAGGCGCTGGGCCTGTCCGTCACCCTGCCTGCGCGTTTTGAATGGCACTCCTATCCGGGTGATGCCGGCTTTGCCGCGCAGGATGTCGCGCTGCCCGATGACTGGTTCATGTCGGTCTTTACCGACCGAATCGAGCGCGCCGATATCTGGCGCGACGAGTTGCCGCCCGATGCCGATATCCGTGCGTTGAGCCTCGATGACGAGGCGCTGGCGGCGCGGTTCGAGGCGCATCGCGTGGCGTTCGACGGCGACGATGGCGAAGGGCACGCCATCATCCTGGTATCGCCGCAGCCGGGCGAGAATGGCGGCCATCTGGCGCTTGTGATGCTGTCGCTGGGCCAGCCCGCGGCGCGAGCGCTACCGCGGCTGGGGGCGATACTCTCGCGGCTCGAGGCGGCAGAGGACTGAGCGCCGTGGCGGAAAACCGTAGGGCGGCGTGAACCTCGCCCCCTACGGTTTGCGCGATGGTCGCGCCGTCATGCGCCCAGATCGACCACCACGCGCCCGCGCACCTTGCCTTGCAGGATCTCGCTGCCCAGCCGGGGCACATCTTCCAGCCTTGCGGGCTGGATCATGGCTTCGAGCCCGTCCATCGGCAGATCGCGCGCGATGCGCGTCCAGGCGCGTATTCGGGCCTCTCGCTGCTGCATCACCGAATCGATGCCCAAAAGGTTCACCGCGCGCAGCAGGAAGGGAATTACCGTTGCCGGCAGCGCCGCGCCGCCGGCCAGCCCCACCGCTGCGACCGAGGCGCCGTAGCGCATCTGCCCCAGCACCCGCGCCAGCATCGCCCCGCCCACGGCATCGACGCAGCCCGCCCAGGTTTCGGCCTCCAGCGGCCGCTTCACCGTCTCGGCGAGTTCCTCGCGCGCCACGATGCGCGCCGCGCCCAGTTCCTTCAGGTAATCCGCCGCCTCGGGCCGGCCCGTCACCGCCGCCACTTCATGGCCCAGCGCCGCTAGCAGTGACACCGCCACCGAGCCCACGCCGCCGGCGGCACCCGTCACCAGGACCGGCCCGGTGCCGGGCTTGAGCCCGTGATCTTCCAGCGCCATCATCGCCAGCATGGCGGTCAGCCCGGCGGTGCCCACGGCCATGGCGCGGCGGGCATCGAGCCCCTCGGGCAGGGGCACCAGCCACTCGCCGCGCACCCGCGCGCGTTCGGCATAGCCGCCCCAATGCACCTCGCCCACGCGCCAGCCGGTCAGCACCACCGCATCGCCGGGGCTATAGCGCGGATCGTCCGATGCCGTGACGGTGCCGGCAAAATCTATCCCCGCCACATGCGGGTAGTCGCGCACCAGCCCGCCGCCCTTGGACGACAGGCACAGCCCGTCCTTGTAGTTGACGGTGGAATATTCCACCGCCACCGTGACATCGCCCTCGGGCAGGGCGCTTTCCTCGATCTTTTCGATAGCGGTCTGTGCCAGCCCGTCCTCGCCCTGCCGCAGCATCAGCGCCCTGAAACCCATCGTCATCCCCTCATCATTCAGGCCGGCACCCGACCGGTTTCCAGATAGGACAGCGCCATCAAGAGATAGGCTGTGCCCCAGATCAGTTCGCTGCGATTGGCGAAATTCTTCGGCTGGTTGAAACAGCCATCGACCAGCATCCCCGGCGGGCGGTCATCGCCCGCACCCATCGGCGTGAGATGCGCGCAAAGCCCCTCGATCATCGGCTCCAGCCGCGCCAGGAAGGGCGCCGCGGCGCCCGCGTCGCGCACGCCGCCGGCCTGCATCCGTGCCAGTTGTTCCACCACGATGGCCGCCGCCGAGGTATCGAGCGGGGCTTCGGCGGCGGTGTCGTCGAAATCCCAGGGTGGCACCCCGCCGGGGCCGGTGCGGGCGAACCAGTAATCGGTCAGCTTCTCGGCGGCATCGAGATAGCGCCGCTCGCCGGTTTCCTCCCAGCCACGCAGGAAGCCGGCGATGGCCCATGCCTGGCCGCGGCTCCAGCAGCTTTCGTCATGCGCGCCCAGAAGCGTGAACTCGCGCAGCACGCGTCCCGAATCGGGGTCGTATTCGATGAATTCGACGGTCGAGCCATCGGCGCGAACGAAATTGCGCAGCGTGACATCGAGATGCGCCATGGCGCCCTTGAGAAAGGTATCGTCGCCGGTTTCGTGCCATGCCCACCAGTCGAGCCGCAGATTGGGGTGGACATTATCCACCGCGACGATGGAGCGCGAAGCGAGCGTGGTGGATTTCACCTGCACCTGCATGCCGATCGGCATGGCGCCATTCACCGGCATCGCCATCGAGCGCACCGCATAAGCCGCCGCCAGCGCCAGCGTGCGCAGGGCGAGCTCGCCGGTATGATCATACATGCGCGCGGCGGAGTAATAGAAGCGGTGGCCACGAAACTGGTCGTCTCGTTCCAGTTTGGGGCGCAGCCCCTCGCAGCGCGCGCGGGCCTCACGGATCAGATCGTCGCGGCCTTGCAGCACGCCCAGAATTCGCAGGCATTCCACCCAGTGCCCGCCGCACCAGTCGCCATCGTCGGTGGTGGCCCATTCGCCGCTTTGCGGGTCGGCGTGATAAGGCCAGTCCTGGCCCACCGCCGCGCGCGTTTCCAGAACGCGCCGGCAGATGAGGTCGAGCGCCTTGTCGCGTGGTGCCATCGCGGTTCCTCCCTTGCCATGCAGCCTTGGTAGGGGGCAGGTGGGGGCGGCGTCAATGTGGAAGGGGGAAGAAGGCTTTGCCGGTTGGGGCATCGGGGTAGGGCGGGGTTCACCCCGCCGCCGCCCGGTGCGAGGGCGCGCGCAACCGGCGTGGACGTTGGCGGGATGAACCGCGCCCTGCGGCTTCTGCCGTGCACTTACACCTCGACCGGCAGCGCCTCTTGCGCGCCCAGCCCGAACACTCGCTTGTAGCGTTCGATCTCGTCGGGCGGGCCCATCGCCTTGTTGGGGTTGTCCGACAGCTTGACAGTGGGCCGGCCATTCGCCGCCGCCGCCTTGCACACCAGCGAGAAGGGGGCGAGGCGGTCATCACTTGTGAGCCCGCGAAAATCGTTGGTCAAGAGCGTGCCCCAGCCGAAGCTCAGCTTCACCCGGCCATGAAAGCGCGCATGCAGCGCCTCGATGCGTTCGACATCCAGCCCGTCAGAGAAGATGATCAGCTTCTCGCGCGGATCTTCGCCACGTTCCTGCCACCAGCGAATGGCCAGTTCGGCACCGCGCGCCGGGTCGCCCGAATCGACGCGGATGCCGGTCCAGCCGGCCAGCCAGTCGGGCGCATGTTGCAAGAACCCCTCGCTGCCGAAGGTATCGGGCAGGATGATGCGCAGATTGCCGTCATGTTCTTCTTGCCAGTCGGCGAGCACGCGGTAAGGGGCCTTTGCCAGCACCTCGTCGCTTTCGGCCAGCGCGGCTTGGACCATGGGCAGTTCATGCGCGTTGGTGCCGATCGCTTCCAGATCGCGCCGCATGGCGATGCGGCAGTTCGAGGTGCCGATGAAGGAATCGCCCAGCCCCTCGTTTAGCGCCTGCACGCACCAGTCCTGCCACAGATAGCTGTGCCGCCTGCGGGTGCCGAAATCGGCCAGCTTCAACTCTGGCAGAAGGCGCAGGCGCTCGACCTTTTCCCACACCCGCGTCATGGCGCGGGCATAGAGCACCTGCAGTTCGAAATAGCCCATATCCTTGAGCACTGCGCGCGAGCGCAGTTCCATCAGGATGGCCAGCGCCGGGATCTCCCACAGCATGACCTCGGGCCAGGCGCCCTCGAAGGTCAGCTCGTACTGGCCATCATGCTTTTCCAGGTGATAGGGCGGTAGCCGCAACGCCTCGAACCATTCCATGAAGTCGGGGCGAAACATCTGCCGCTTGCCGTAGAAGGT
Source organism: Pararhodobacter sp. (assembly GCA_020832665.1). Lineage (GTDB taxonomy): Bacteria > Pseudomonadota > Alphaproteobacteria > Rhodobacterales > Rhodobacteraceae > Pararhodobacter. The sequence goes on along the minus strand of JAFIEG010000011.1, from coordinate 40,484 downwards.
GTTGCCCCGCATCCAGGTGCTTTCACCGCGGCTGAGCGAGAGCGAGCGCACATGGTCGAGCTGCTCGCGCAATTCTCCCTCATCGACCAGCTTGGCCAGCCGGATCGAGCTGGTGCGGTTGATCAGGCTGAAGGTGACCTGCGTGTCGGGCCGGTTTCTAAAGATCGACTGACACATCAGCAGCTTGTAGAAATCGGTGTCGATCAGCGAACGCACGATCGGGTCGATCTTCCAGTTCTGGTTATGCACGCGGGTAGCGATATCGACCATTGCAGGGCCTCGTTGTGAGCGTGGCCCGCCCCAAGCGCGCCCGATCCGGTGTTTCTAGCGCCGGTGCGCGCGCGGCGCAATTGAAGCGCACGCTCTGCCGTGCCGGTGGGCAGCTTGACAGCGCGAAGCGGCGCGCCGATACCCGCTCTGTTAAGCCGAAAGGGGGCAGCGGCGATGTCGGCAGAGCAGATCGGGGTGATCGGCGCAGGGGCTTTCGGCACGGCGCTGGCCATCGCCCAGGCGCAGGCCGGGCGGCGGGTGGCGCTGTGGGCGCGCAATCGCGAACAGGCCGCCGACATGGCCGCTAGGCGCGAGAATGTCGCCCGCCTTCCAGGCGTGGCGCTGCCCGATTCGATAACCATTTCCGATGACATCACCCGCGCCACGGCGGCGCCGGTGCTGCTGCTGACGGTGCCCACCCAGGCGCTGCGCGGGTTGGTCGAGGCGCATGCAGGGGCGCTGGCGGGCAGCGTGCTGGTGGTCTGCTGCAAGGGGGTCGAGCGCGGCACCGGGCTGTTGCCGGCACAGGTGGTTGCCGATGCCCTGCCGGGCGCGACGACGGCGGTGCTCACCGGGCCCAGCTTTGCCGCCGATATCGCCGCCGGCAAGCCCACCGCGCTGACGCTCGCCACCGCTGCGCCTGAGGCCGCGACGCTGCAGCTGGGGCTGGCCGGCCCCTGCCTGCGGCTTTACCTGAGTGACGACCCGCTTGGCGCGCAACTTGGTGGAGCGCTGAAGAACGTGATCGCCATCGCCGCCGGCCTTGCCATCGGCGCGGGCCTTGGCGAGAGCGCGCGCGCGGCGCTGATGACGCGCGGTTTTGCCGAGATTGCCCGCCTGGCCGAGGCGCGTGGCGCGCAGGCGGCCACGCTGTGGGGGCTTTCGGGCCTTGGTGACCTGGTGCTGACCTGCACCTCGGAGAAATCGCGCAACTACCGCCACGGGCTGGCGCTGGGCGCCGGGCGCGCGCCCGAGGACGGGCAGACCGTCGAGGGGGTGATGACTGCGCATGCCATCGTCGAGGCCAATGCCGATGCCGGCGAAGTGCTGCCGGTGACGGCGATGGTGTCGGCCTTTCTGCACGGAGAGGTGGGGATGGACGAGGCTATACAGCTTCTGCTCTCACGCCCGCTGCGCCACGAATTGGAATGATACCAGATTCGGCTGAGCTTTGAGCAGCATGGTATGACGGGGATGCGCCCCTTGCTGCCACCGAGTCTGGAGCAGGGGATGGCGGGGTTCACCCCGCCCGGCGGTGCGGCCCGGCGCCCTGTGCCGGCAGGGCGCGCGTGGCGGCGAAATCATGCACCGCTTGCCCGAAGGCCTCGAACAGCGGGCGCGAGACCGGGTCGGCGGCGGCGCGCCATTCGGGGTGCCATTGCACACCGATCGCAAAGCCGGGTGCCTCGCGCACATAGAGCGCCTCGGGGGTGCCGTCGGGGGCGTGGCCGTCGATGGCGATACGCGCGCCTGGGCTACGGATGCCCTGCCCATGCAGGGTGTTGGTCATCACCTCGGGCGAGCCCATCAGCCGATGAAACACGCCGCCCTCGGTAAAGCGCACGACATGACGCAGGGCGAATTTCTCTTCCAGCGTGCCATCGGGGGGCATGCGGTGGTTCATGCGCCCGGGCAGATCGCGGATTTCGGGGTCAAGCGTGCCGCCCAGCGCCACGTTCATTTCCTGAAAGCCGCGGCAGATACCCAGAATCGGCTGGCCGCGTTCGATGCAGGCGCGCACCAGCGGCAGGGCGATGGCGTCGCGGCTGCGGTCAAAGGCGCCATGGGCGGGGGTTTCGGCCTCGCCATATTCCTCGGGGTGAACATTGGGCCGCCCGCCGGTAAGCAGGATGCCGTCGCAGACCTCGAGCAATTCCGCCACGGAAACGAAGCGCGGGTCGGAGGGGATGACCAGCGGCAGGCAGAGCGCCACCTCGGACACCGCCTCGCTGTTCATGGTGCCCCCGGCATGGGTGGGGTACTGATCGTTGATCAGGTAGCTGTTGCCGATGATGCCGACAACCGGGCGTGCGCGCGGCATGGCTTTCTCCTGGGCGAAGGGCCCTTGATATGTGAGTCTAGTGCATGATCCGGTCAAGTTGAAGCGTATCGACCGGCCGCTGCATGCGGCGTTTTCAGGGCGGGGTAAGCGCGCGCCGCCCTGACGGCGTCAGCTGCCAGACCGCGCCGCGCTCGATCACCACCGCCGAGACCGGCCCGCCATAGGCCGCGCTGCTGTCGATATTCACCCGGTTGCCGTAATGGCGCGGGGCCTCGATCGCGGTATGGCCATGCACCACCAGCCAGGGATGCGGCGCGCCATGATCGAGAAAGTCGTGCCTGATCCAGATCAGATCGGTTTCAGTCTGGTTTTCCAGCTTCACGCCGGGGCGGATGCCGGCATGGACGAAAAGCGCCTGTGCATGCAGGAAATGCGCAGGCAGTTCATTCAGCCAGTCGCGATGCGCGGCGGGCACGCGGGCAAGCGCGTCTTCATGCACGGCGCGCACCGGCCGCTCGGCGGGCGAGGCCACGCCATAGGCTTCCAGCGTGGTGGCGCCGCCAATGCGCGGGTGCAGCCAGGTGAAGATCGGGCGCAGGCCGGGATCGTTGCGCGAGGGTTCGTCAAGGAACTGCACGAACATGCGGTCATGATTGCCCTTGAGCACCACCCAGGGCCGCCCCTCGCGCTGGCCTGCCATCAGATGCTCGATCACGGCGCGGCTGTCGCGGCCACGGTCGACCAGATCGCCGATATGGACCAGCGGGGCATCGCTGTCGCCTGCCTGCGCGCGGTCGGCCTCGACCAGCGCCTGCGCGGCGAGAAGCAGGTCAAGATGGCCGTGAATGTCGCCGATGGCGTAGCTGCGCATGGTCTTTCCCCTCTCCGGCGGGTGGGGCTGCTCTAGAGCATGTCGTGAAAAAGTGGAAACCGGTTTTTGCTCCTATGACATGCGAGATCTATCGGCTGTCGAGCGAATTCGAATGAGCACGAAACGAAAACGGGCCTTCAAAGGCCCGTTGAACACGCGTTTTTCGCCGGTTCCGGCTCGGCGGGATGCGATGGAAACCAAAGCCGGATCCGTTCTTCCGGGGCAAGCCTATCGCTTGCCCCGGACGTTTCTCATGCGCCGGGAGCGCTCAGTTGGGCACGTCGCCGGTCATGCCCTCGACATAGAAACCCATGCCCAGCAGATCGCCATCGGGCGCGGTTTCGCCCTCTTCCAGCCAGGGGGTGCCGTCCTGGCGGTTGATCGGGCCGGTGAAGGGGTGGTACTCGCCCGCCGCGATGGCCTCGATCATGCCTTCGGCCTCTTCGCGCACATCCGCCGGGATGCGCTCGTTGAGCGGCGCAAAACCGACCATGCCGTCGCCGATGCCGTGCCAGACATTGCCCGCCTCCCAGGTTCCGTCGAGCCGGGCCTGGATGCGTTCGATGTAATAGGGTGCCCACTCATCGAGAATCGCGGTCAGGTGCGATTCGGGCGCGAAGGCGGTCATGTCCGATGCCTGCCCGAAGGCGAGGATGCCGCGATCCTGCGCCACGGTGACCGGCGCGGTGGAATCGGTGTGCTGCATCAGGATATCGGCGCCCTGCTCGATCAGCGCCTCGGCGGCGGCGGCTTCCTGCGCCGGGTCATACCAGGAATACACCCAGACGACACGGAAATTGACATCGGGGTTCACCGCGCGCGCGTGCAGATAGGCCGAGTTGATGCCCATCACCACCTCGGGGATGGGGAACGAGGCGATATAGCCCACGGTGTTGGTTTCGGTCATGCGCCCGGCGATATGGCCGATAACCGCGCGGCCTTCATAGAAGCGCGCATTGTAGAGGCTGACATTGGGGTGTTCCTGAATGTAGCCGGTGGCGTGTTCGAAGGCGACATCGGGAAAGCGCCCGGCAACGGCGTTGACATCGGGGCCATAGCCGAAGGAGGTGGCGAAAACCATGTCCACGCCCGAAAGGATCATCTGCGACATCACCCGCTCGGCATCGGCGCCGTAGGGCACGCTTTCCACATAGGTGGTGCTGACCGCGTCGCCGAAATGCTCTTCGACCGCAAGGCGGGCCTGGTCATGGGTATAGGTCCAGCCGTGATCGCCGACCGGGCCGATATAGATGAAGCCCACCTGAAGCGGATCATCGGCCAGCGCCACGGTGCCCAGCGCGCTGGCCAGCCCAAGCGCCAACGCGGTGCCGGCAAGAAGTTGTCTGCGTTTCATGTCGTTACTCCCCTGTTGAATGCGGGCCGGCGGCCCGCGGAAAATGGCCCAATATCAGCCGGCGGCGTGGAACGGGCGGCCCAGCGAGCCCGGCGCGGAAAGCGATCGGCGCGCCCGGCCCGATGACATGATGACAAGCACCAGGATAGTCACCAGATAGGGCGACATGGCAAGGTATTCGACCGGTATGCGCCAGCCCGCTGCCTGAAGATTGAGCTGCAATACCACGATGCCGCCGAAAAGATAGGCGCCGATGAGCGCACGCCACGGCCGCCATGACGCAAAGACCACCAGCGCCAGCGCGATCCAGCCGGCGCCGGCTGTCATGCCCTCGGTCCATTGCGGCACGCGAATGAGGCTCAGATAGGCCCCGCCCAGCCCGGCGCAGGCGCCGCCGAATGCGATGGCCGCCACCCGCACCGCGCGCACCCGGTAGCCCAGCGCATGCGCGGCGTCGTGGTTCTCGCCCACCGCGCGCAGGATGCGCCCGGCGCGTGAATGGCGCAGGAACCACCACACGGCCGCAACGATGAAGATGGAGACATAGACCAGCGGGTCATGGCGGAAAAGGACGGGCCCCAGGACGGGTATCTCGCTCAGCCAGCCGAAATCGATCTTTGGCGTGCGTGGTGGCGAGATACCGACATAGCCCTGCCCGATCAGCGCCGAAAGCCCCAGCCCGAACAGGGTGAGCGCCAGCCCGGTCGCCACCTGATTGGACATCAGATACTGGGTGAGCAGCGCAAAGACCAGCGCCAGCGCGGCACCACCAAGCACCGCGGCCACCATGCCGATATAGGCGTTGCCGGTGGTCACCGCGACGGCAAAGCCGGTGACCGCGCCGGTGATCATCATGCCCTCGACTCCCAGATTCAGCACCCCGGCCTTTTCCACCACCAGTTCGCCGATGGCGGCCAGCAGGATCGGCGTGGCGGCAACCATCAGCGCGGCGGCCAGCACCACCGGGTTGATCGAGGAAAGATCCATCATGGCGCGGCCTCCTTCCATGCAAGGCGAATGCGGTAATTCGACAGCATGTCGAGCGCCAGAAGGAAGAACAGCAGCATCCCCTGGAACACCTGGATCGCCGCCGAGGGCAGGCCCAGCCTGAACTGCGCCAGCTCGCCGCCGATATAGGTGAGCGCCATCAACAGCCCCGCCAGCACAATACCCACCGGGTGCAGCCGGCCCAGAAAGGCCACGATGATGGCGGTGAAGCCGTAGCCGGTGTTGAAATCGATCGAGATCATGCGCGCCGGGCCGGCAACCTCGAACATGCCGGCCAGCCCGGCCAGCAGCCCCGAAATGCCCAGGCAGAACAGCACCAGCCGCGCCGGCGCCACCCCGGCAAAGCGCGCCGCGCGCGGCGCCTGCCCGGCAAGGCGCACATGAAAGCCCAGCATGTGGCGTTGCAGCAGCACATAGCCGAAGATCACCGCGATGAAGGCCGCCACCACCCCCCAATGCATGCCGGTATTGGCGATCAACTCGTGGTTGGCGGCTTCGGCAAACTGCGACAGGTTGCGCGAGCCGGGAAAGCCCGCCCCTGTGGGGTTGCGCAGCCAGCTCACCGCCGCCGCCGCCAGCAGCTTTTCCGCCACATAGACCAACAGAAGCGAGACCAGGATCTCGTTGGTGTTGAAGCGCGTCTTGAGGATGGCGGGGATCAGCCCCCACAAAAGCCCGCCCAGCGCACCGGCCAGGATCATCGCCGGAAACAGCCACCAGCGCGCCGGCGCCACGTCATAGCTGAACAGCACCCGCCCGAAAATCCGCACATCCGCCGGCCCCGAGGGAAAGAAGATCAACGCCACCGAGGCCGCGAACAGCGCGCCGATGATGTATTGCCCCTCGGCGCCGATATTCCAGATATTGGCGCGAAAGCCGATCGCCAGCCCCACCGCGATCAGGATCAGCGGCGCGGCCTTGACCAGCAACTGCGGGCGCGAATACGAGGCGTATTGCGGGCTGAAGAGCGGGTCCCAGAAGATCATGCGGATTGCCGCGAGCGGGTCCTTGCCCAGAAGCGCGAACAGCACGCCGCCGGCAATCATGGTGAGTGCCACGGCCAGCAGTGGCGTGGCCCAGATCCAGGCGCGCGAGGGCTGCGGGCGCTTCTCAAGTCTCAGCATGGGCCGCCCCTTCCGCCGCGCCGGCGGTTGCCTCGCCGGCCACTTCCATGTCGCCGGCGCCGCCCAGCATCAGCCCCACCTCTTCCATCGTCAGCCCCGCCACCGGGCGCGGCGCGCTCAGCCGCCCGCCATTGAGCGCGCAGAAGCGGTCGGCGATTTCCAGCAGCTCATCCAGATCCTGGCTTATCACCACCACCGCCGCGCCGCCCTGCGCCAGGTCCATCAGCGCCTGGCGGATGGCGGCGGCAGCGGCAGCATCGACGCCCCAGGTGGGCTGGTTGACGATCAGCACCTCGGGGCGCTGAATGATCTCGCGGCCGATGACGAATTTCTGCAGATTGCCGCCCGAAAGCGCCCGCGCCGCCACATGCGGCCCCGGCGTGCGCACATCGAAGCGCGAGATGATCTTCTCGGCAAAGCCCTGCGCGCGTTTCCAGTCGATGAAGCCGCGCCTGACCAGTTTTTCGCGCCAGGCGGCGGTCAGAAGCGTGTTCTCGGTCAGGCTCATTTCCGGCGCGGCGGCGTGGCCCAGCCTTTCCTCGGGCGCGCATAACAGCCCCAGCGCGCGCCGCGTGTTGGGGCCGTATCGGCCCATCGGCTGCCCCTTCAGGCGGATCGCCTGATGCTTGCTGCGCAATTCACCCGAAAGCGCGGCCAGAAGCTCGTCCTGGCCATTGCCGGCCACACCGCCGATGCCCAGGATCTCGCCCGCGCGCACCGACAGGGAAATCTCCTTCAGGCTGGTGCCAAAGGCGGAAGGGGCGCGGTGGCTCAGCCCTGTGACTTCCAGCAGCACCTCGCCCGGCGCCAGCCCGGCGCGTTCGGGCGGGGTCAGCGCCGTGCCCACCATCAGCTCGGCCAGTTGCCGCGCGCTCATCGCGCGCGGGTCGGAGCTGGCCACCACCTTGCCCAGCCGCAATATGGTGGCGGTTTCGCAAAGCGACCTGATCTCGTCGAGCTTGTGCGAGATATAGAGGATCGAGCGCCCCTCCTCGCGCAGCTTGCGCAGGGTCTCGAAGAGAATTTCCACCTCTTGCGGGGTCAGCACCGAGGTGGGTTCGTCCATGATCAGCAGATCGGGATTCTGCAGCAGGCAGCGGATGATTTCCACGCGCTGGCGCTCGCCGGCGGAAAGATCGCCCGCCAGCCGGCCCGGATCGAGCGGCAGGCCGTATTCGGTGGAAACCTTGCGAATGCGCGCGGCGAGCTGGCGGATGGGCGGCGGGTCGTCCATGCCCAGCGCCACGTTCTCGGCCACGTCGAGCGCGTCGAACAGGCTGAAATGCTGGAACACCATCGCCACGCCGGTGGCGCGGGCTTCATGCGGGGCGGCGGGCGCATAGGGCGCGCCGCGCCAGCGCATCTGCCCGGAATCAGGGCGCACGAGGCCGTAGATGGCCTTCACCAGCGTCGATTTGCCCGCCCCGTTCTCGCCCAGCAGCGCGTGGATCTCGCCCTCGCCGATGGCCATCGAGACATCGTCATTGGCGACGACGCCGGGGTAGCTTTTCGTCAGGCCCTCGATGGCCAGAAGCGGCGTGGTCATCCGGCACTCTCCGTCAGGGAATGGGCCTGCGGCTGTTTCAGTAGCGCGGCGCCCACGCCCAGCGCAATGGCCTGCGGGTGCTTGCCCAGCGCCGGGTCACCAATGGGGCAGCGAATGCGCGCGATTTGGGCAGGAGAGTGGCCCAGCGCGCGCAAGCGGCTGCGAAAGCGGGCAGCCTTGGATTTCGAGCCAATGAGCCCGGCGCTGGCGAAACCATGCGCCAGCAGACGGTGGCAGAGTTCCAGATCGAGCGCATGGCTGAAGGTGAGGATCAGGTGCTCGGCATCGCTTGGGGCCTGCGTCACCAGATCGGCGGGGTTGGGGGCGTGTTGCAGGGTCACGCCTTGGGGGATGGCTTGGGGGAAGCGGCTGGGGCCGGTATCAAGCCAGGTGATGGCGAAATCGGGCAGCGGCGCGATGGTGGCCACGATGGCGCGGCCCACATGCCCTGCGCCCCATACCCAGAGCGGGCGGGCAGGGGGGTGGACGGGCTCGGCCAGCCAGCCGGATTTCCAGATGGTGGCCGCCTTGCCCTGCCCGCGCGCATCGCGCAGGGCGCGGGCGATGGCCAGCGGCATATCGGCGCTGCCCTCGATGCGGCGGGCGTGCAGGCCGGTTTCGGGGATGGCGGCGAGGGCGGCGGCGTCGATCAACTCATGAACCAGCGTTACCGCGCCGCCGCAGCACTGGCCAAGCGCGGGGCCTAGCGGCAGGCGTTGGGTGAGGGTAGCTGCTTTGGCTTCCGGTTCTTCCTGTGTCGCCCGTGCCGCGGGCACGGGCAGCGCCCGACCGCCCCCCTGGGCGGGCGCTTTGCGGCGCCCCTCCGCGGTCGGGCCCTGCCCGTGCCCGCTTGCTCTGCTTGCTCCCAGCATCCCCCTTGCCCGCTCCGCCGCCTGCCATTCCAGCGCGCCGCCGCCAATGGTGCCTTCCTGCCCGAAGCCCGTTCCCTCGGCCCAGACCAGCATCGCCGCCCCTGCCTCGCGCGGGGAAGAGCCCTTGTGCGCGGCGATCGCCACCCGCACCACCGCGCCATGTCGGGCCACGGCGCGCGCCAGAGCGGCGCGGTCAAGCATCGCCGCCCCCGCGCTGACGCCTGACTGCCATCAACACCCGCTCGGGCGTCGCCGGCGCATCGAGGGCAGGATAGACCGAGCCATCGCCGCAAGCCGCCACCGCTTCGGACAGCGCCATCAGCACCGAGATACCCAGCATCAAGGGCGGCTCGCCCACGGCCTTCGAGCGGTGTATGGTCTCTTCGCGGTTCTCGCCTTCCCAAAGCGCAACGTTGAACAGCCTTGGCCGGTCGCCCGTGGCCGGGATCTTGTAGGTCGAGGGCGCATGCGTGCGCAGCCGCCCCTGCCCGTCCCAGACGATCTCTTCGCTGGTCAGCCAGCCCGCGCCCTGCACATAGCCGCCCTCGATCTGGCCGATATCCAGCGCCGGGTTCAGGCTGGCGCCGGCATCATGCAGGATATCGGTGCGCAGGATGCGATGCTCGCCCGACAGCGTGTCGATCACCACCTCGCTGACCGCCGCGCCATAGGCGAAATAGAAGAACGGCCGGCCATGGCCCCTGATGCGGTCCCATTCCAGCTTGGGCGTGCGGTAAAAACCGGTGGCGGAAAGGCTCTCGCGCGCCTGCCATGTCAACGTCGCGGCCTCGGCGAAGCTGTAATCCTGCCCCGGCGCGCGCACCTGCCCATCGGTGAAACGGATATCATCCGGGGCGCATTGGTGCCGCGCGGCGATCACCCCGGCGATGCGCGCGCGGATCGTCTCGCACGCCGCTTTTACCGCCATGCCGTTGAGATCAGAGCCCGAACTGGCCGCCGTGGCCGAGGTATTGGGCACCTTGCCCGTATCGGTGGCGGTGATCTTCACCGCGTCCAGCCCCACGCCGAACACCCCCGCCGCCACCTGCGCCACCTTCTGGAACAGCCCCTGCCCCATCTCGGTGCCGCCATGGTTGAGATGGATCGAGCCATCAAGATAGACATGCACCAGCGCCCCGGCCTGGTTGAGATGCGTCAGCGTGAAGGAGATGCCGAATTTCACCGGCGTCAGCGCGATGCCCTTCTTCAGCACGGGGCTGGCGCGGTTCCACTGGGTGATAGCGACGCGGCGGGCGGCGTAATCGGCCTGTGTGGCCAGCTTGTCGGTGAGTTCATGCAAGATGAAATCCTCGACGATCTGGCCGAAAGGGGTGGTCTGCAGCGCTTGCGTTGCCGGCGGTTGCGGGCTGTGTGGACCGGTGACTCGCCGCGCGGTGCCGGGGCCGGTTTTCGCGGCTTCGGCGGGGCGGTAGTAATTGGCGCGGCGCACGGCGAGCGGGTCCAGCTTCAGCTTGTGTGCCACATGATCCATCACCCGCTCGATGCCCAGCATGCCCTGCGGCCCGCCAAAGCCACGAAAGGCGGTGGCCGACTGGGTGTTGGTTTTCAGCCGGTGGCTGACGATGCGCGCGGCAGGCAGGAAATAGGCGTTGTCGGCATGCAGCATGGCGCGGTCGGCCACCGGCAGCGACAGATCCTGCGACCAGCCGCAAAGCGCATACTGGTCGAACTCGATACCCAGCACGCGCCCGGCCTCATCGGCCCCGGCGCGGTAATCGATACGAAAGGCGTGGCGCTTGCCGGTGATGAGGAAATCATCGTCGCGGTCATAGCGCAGCTTGCAGGGCCGGCCGGTGGCGCGCGCGGCCAGCGCGCAAGCCACGGCCAGATGGTTGCCCTGACTTTCCTTGCCGCCAAAGCCGCCGCCCATGCGCCGCACCTCGACGCGCACGCCGTGCTGGGCAATGCCCAGCGCCTCGGCCACCTTGTGCTGGATCTCGCTGGGGTGCTGCGAGGAACAGCAGATCACCATGTCGCCATCTTCCTGCGGCAGGGCCAGCGCGGCATGGCCTTCGAGATAGAAATGCTCCTGCGCGCCCATCTCGATGCGCCCCTCGATCACATGCGGCGCGGCGGCGATGGCGGCGTCGGGCTCGCCGCGGGCCCAGATGCGCGGGCCGTCCTCGAAGCGGCTGTCGGCGGCAAGCGCATCCTCGACGCTCAATATGGCGGGCAATTCCTGATAGCTGACCTGCCCCAGCCGCGCCGCCTTGCGCGCAGCCAGATGGCTTTCGGCCACCACCAGAAACACCGGCTGGCCGGCATAATGCACCACGCCTTGCGCCAGGAGCGGCTCGTCATGTGCCGAGGGCGAGCAATCGGCATCGCCCACATCCTCGGCACTCAGCACCGCCACCACGCCCGGCGCGGCGCGCACGGCGGCAAGGTCCATCGCGGTGATGCGGCCATGTGAGACGGTGGCAAGGCCGAAGGCCAGATGCAGGGTGCCGGCGGGCACGGGAATGTCATCGACATAACGCGCCTGGCCGGTGACATGCAGGCGCGCGGAATCATGGGGCAGGGGCTTGTGCACGCTCATGGCGCCACCTCCAGCACATTGACCGGCGTGCCCTGATCTTCATGGAAATACCGCAGCAGAAGGTTGCGCGCGGTTTCCAGCCGGTAGCTTGCTGAGGCGCGCATGTCGTCGATGGGCTGGAAATCTTCGTCAAAGGCGGGCAGCGCGGCCTCGGCGGTCTCGATCGTCCAGGAGTTGCCGATGAGTTCCAGCTCGACTGCCAGCGCGCGTTTGGGAGTGCCGGCCATGCCGCCAAAGGCGATGCGGGCGTCGGAAACGGTGCCATTCTCGACAGAGATGTTGAAACAGCCGCAAAGCGCCGAGATGTCCTGATCGAAGCGTTTGGATATCTTGTAGCAGCGCAGCCGGTCTTGCTGGCGCGGAAAGCTGACCGCCTCGACGAATTCACCCGGCGCGCGGTCCTGCTTTCCGTATTCGATGAAGAAATCCTCAAGCGCGATGGCGCGGCGCGCATCGCCCCGGCGCAGATGCAGCATGGCACCCAGCGCGATCAGCGCCGGCGGGGTGTCGCCGATGGGTGAGCCATTGGCGATGTTGCCACCGATAGTGGCGGCGGCGCGCACCTGCGCCGAGCCGAAGCGGCGGATGAGTTCGGCGAAGGAAGGGTGGTGCGGCGCGATGGCCTTGTGCAGATCGGCGAGGGTGGTCGTGGCGCCGATGCGGATTTCGCTGTCGGTGAGGGTGACGCCGCGCAGATCGTCGAGCCCGGCGATGAAGGCCAAAGGCGCGGGTTCGCGCAGTTGTTTCGTGACCCAGAGCCCGACATCGGTGGCGCCGGCGATGAGCGTGGCCTGCGGGTTTTCGGCGAACCACTGCGCCAGATCGTCTGATGATTTCGGGATGAAAGGCGGGGGGGCGCTGCCCCCCGTCACGCTGGCGCGCGACTCCCCCCGGGATATTTTCGGACAGAAAATGGCCGGGTCGGTGGCCTGGCGGAGCCATTGCGGGACGGGGTGGCAGGCGGCGGCCTCGGCGGCGCGGATGATGGGGGCATAGCCAGTGCAGCGGCACAGATTGCCCGCCAGCGCGGTGTCGTGGTCGCTTTCGCCATTGAGGTGGTTGACCGCCATCGCGGCGACGAAGCCGGGTGTGCAGAAGCCGCACTGGCTGGCGTGCTGATCGATCATCGCCTGCTGGACGGGGTGGAGCGTGCCATCGGGGTCGCCAAGCCCCTCGACTGTGCGCACCGCCTTGCCGTGAAGCTGTGGCAGGAACAGGATGCATGCATTGAGCGCATGGGTGCCGCGGCTGTCGCTGACCATTACGGTACAGGCGCCGCAATCGCCCTCGTTGCACCCTTCCTTGGCGCCGGCAAGGCGGCGTTCCTCGCGCAGCCAGTCGAGCAGGCTGCGCGTGGCGGGCTGATCGGCCAGACGCATGGGCGTTCCGTTGAGCAGAAACGCGATTTCGCTCATGGTTTCATAATTCCGCCGCGTTACGCGCGTTTGAGGCCGTTCGCGATGGGCTGCCCGATGCGGCGTAAGGCGGCCCGGCCCTTGCTTTGCCCAGTCAACACCGGGCGCGGCGGCACTGGCAAGCCGTAACTTTTCGCCAGCGCAAAAAGCTGTTTGTCGGATTGGCTGAAAATCCCCGGTGCGCGCTTGCGCCTGATTGCCGGCGCGGCCATCATGGGCGCCATGAGCGAGCCGAAATTCATCCATCTGCGCACCCATACCGAATATTCCCTGCTTGAGGGGGCGCTGCCGCTGAAGAAGCTGATCGCGCTGTGCGAAAAGCACCGGATGCCGGCGGTGGCGGTGACCGACAGCAACAACCTGTTCGCCGCGCTGGAGTTTTCGACGCTGGCGGCGGGGGCGGGCATTCAGCCGATTATCGGCTGCCAGTTCGATGTGATGCTGCAAGCCGAGCGCCCCGGCGACAAGCCCCGCCCGCCCGCGCCGCTGGTGCTGCTGGCGCAGTCGGAGGCGGGTTATCTGAACCTGATGAAGCTCAATTCCTGCCTGTATATGCGCCGCGATAACGCGCCCTGGCATGTCACCCTGCAGGAGCTGGCACAGCATGGCGATGGTCTGATCTGCCTCACCGGCGGCGCCGGGGGTGTGCTGGGCCGGTTGGTGCGCGAAGGGCAAGCGGCGCGCGCCGAGGCGCTGCTTGGCGAGTTGGCGCGGGTGTTTGAGGGGCGGCTTTATGTCGAGTTGCAGCGCCACAAGGGCGAGGATGGCGCCGTTGCGGACGAGGACACGCAGAGCGAGCGCTGGTTCGTCGAGACCGCCTATGCGCTGGACCTGCCGCTGGTGGCCACCAATGACGTGCATTTCCCCGCCCCCGATCTGTACGAGGCGCATGATGCGCTTCTGTGCATCGGCGAGGGGGCCTATCTTGATCAGGCCGAGCCGCGCCGGCGAGTAACGCCGCAGCACCATTTCAAGACCGAGGCCGAGATGGCCGCGCTCTTTGCCGATCTGCCCGAGGCGCTGGAAAACACCGTCGAGATCGCGCGGCGCTGCGCCTTTCGCCCGAAAAAGCGCGCGCCGATCCTGCCGCGTTTCGCCGAGGACGAGGTGCAGGAATTGCGCCGGCAGGCGCGCGAGGGGCTGGCCGCGCGGCTGGAGGTCATCCCCCATGCCGCGCCGGTGGAGGAATATGAGAAGCGGCTGGATTTCGAGCTGGGCATCATCGAGCAGATGGGCTTTCCCGGCTATTTCCTGATCGTCGCCGATTTCATCAAATGGGCCAAGGAACAGGATATCCCGGTGGGCCCCGGTCGCGGCTCGGGCGCGGGCTCGCTGGTGGCCTATGCGCTGACCATCACCGATCTGGACCCGCTGCGCTATTCCCTGCTTTTCGAGCGGTTCCTCAACCCCGAGCGCGTGTCGATGCCCGATTTCGATATCGATTTCTGCATGGACCGGCGCGAGGAGGTGATTCAGTACGTCCAGCAGAAATACGGGCGCGAGAAGGTGGGCCAGATCATCACCTTCGGCGCGCTGCTTTCCAAGGCGGCAGTGCGCGATGTGGGCCGGGTTTTGCAGCTGCCCTATGGGCAGGTGGACAAGCTTTCCAAGATGATCCCGGTCGAGGGGGTGAAGCCGGTATCGGTTACCAAGGCGCTGGCCGAGGAGCCGCGCCTGCGCGAGGCGGCCGAGGCCGAGGAGGTGGTGGCGCGGCTTCTTGATTACGCGCAGAAGATCGAGGGGCTGTTGCGCAATGCCTCGACCCATGCGGCGGGCGTGGTGATCGGCGACCGCCCGCTTGACGAGCTGGTGCCGCTTTACCGCGATCTGCGCTCGGACATGCCCGCCACCCAGTTCAACATGAAATGGGTCGAGGCCGCCGGGCTGGTGAAGTTCGACTTCCTGGGCCTCAAGACGCTGACAGTGATTCAGAATGCCATCGACCTGCTGAAGCTGCGCGGCGTGGCGCTGGATATCGAGCGAATCCCGCTTGATGACGAAAAGACCTATGAGCTGTACGCCAGCGCCCGCACCGTGGCCGTGTTCCAGGTGGAAAGCACCGGGATGATGGATGCACTGCGGCGCATGAAGCCCACCTGCATCGAGGATATCGTGGCGCTGGTGGCGCTTTATCGCCCCGGCCCGATGGAGAACATCCCGCAATATTGCGAGGTCAAGAACGGCCTGCGCGAGCGCGAATCGATCCATCCGCTGATCGATCACATCCTTGAAGAGACGCAGGGCATCATCGTCTATCAGGAACAGGTGATGCAGATCGCGCAGGAGATGGCGGGTTACTCGCTTGGCCAGGCCGATCTGTTGCGCCGCGCGATGGGCAAGAAGATCGCCGAGGAGATGGCCAAGGAGCGCCCGAAATTCATCAAGGGCGCGCTGGAAAACGGGGTTGATGAAAAGAAGGCGGGCGAGGTTTTCGACCTGCTGGAGAAATTCGCCAATTACGGCTTCAACAAGTCGCACGCCGCCGCCTATGCCGTGGTCAGCTACCAGACCGCGTATCTCAAGGCCAATTACCCGGTCGAGTTCATGGCTGCGGTGATGAATTGCGATATCCATCTCACCGACAAGCTGAACGTCTACAAGCGCGAGGTTGACCGGCTGGGTATCGAAGTGATCCCGCCTTGTGTGAACCGCTCGCAGGCCATGTTCAGTGTGGGTGATGGCGCTTTGGTCTATGCGCTGGGGGCGCTCAAGAATGTGGGTGTCGAGGCGATGAAGCTGATCGTGGCCGCGCGTGGCGATCAGCCCTTTGCCGATCTGTTCGATTTCGCGCGCCGGGTGGATATGCGGCGCATCGGCAAGCGCCCGCTTGAAATGCTGGCCCGCGCCGGGGCCTTTGATGCGCTCGATGGCAACCGCAAGCGTGTGTTCGAAGGGCTGGAGATGTTGATCGCCTGGTCGGCGGCAACGCATGAGCAGGCGGCCTCGGGGCAGTCCTCGCTGTTTGGCGCCGGCGGCGATGATCTGCCGCCGCCGCGCCTGCCCAAGGGTGCCGACTGGCTGCCGATGGAGCGGCTGGCCGGCGAGCATCAGGCGGTGGGGTTCTACCTGTCGGGCCATCCGCTTGATGATTACGCGCGCGCGCTCAGGCGCAAACAGGTGCTCACCCTCGACGAGGTCGCCGCGCGCGCCGAGGCCGGCCCGGTGGTGGCGCGCATGGCGGGCTCGGTTGCCACGCGCAAGGAGAAGAAATCGGCGCGCGGCAACCGCTTTGCCTTTGTCGAGCTGTCCGATCCGACCGGGCTTTACGAGGTGACGGTGTTTTCCGATGTGCTGGAGGCCGCGCGCGCGTATCTCGAGCCGGGCAGTGCCGTGGTGCTGAGCGTCGAGGCGGCGATGGAGGCCGACACGCTGAAGCTGCTGGCGCGCGGGGTGCAGCCCATCGATGCGGTGGTCGCCGATGCCGGCGCCGCCGGGCTGCGCGTGCGCCTGGCCGATGCGCGCGCGGTGGAGGAAATGGCCCGGGCGCTGCCCGAGGCGCGCGCCGCTGCCAATGGGCCGGGTGCTGCGCGGGCGGTGGGCCCGCTGGTGATCTGCCTGCCCGATCCGGAAACCGGCGGCGAGATCGAGATCGACGCCGGTGAAAAGCTGCCCGCCACGCCGGTCATGCGCGCCACCCTGCGCGCCATTGATGGTGTGCTTGAGGTCGAGGAGATCTGACTTGCTGCAGATCGAAACCCATGGCCGCGTGCGGCTGCTAACGCTGAACCGCCCACAGGCGCGCAACGCCGTCAACCCGGCCCTGGCGCGCGCGCTTTTCGATGCCATGCTTGAATTCGAGGCCAATCCCGAGGTCGATGTCGCCGTGCTCACCGGCGCCGGCGGCGCCTATTGCGCGGGCTTCGATCTCAAGGCGGCAGCCGGCGGCGAGGGGGCGGAATGGATCGGCGGGCTGGATATCCCCGCCGGCTGGTCCGACCCGGCGGCGCAGCCCCTGCCCTCGCCGATGGGGCCGGCGCGGCTGATGCTGTCAAAGCCGGTGATCGCGGCCATCGAGGGGCCGGCGGTGGCCGGCGGCATGGAGCTGGCGCTGTGGTGCGACATGCGGGTGATGGGCGAGAGCGCGCAATTCGGTGTCTTCTGCCGCCGCTGGGGGGTGCCGCTGATCGATGGCGGCACGGTGCGCCTGCCGATGGTGGTGGGGCAGGGGCGTGCCAATGACCTTATCCTGACGGGCCGCGCCGTGCCCGCGCCCGAGGCGCTGGCCATGGGGCTGGCCGATCGCGTGGTGGGCGAGGGTCAGGCGCCGGAGGCGGCGCTGGCACTGGCCGAAAGCCTGACGCGCTTTCCGCAGGGCTGCCTGCGCGCCGATCACCTTTCCGCCCGGCCGGCCCCGGCCGAACTTGCCGCGAGGCTCAGGCGCGAATGGGCCAGCGCAGGCATGGTGCTGAAAGAGGGCGTGCGCGGCGCGGCGCGCTTTGCCGCCGGGCACGGGCGGGGCGGCGATTTCGGTGATATCTGAAAAAGATCCGCTCGATCGGATTGGACACAAAATCGGTTCTCTCGCCCGTGCATCAACCGATGCAACCAGCCGAATCTGGATAGATACCGGATTCGGTTGATCGCTTGGCGGGTTGCTGGAAAGCCCTCGATACACGCGCCGCAGCCAATCATGTTATCCGGCAACGGTATGATTGCCCCCTGCAGGCGGCCCCCAGCGCGCCTGGGTGTGGTATTCGGGGTTGGGCTCCATCCCCACCGCCGAGGCAACGCGGTTCGACATGTTGAAAAACCCCGCCACCGCCGCGATGTCCCAGATATCGCGGTCGGTGAATCCCTGCTCGCGCAGCGCCTGGCGGTCGGCTTCAACAATCTCGGCGCTGGCGCGGGTGATCTTTTCGGCAAAGGTCAGCATCGCCCATTGCCGCGCATCCAGCTTCGCGGCGCGCCAGTTCATCACCATCGCCTCGCCAAGCGCGGGATCGCCCGAAATCTGGCGCACCGCCGCGCCATGAGCCACCTGGCAATACCAGCAGCGGTTGATCGACGAGACCACCACCGCAATCATCTCGCGCTCCAGCTTCGACAGCCCCGAGGGCGCCAGCATCAGATCGTTATACATCGCGGTGAAAGCGTCGAGCTTGCTGGTGTCGAAGGCATAGGCGGCCAGCACATTGGGCACCATGCCAAGCTTCTCGCGGCAGATGTCGAAATAGCGCGAAGTGGCCTCGGGCAGCGGGTCGGCCGGCGGCAGGTCGAGCGCGGTGATGCGGTTCTCGGTCATGGGGACTCCTGTGGCGGATCAAGCAGTTGGCGGTAATGATAGCGCCCGGCCTCTGCCATGCCCAGCCCGGCATAGAGCGCGCGCGCGGCGATGTTGCGCTCGGTCACGGCAAGGCCGAAATGCGCCGCGCCCGCCCCTTCGGCCCATTGGGCGATACCCTGCACCATGTCGCGGGCCACGCCCTTGCGGCGAAAGCCAGGCTCGACTTCGAGTGCGTGCAGCATGGCGATGCCGGTTTCGGTATCGATGGCGCAAAAGGCCACGCCGGCGGCGCGGTTGCTGTGTCGGGCGATGAAGGCGCGGCGCGGGGTGCAGGTGCGCGCCATTACCGCCTGGCGCGCGGGGCCGATGCCGGCCTCCTGCCAAAGCTGGCACTGCACGGCCAGCGGCGGCCACAACCCGAAAAGCGACATCGGCCCCGGTGCCCTCGCGATGGCCTGAACCGGGGCGGCAAAGAACAGGGTTGGGTCAACCATTTCGTAGCCCCGCGCGGCCAGCGCGGCATCGAGCCCGACATCGCCCGGCGCGGCGCCGGCGGCGCGGATCATGAACAGCGGCGGCTGGCCCAGGCCGCGCATCATTGCCTCGGCGTGGGCAATGGCGGCACCGTCGACGGCGCTGCCATTGTCGAGCGTGGCGGCGCTGACACGCTTGCCGCCGCCGGCGCCCTCGCGCAGGGTGAAGGGGCCGCAGCGATGGCGCGCGGCGGCGGGCCAGCTGGCCTCGAGCGCGGCATGAAGCGCGGCGGGCGGCAGCGCCGCCGCCGCCTGGGCGCTCATTTGCCGGGCTCCAGCATCGCCATCAGCTTGACCATCGCCCCGTCGAGCCGCGCGGCATCGGTGCCGCGCACCACGATCTGCGTGCCATGAACGCCGTCGCGTATCCACGGGTAGGAGCCGAAACCCAGATCGGGGTAGCGCGCGGCCAGCTCGCCCAGCGGCCCGGCAATTTCGCCCTCGCCGCGATGCACATCGACTGACTGGCTGAGCATTGCATCGCCCCCGGCCAACCCCGGCAGCACCGAGGCCAGCATCGCCTGAAAGATTGCCGGCACCCCGGCCATGACATGCACATTGCCGATGCTGAAGCCGGGCGCGGCAGAGATGGGGTTGTCGATCAGCGAAGCACCTTGCGGGATGCGCGCCATGCGCAGCCGTGCCGCGTTCAGCTCCAGCCCGGTGCGCTGGTAATGGGTTTGAAGCAGCGCGCGGGCATCGTCGCGGATGCCGATCTCGGCGCCCAGTGCCTCGGCCACGGCATCGGCGGTGATGTCGTCATGGGTGGGGCCGATCCCGCCCGAGGTGAATACATGATCGAAGCGCGCGCGCAGATCGTTCAGCGCAGAGACGATGGCGGCGTGATCATCGGCCACGATGCGCGCCTCGGCCAGCCTTATGCCATGCGCGGTCAGCTCTTTCGCCAGATGGTGCAGGTTGGAATCGCGCGTGCGCCCGGAAAGGATTTCATCGCCGATCACCAGCATCGCGGCGGTGGGGTTGGTCATGGTCAGGCCTTTGCAAGGAGAGGTGACTGCGCGATACCTAGCAGCCCGCGCGGCGCATTCCAATTGCCGCGATGCTCTGGCATTCACCCGGGCGCGGCGTTATCTAGGGGCTGAAATGCAGGAAAGGGCAAGAGTGTTCGAGAAGGGCTACAGCAAGGGCGGCAGGATCACCCGCGAGGGCATCCGCATCCACGCGCGCGAGGATTTCGCCGGCATGAACCGCGCGGGCCGGGTGGCGGCGCAGATCCTTGACGATATCGCCGAACACGTCTTTCCCGGCCAGTCGACCGGCGAGATCGACCGGCTGATCACCGCGATGGTCGAGGCGCATGGCGCGAAATCGGCCACCATCGGCTATCGCGGCTATCAGCATGCCAGCTGCATCAGCGTCAATCATGTGGTCTGCCACGGCATTCCCGGCAGCCCCATCCCGCCCAGCAAGCATGAAAAGGCCGGGCGCGGCGATGATGTGCTTGTCGATGGCGACATTCTCAACATCGATGTCACCGTGATTGTCGATGGCTGGTTTGGCGACACCTCGCGCATGTATGTCGCGGGCAAGCCCAAACCCTATGCGGCTCGGCTGATCAGGGTGACGCATGATGCGCTGATGAAGGGGATCGAGGCGGTGAAGCCCGGCAACACCTTCGGCGATATCGGCCATGCGATTCAGTCTTATGTCGAGGCGCAGCGCATGTCGGTGGTGCGCGATTTCTGCGGTCACGGGTTGGGGCGGGTGTTTCACGCCCCGCCAAATGTGCTGCATTACGGCCGGCCCGGACGCGAGGCGATGCTGGAAGAGGGCATGTTCTTCACCATCGAGCCGATGGTCAATCTGGGCCGGGCCGAAACCAGGGTACTGGCCGATGACTGGACGGCGATCACCCGCGACCGGGCGCTTTCGGCGCAGTTCGAGCATTCGGTGGGGGTGAGCGCCGATGGCGTCGAGATCTTCACGCCGTCGCCTTCGGGGCGGTTCTTTCCGGCGCTGGATTAATTGGTTAAAGCGATATTCACGCTTTGGTTCGGATACCCGAACGCTTTCCCCATCCGCGCCTCTCAGACGAAAAGGCGCAATCGGCCTTATCCGCGGCTGCGACCCTGCTCGAGGTAGAAATTCAACGCGCCGCCGATCAACACCGAATAGGCCGAGAAGTAGAACCAAAGCATGAGCACGATGCCGGCGCCGATCGAGCCGTAGATCTCGTCGTAATTGCCGAAATTGGCCATATAGAGCGTGAAACCCAGCGAGGCCGCCGACCACAGCGCGATGGCCAGGAACAGCCCCGGCGACAGGAAGTGGCTGCGGCGGATGGCGGGGCGGTGCGGCCCGTAGCGATAGAACAGCCCCAGCCCGGCCACCAGCGCCCCCAGCGAGACCCCCCAGCGCAGCGCCTCGGCGACAAGATAGAGCGTGCCGTCATGGCCGATGAACCAGCCGACCCCGGCCATTACTGCCGGCACCACCAGCATGGCGACAATGGCAATCAGCCCGACCGCAATCATCAGCAGGGTCAGCCAAAGCGCCACGAAGGTGCCCTGAACCCCGCCGCGCGGTTTGCCGCCATAGATGGCGGTCAGCCCGTCGGCCAGCGCGCCGGTGCCCAGCCGCGCCCACCACAGCGCCATCACGAGCGACAGCACCGAGGTCAGCCCCAGCGTGCCGGTGGCGGCGCCGGCCAGCCGCTCGGCCTGCTGGAAGACGAGATCATAGGCCTCGTCGGGCAGCAGCTCCGAGGTGGTTTCCATCAACTCGGGTACCAACTCGGGCGAGAGCCACAGCCCGGCCAGCGCGATGAGCGCGGCGATGGCGGGAAAGATGGCCAGCATGGCGAAAAAGGCCACGCCGGCGGCGATCAGCCCAAGATGCCGCTCGCCGGCCAAATTCCAGACCGCCACCGCATGCGAGAGTAACGGCTGCATGGCTACCGCCACGCGCCGTTTCAGATCTTCAGGTCGTCCAGCGACTTGCCGTCAGCCAGCGCCGCTTCAACCCAGCGCGGCCGGCGACCACGCCCCGACCAGGTCTGTGTGGGGTCGGCCGGGTTGGCGTATTTCGCAGGCAGACCCTTGCGGCTGCGGCCCAGCAGCGCCTTCAGGTCTGTCGGGCTTAGGCCGCGCTCGCGCGCGAAGGCCTCGACTTCGGCGATTGCCTTTTGGCGTTCCCTGTCCTTGAAATTGTCGATGGCTGCGGTGACATCCTTTTGCAGTTGCTTGAGTTCTTTCAGGGAGAGCGATTCGAGATCGAACATGGCTGCCTCTTTTCGTTGACTGGGCGAAGCGATAATTGATTGCCGCGAACATGGCAATTGCTTAATTCTGTACTTTTTCTTTCAAGCGCGCGTTCTTGCCGTCGTTTCGCGCCAGATCATCAAAAGTCCCGAGCCCAGAATTAGCGCCATGCCGAGCCACGAAACCGGCTCTGGCCACTCGCCGAAAACGAGAAAACCCCAGAGAATTGCCATCGGCATGGCAATATACTCGAGCGGCGCCACCATCGCCGCCTCGCAAAGCCGGTAGGCCTGCGAGATGAGTAACCCGCCAAAGGCGCTGCCCAGGCCGGTGAGCGCCAGGAACGGCCAGCTTTCGGCTGCCGGCCAGACCCAGGCGCGGGTGAGGAATGAAAGCGATTCGCCGGTGCCGGTGTCGAAGCGCCCGTCGCCGATGCTCAGCCCCACCGCCACCGACGCGCCCAGAAAGGTGATCTGGATATACCAGCCCATGGTTGCGGCGCTTTCAGTCAGGCGAATGGCGCGGGTCATCATGTGCAGCGCGGCGTAAAAGACGGCTGCCATCAGCGGCAGCAGCGAAACCGGGCTGAAGGCGGAGGTGCCGGGCTGGATGATGATCAGCACCCCGGCAAAGCCGATGAAGATGGCACCCCAGCGCCAGGGCCCGACGGTCTCGCCCAGAAAGACAACAGAGAAGACGGCAATCACCATCGGGCTGAAGAAGAAGATGGCGGTGGCCTCGGCGATGGGCATGGCAGCGAGCGCCATGAAGAAACACATATTCGCCGCCAGCACCATCAGCCCGCGCATGAAATGGATGACCGGACGGCGCGTGCGGATCTGCCCGAACCCGCCGGTTAGCGGCATGATCAGAAACAGCATGATTGCCACGGCCACCAGCGAGCGAAACACGATCACCTGATGCAGCGCCATGTCGTCGGAGAGGTACTTTACCGCCATGTCGTTGACGGTGAAGGCGGCCGAGGCGCCGATGGCGCACAGCGCGCCCAGTAGCGCGGTTGAGCGGATCATCGGAGCACGGCGCCGATGGCGCATTCATGGGCGTATATCCAGGCCATGCTTCACAGGTTAAATGCCGCATCGGCCCAATGGCAAGCGGCATTCACGCCCCTTCCCCCGTCGAGGTGGGAAGCGGGTGGCGGCGGCAGCGAGTAGCGCCCCCCTATTCCAGCCGGCAGCAGCCCGAAAACGCTTCGGAATCGCCGCGAAAGTAGAGGAAGGCCGAGATGGCGAATTCCTGGTCGCTCATGCCGTCATTGCAATCCTCGCCGCGCAGGATGGCCGCGCCCTCGCGCGTGCCCGAAAACGGGATGGCCAGCACCGGTGGAAATCGCGTGGCCGGCAGGGCGCCGGAATCGGTGACCAGTTCGTAAACCTCGTCGTCGAGCCTGCTAAGGCTGCCGAACTCGGCGCGATCAGTGGGCAGGAAAAGGCTGAGCCGCCAATAGGGTTCGGTGCCATAGCAGGAAAGGCTCGTCTGCGCATCGCGCCAGCTACCCGCCATCGCGCGTTCGAGATAGCGCATATGCGACCAGCCCGCCCGCTCGAAGTAGTTCACCTGCCCCCAGCGCCCGTCAGGCGACAGCGCGGTGATCTCGACCCCGCTCTGGTCGGGGCTCAGAAAGCCGATAATGGCTGAGCCGGCATCGGGCTCGGCGCGGATGTAGAGTGCATCGTTTTGCGCCACGCCGGTCACTCGATAGAGCGCCGGAAACTCGTCAGCCGCGGCGGCCGTTACCAGCATGGCCAGCGCGGTGAATACGGCAAGGGCGGGGCGGAACGGGCGCATGGCGGGCTCCTTTCGCGGCGTCTGTGTCTTTCCTTCCGGCGAAGCGAGGCGCAAGGTCGCGTGCGGACCTTGCTCATTGGCGCGATTTTCAGCGCAGGGGCGAGGCCGGCGCCTATTCCAGCCGGCAGCAGCCCGAAAGCGCCTCGGTATCGCCGCGCCAGTAAATGAAGGCCGAGATGCCGAACTGCATGTCGCTCATGCCGTCATTGCAGGCCTCGCCGCGCAGGATCGCCGCCCCCTCGCGTGTGCCCGAAAACGGAATGGCCAGCACCGGCGGAAAGCGCGTGGCCGGCAGCGCGCCGGTATCGGTGACCAGCTCGAAACCGCCGCCATCGATGTCATGAAATTCGGCGCGATGCGTGGGGAGGAAGATCGGCATGTTCCAGAACGGCTCGTTGCCGAAGCAGTAAAGCGCGGTCTGCCCGTCGCGCCAGTTTCCCGCCATCTCGCGTTCGAGATAGCGCATATGCGACCAGCCCGCCCGCTCGCCGTAATTCACCTGCCCCCAGCGTCCGTCAGGCGACAGCGCCGTGATTTCGACCCCGCGTTCATCGGGGCGCAGAAAGCCGATGATGGCGGTGCCGGCATCGGGCTCGGTGCGGATGTTGAGCACATCGTCATGCGCCACGCCGGTGACACGGTAAAACGCCGGAAACTCGTCTGCTGCTGCGGTCGCGGCAGAGACAAGCATGGCCAGCGCGGCCAAGGCGGCGAGGGCGGGTCGGATCAGGCGCATGGCGGGCTCCTGTTGCGGCGTCAGTGTTTGGCGCCCCAACTGAGCGAGGCGCGGCGGCGGGTGTAGAATTCGCCCATCAACCCGATGACCAGGGCGATGGCGGTAATCATCACCGGATAGGTGACCGAGGTATAATGCGGGTTGTAATTCAGAAAGGCGAAACCGCGCGCCTGGTCGATGGTGTGAAAGAGCGGGTTCCAGTCGAAATAGACGATCATGTAGCCGGGCAGCAGATTGGCCACGAACATCTTGCCCGAGGCCACCATGTTGGCGCGTGCATAGATCTGGGTCAGCAGGGTGATCGCCGCCGGCGCCCAGGGCTTGATGGCCAGAAAGACAATACCGATGGCGACGCCGTTGAACCAAGACAGCAAGAGCATCATGAGCGCGCCGAAGGGGTGGTGCACCTCAAGCGGCGCCCAGATGGCGTGATAGAGAAAAAGCACCACGAACATGGAAAGTAGCTGAATATAAAGCTGACCCAGCGCCGCTGCGCCGATCGCCACCATGGTGTTCATTGGTGCGTGCTTCATCATCGCCGAGGTCGGCCCCTCGGCGCCGACAACCGCCGTCATTGCCTTGACGTGGCACATGAACAGGAAGATGCCGGTCATCACGTAAAGCAGGAAGTCGCCCCTGATCCCGCGCGAGGTGAAGCCGATGATCAGGAACATGGCGTAGAAAACCACCACCAGGATCAGCGTCTGCGCGATGTTGATGCCCAGCCCGATGATGGCGTTGCCATGCGTCTTGCGGATCGAGCGGACAGCGGCGTGAAAGATCAGTTCGGCCAGGGTGAAGGCGCGCGCCAGCGCTGAGGGCGGAGGGCCGACGCCCCGCCCCGTGTCCGGCATGCCGTCCTGCCCGAGACCTTGCATCGATTGCTTCTCCTGCCTTTCGGGCGGCGATGGCCAGCGCAACGGCCCCGGGGCATCGCGGCTTGCACAAAACCCCTTGTACAGGATAGGGCCTGCCCCGGCGCCGTTCAACCTTTGGTCTTCCATCCGTTACATCGCGAAGGTGGCACGAAGGCGGCAGGCGCGAGAAATTGGGATGGCGGCAGACTAAGGGGGCTTTGATGCAGGATTTTCACCAGCGCGTCGAGGTGGTGCTTCGCGAACTGGCACTCGAGGCCGGCGCAAGGATCATGGACATATACCGCCGTGACGATTTCGAGGCCCGGCTGAAGGCCGATTCCAGCCCTGTGACCGAGGCCGACGAGGCCGCCGATGCGCTGATCGCCGCCGGGCTGCGCGCGGCCTTTCCCGATATCCTTGTGGTGACCGAGGAACAGGCCGATAGCCACAGCCAGCGTGCCGGGCGCTTCTTCATCGTTGATCCGCTCGACGGCACCAAGGAATTCGTGAAGCGGCGCGGCGATTTCACCGTCAATATCGCGCTGGTCGAAGATGGCATGCCGGTTCGCGGCGTAGTCTATGCCCCGGCGCGCGAGCGGCTATTCTATACGCGCGCCGATGGCACCAGCGTCGAGGAAAAGGGCCCCTTTGGCGCCGCGCCGGGCCCGCTTGTGCCCTTGCGCGTGCGCCGGCCTGACAATGCGGCGCTGGTGGTGGTGGCGTCGAAATCGCATCGCGACCAGGCTACCGATGATTATATCGCGCGCTATGCGGTTGCCGATTTCGCCGCCGCCGGCTCATCGCTCAAATTCTGCCTGGTGGCGGCGGGCGAGGCCGATCTCTACCCGCGCCTGGGCCGAACAATGGAATGGGACACCGCCGCCGGCCATGCCGTGGCCGCCGCTGCCGGGGCCGAGGTGCTGCGGCTGGAAGATGGAAGGCCGCTGAGCTATGGCAAGCCGGGCTACGAAAACCCCTTCTTCGTGGTGCGCGCGCCGGGCGTGGAACTGCGCTGAGGCACAGCTCGAATTGTTGCGTGCCAGAAAACGGTCCGTAAATCATCAGGAAATATTACGCTTCGCGCCACAAAGCTGCCTGCTTGGTTACCGAAACCTTGCCCCGTTGGCGGAGTGCCCGCCCCAGTAAAGTAAGGTGAGCAAGATCATGCAGCAAAAGGTCAAGAAAGCCGTTTTTCCCGTCGCCGGTCAGGGCACAAGGTTCCTGCCTGCCACCAAGGCGGTGCCGAAGGAGATTCTCACCCTCGTCGACCGGCCGCTGATCCAGTATGCCATCGACGAGGCGCGCGCTGCCGGGATCGAGGAATTCATCTTCGTCACCTCGCGCGGCAAGGGCGCGCTGGAGGATTACTTCGATCACGCGCCCGAGCTTGAAGCCGCGCTCAAGGCCAAGGGCAAGACCGCGCTTCTGGATGCCTTGCGCGAGACATATATGGATTCGGGCGCCATCGCCTGCGTGCGCCAGCATCAGGCGCTGGGGCTGGGCCATGCCGTCTGGTGCGCGCGCCATCTGATCGGCGACGAGCCCTTCGCGGTGCTCTTGCCCGATGACGTGATCGCCGCCGACAAGCCCTGCCTGCAACAGATGGTGGAAGCCTATGCCGAGACCGGCGGCAACATGGTGGCGGCGATGGAAGTGCCCGCCGACAAGGTGTCCAGCTATGGCGTGCTCGATGTGCCCACCGGCATCAGCCCGGTGCTGCCGGTGCGAGCCATGGTGGAAAAGCCCGCGCCAGGCACCGAGCCGTCGAATCTGGCGGTGATCGGGCGTTACATCCTGTCGCCGCAGGTGCTTCGACATCTCGATGGCCAGGAAAAGGGCGCGGGTGGCGAGATCCAGCTGACCGACGCCATCGCGCGCGAGATCGCGCGTGCCAACAATGTGCATGGTTTCCGCTTCGAGGGGGTGCGCTATGATTGCGGCTCGAAGGCCGGTTTCCTGCAGGCGACGCTGGCTTTCGGCTTGGCGCGCGACGATCTTCGCGGCGAGCTCGAGGAGTTTCTCTACGACATGCTGGCGATGCGCCAGGCCGCGCAGTAAGACTGGGCGGCGACAGGGCATGAGGGGGCTGCCGCCCCCTCTTCACGCCTTGGCAGGCGCGAATTCACCCCCGCGCGTATTTGTGGCAAGATGAAGGGGTGAGGCCGAAAAGGGCAGGACATGAAGCGGTTGCGCGCGTTGCGGGAAGCCTGGCGCTGGCGGCGCAAGCGCCAGAACCGGCTCATGCGCGCGCTTCTCAGGCGCCGCGAGTTGCGCTGTGTCGCTGACCGCAGCGCCGGGATCGGCGCCGACGATGTGCTGCTTTTCGCCACCATCCGCAACGAGGCACTGCGCCTGCCCCATTTCATGGAGCATTATCGCCGGCTGGGGGTGGGGCATTTCCTGTTGGTCGATAATGACAGCGACGATGGCGGGCGCGATTGGCTGGCCCGGCAGCCCGATGTGTCGCTGTGGCACACGCGCGGCAGCTACCGCGCCTCGCGTTTCGGCATGGACTGGCTGCAATGGCTGCTCATCCGCCACGGACATGGGCGCTGGTGCGTGACGGTGGATGCCGACGAGCTGCTGATCTATCCGCATCACGACACGCGCCCCTTGCCGGCGCTGACCGGCTGGTTGCAGGCGCGCGGGATCGAGGCGATGGGTGCGCTGATGGTGGAGCTGTACCCCAAGGGGCCGCTCGATGCGCAGCCCTACCGCCCCGGGCAGGACCCGACCGAGCTGTTGCAATGGTTCGACAGCGCCAATTACACCATCACCCGCAAGCACGATATCGGAGCGCTGTGGATTCAGGGCGGCCCGCGCTCGCGCGTGTTTCATGTCGATCAGCCAAGGCGCGGCCCGACGCTGACCAAGGTGCCGCTGGTGCGCTGGCACTGGCGCCATGTCTATCTCAACTCGACCCATTCGCTGCTGCCGCGCCGGCTGAACCGCGAGATCTATGACGATCAGGGCGGCGAAAAGCTGTGCGGTGCGATCCTGCACACCAAGTTCCTGCCCGTGGTGGTGGAGAAATCGGCCGAGGAGCGCCGCCGCCGCCAGCATTTCGGCGAGCCGGCGGTGTTCGATGCCTATCACGAGGCGCTGACGCGGGCGCCGGATTTGTGGTGTCCGGCCTCGACGCGCTATCGCGGCTGGCAGCAACTCGAGGAAGAGGGGTTGATGTCGCGCGGGGAATGGGCATGAGGCGCAGGTGGTGCAGATTTTGATTCAATCATGAATCGTTAGGGGTTAGACCGGAAACAGTGCTTTTACGTTGCGTTGCATGGAGTGACCGGGTCTTGGGGCTGTTATCGACAATCCGGCTACGGCGCGAACGCCAGCGAAAGCTGCGCCGCGCGCGTGCCGGCGGGCGCGATTTGCGCAGCCTGGCCGATCGCACCGGCGCGCTGGCGCCGCGCAGCCTGCTGGTGGCCTGCACCTTGCGCAACGAGCGGGTGCGACTGCCATTTTTTCTGAAATATTACCGCGAGTTGGGGGTGGAACATTTCCTGTTCGTGGACAATGGCTCGGATGACGGCTCGTGCGAATATCTGCTCGATCAGCCTGATTGTTCGATCTGGGGTACACGGGCGAGTTACCGCGCGTCGAATTTCGGCGTTGACTGGATGAATCACCTGCTCAACCGGCATGCGCATGGGCGCTGGGCGCTGGTGGTCGATGTCGATGAATTCCTCGTCTATCCGTTTTGTGATACCCGCCCCCTGCCGGCGCTGACCGACTGGCTGGACGATTCCGGCATCCGTTCCTTCGGCACGCTGTTGCTGGACATGTATCCAAAGGGCCCGGTTGCGGCGCAGCCCTGTGTCGAGGGGCAGAACCCGTTCGAGATTGCCGCCTGGTTTGACAGCGCCAATTACACGATCAGCCGCAGTGGCCATTTCCGCAACCTGTGGGTTCAGGGCGGCCCGCGCTCGCGCGCCTTTTTTTCCGACAACCCGGCCGCAGCGCCGGCGCTGAACAAGATCCCGCTGGTGAAGTGGCAGCGCGGCCATGCCTATGTCAGTTCCACCCATATGCTGCTGCCGCGCGGGCTCAACCTGGTTTACGACACGTTGGGCGGCGAAAAGGCATCGGGCTGCCTGCTGCATGCGAAATTCCTGGACACGCTGGGCGAGAAGGCGCGCGAGGAGTTGCAGCGCCGCGAGCATTACGCGGGCGGGCGCGAATACCAGGCCTATGCCGAGGGGCTGGAACGCGGGCTTAACCTGTGGACAGACTGGTCGGAGCGGTTCATCAACTGGCGCCAGCTTGAAATCATGGGGCTGATGTCGAAGGGAAGCTGGGCATGAGCGCGCGGCTGGGCTTCATCATGCTGGTGCATACCGCGCTCGAGCGCGCGGCGCAGGTGGCACGGCATCTGGCCGAATCGGGCAGCCCGGTGGTGATTCATGTCGATGCTCGCGTGAAGCGCGCTGACCATGCGCGCCTTGTTGCCGCGCTGGATGGGCTGGCCGATATCCGCTTCTGCCGCCGCCTGACCTGCGAATGGGGCACCTGGTCGCTGGTGGCGGCGATGCAGCACGCCGCGCGCCGGCTACTGGATGATTTTCCCGCAGTGCGCCATGTCCATGCTATGTCTGGCGCCTGCCTGCCGCTGCGCCCGGTTTCGCATCTGGCCGCCTATCTCGAGCGCCACCCCGAAACCGATTTCATCGAATCGGTCAATGTGGCTGATGTGAACTGGACAAAGGGCGGCCTGTCCGAAGAGCGCTTCACGCTCTATTTCCCCTTTGCCTTCAAGCGCAACAAATGGCTGTTCGACCGCGCGGTCGATCTGCAGCGCTGGCTGGGCGTGCGCCGCGAGATGCCGGGCGGGATTGCGCCGCATATCGGCTCGCAATGGTGGAGCCTGACGCGCGCCACGCTTCATGCCATCCTCACCGACCCCGAACGCCCGGCGATGGACCGCCATTTCCGCTCAAGCTGGATTCCCGACGAGAGCTATTTCCAGACCCTGGCGCGGCTGCACAGCCGGCATATCGAGAGCCGCTCGCTGACGCTGGGCAAGTTCGATCATCAGGGCAAGCCGCATGTCTTCTATGACGATCACCTGCAACTTCTGCGGCGCTCGGATTGCTTCATGGCGCGCAAGATCTGGCCCGGCGCCGAACGGCTTTACGCGCAGTTTCTGGGCGAGAGAAAGGATGGCCCGCCGATCGGGGCAGAGCCCCAGCCCAGCCGCATCGACCGCCATTTTGCCCGCGCCACGCTGCAGCGTATTCGCGGCCGGCCGGGGCTTTACAATGTCACCCGCTTTCCGGTGAAAGACCGCGAGAACGGCAAGACCGCCGAGCCCTATTCGGTGTTTCAGGGCTTTTCCGAGCTGTTTCGCGATTTCGAAGACTGGCTGACCTCGGTGAGCGGGGCGCGCGTGCATGGCCATCTCTTTGCCCCGCACAAGGCCGAATTCGCCGGGCGCGCCCGGTTCCATGCCGGCGGGCTCACCGACAGTGCCAGCCTGCGCGATTACAACCCGCGCGCCTTTCTGACCAACCTGCTTTGGGCCACGCGCGGCGAGCGGCAGTGCTTTCAGTTCGGCCCGGCCGATACCCAGGGCCGCGATTTCGAACTGCTGTGGTTCATGGCCTCCGATTCCAACGCCACGATCTCGGTCATCTCGGGGGCCTGGGCGGTGCCGCTCTTTCGCTCCGGGCGCGGTGCGGCGGCGCTGCGCGCCGAGGCTGCAAGGCTGCAGCGTATCGAGATGCAGATGCTGGACATCCTGCGCTCGCCCTGGGTGCGGGCGCGCATCCGCATCTGGACAATGGCCGAGTTCCTGGAAAACCCCACTGAGCCGCTGCACCGGCTCTTCGACGAGATCGCACCGCACCGGCAGGCAGGCCAGATCGGCCTGCCTGACATGGCCGATCTGACCGGCTTCGGCGCCTTTCTGCAGCATTTGCGCAATCTCGGCATGCAGCCGGTGCTGATGGGCGATTTCCCGCTGGGCGAGCCGCTGCCCGGCCCCGGCCACCGGATCAAGTGACGCATGGCCCGCTTCGACTATTTCGTGATTCTGGGTGAGATGCGCACCGGCTCGAACCTGTTGCAGGAGCATCTCAACACCTTCGAGGGCATCTCCTGCCATGGCGAGCTGTTCAACCCGGTCTTCATCAACGCGCCACGCAACACCACCTATCTGGGCTTTACCTTCGAGCGCCGCATGGTCGAGCCCTTCGCGCTGCTCGATGCGCTGCGCGCGCAGCCGGGGCTGAACGGGTTCAGGCTGTTTTACGACCATGATGCCCGCATCCGCGCGCATGTGCTCGCTGATCCGGCCTGCGCCAAGATCGTGCTCAACCGCAATCCGCTGCAATCCTATGTCTCGCGCAAGATCGCGGCCGCGACCGACCAGTGGAAGCTGATGAATGTCGCGCGCCGCCGGCAGGCGCGGGTGACCTTCGATGCGGGTGAGTTCGAGCGCTATCTGCACCGGCTGCAGGCCACGCAACGCGAAATCCAGCGCGCGCTGCAGACCGGTGGGCAGAGCGGCTTCTACATCCATTATGACGATCTCAACGATGTTTCCGTGCTCAACGGGCTGGCGGCCTGGCTGGGCGTGCAGGCGCAGATCGAGACGCCCTCGCAGCGGCTGAAGAAGCAAAACCCCGAGCCGCTGGAGGAAAAGCTCCTCAACCCGCAGGATCTGGCCCCGGGCCTGGCGCGGATCGACCGTTTCGATCTCGGCCGCACCCCCGATTTCGCGCCGCGAATGCGCCCGCAGCCGGGTGCGGCCATAGCCGGCGCGCGCACGCCGCTTCTGTTCATGCCCATGCGCGGCGCCCCCGAGGGTGCGGTGGCGCACTGGCTGGCGGCGCTTGACGGGGTGGGGCGCGATGCGCTGCAAACGGGGTTCAATCACGAAAGGCTGGCGCGCTGGAAGGGCGCCAATCCCGGCTGGCGAAGCTTCACGGTGCTGCGCCACCCGCTCAGGCGGGCGCATGCCGCTTTTCTCTCTCGGGTGCTCGATGGCGGCGCGCGCCCCGTGCGACGGCATCTGGAGGCCCATTTCGACGTCTCCCTGCCCGAGCCCGGCGCGCGCCCCGAACCTGCCGAGCATCGGGCGCTGTTCCTGGCTTTCCTGCGCTTTGCCGGTGCCAGCCTTGCCGGGCAGACGGCGATGCAGCCCTGGCCAATCTGGACCAGCCAGGCGGCGCTGATCGAGGCGATGGCCGAGACCGGCGGGCCCGATCACATATTGCGCGAAGAGACGCTGGCGCAGGAACTGACGGCGCTGGCGGCGCTTTACGGCCATCAGCAACCGCCACCTCTTGCCCCGGCGCCGGAGGACGAGATGCTCCTCGCAATCTGTGACGTCGAGATAGAGCAGGCCGCACAGGCCGCCTGGCGGCGCGATTACGCGCGCTTCGGCTTCGGCACGCTGCGCTGAGCGGGCGCCCTTGTCGAACAGGCGCGCGGCTTCGCCTTCGCCCTCATCTTCATCTTGCGAAAAAATACTCGCGGGGTGAATTCGCTCCCGCAGGGCGCGAAGAGGAACGGCAGCTCCTCGTTCCGGCTATTTGCCGACCGGCCCCGCAAGATGCGTTGCAAAATGCAGATGCGGGATGGCGATGCAAATTACAAAGGGGGGCTCCGCCGCCCGGAACCCCCCTTCGCCCCACGTGCCCTTCGCACCCACACGTGTAGACCGGATTTGTTCCGAGCCGTCCTGGCCCAGGCTTTCGAGGATGCCCGATTCCACCGCCCCGCGCAAAGCCGTATTGCCAAGGATTCAATTCAATTTACCCACGCCTGGCGGGCGGCAGCGGGCAGTTGCGCTTGCCGCCCGGCGCGCCTAACCTGCGCCATCGACCCTGCAGGCGCATTCGCAAGCGGAGCGGCCCATGCTGGCAAACCGGCGCATCTTGCTGATCATCGGCGGCGGCATCGCCGCCTACAAGTCGCTCGAACTGATCCGCCTGCTGCGCGGCGCCGGCGCCGCGGTGGTGCCGGTGCTGACCCGCGCCGGCGAGCAATTCGTCACCCCGCTGTCGGTGGCGGCGCTGGCCGGCACCCCGCTGCATCGCGACCTGTTCGATCTCACCACCGAGGCCGAGATGGGCCATATCCAGCTTTCGCGCGCCGCCGATCTGGTGGTGGTGGCGCCCTGCACCGCCGACATGATGGCCAAGATGGCCGGCGGGCATGCCGATGATCTGGCCTCGACGCTGCTTATGGCCACTGACAAGCGCGTGCTCATCGCGCCGGCGATGAATGTACGCATGTGGCAGCACCCGGCGACGCGGCGCAACCTGGCCACGCTGGCCGACGATGGCGTGCTGACGGTGGGCCCCGATCATGGCGACATGGCCTGCGGCGAGCACGGCCCCGGCCGCATGGCCGAGCCGCGTGCCATAATGGACGCCATCGCCGGCGCGCTGGGAGCGGGTATCGATGCCGCGACCCTGGGCGAATCAGGGGCCGCGCCGGTCGAGGGGCCGCTGGCCGGGCGGCATGTGCTGGTCACTTCTGGGCCCACGCATGAGCCCATCGACCCGGTGCGCTACATCGCCAACCGCTCATCGGGCGCGCAGGGCGCGGCCATCGCGGCGGCGCTGCGCGATCTGGGCGCGCGGGTGAGTTTTGTCACCGGCCCGGCCACGGTGCCACCGCCGGCGGGGGTGCAGGTGGTGGCCGTGCAGACCGCGCGCGAGATGCTGGCGGCGGTGAAAGCCGCGCTGCCCGCCGATGCGGCGGTGTTTTGCGCCGCCGTGGCCGACTGGCGCGTGGCCAATGAAGCCGGGCAGAAGTTGAAGAAGGACGGCGCCGGGCTGCCGGTGCTGGAATTCGCCGAAAACCCCGACATCCTCGCCACCATCGCCGCGCATGAAAACCGCCCTGCGCTGGTGGTGGGCTTCGCCGCCGAAACCAATGATGTGATCGCCCATGCCACGGCCAAGCGCGCGCGCAAGGGCTGCGACTGGATCCTGGCCAATGATGTCTCGCCTGGCACCGGCATCATGGGCGGGGCCGAGAATGCGGTGCATCTGGTCACCGCCGACGGGGTCGAGGACTGGCCGCGCCTGCCGAAAGAACAGGTGGCCCAGCGCCTTGCCGCGCGCATCGCCGCGCGGCTGGGGAGCGGGGCATGAGTGGCTCGCACCCGGTGCCGGACTGGGTTGACGGCGTGATCACCATCGAGATCCTGCGCGAGGATTGGGCCGACAAGGCGGTGGCGCTGCCCGCCTACGCCAGTGCCGGTGCCGCCGGTGCCGATATCCGCGCCAATTTGCCGCCCGAGAGCCGCGAATCCGGCCTGCTGCTGGCGCCGATGCAGCGCGCAATTGTGCCCACCGGGCTGCGCGTGGCGATCCCCGAGGGCTACGAGATGCAGCTTCGCCCGCGTTCGGGCCTTGCCGCGAAGCATGGCCTGACCCTGCTCAACACCCCCGGCACCATCGATGCCGATTATCGCGGCCCGCTGGGGGTGGTGATGATCAATATGGGCGGCGAGCCCTATCGCATTGCCCATGGCGAGCGCATCGCGCAGGCGGTGCTGGCGCCGGTGGTCAGGGCCGCGTTCACGCCGGTGGCGGCGCTCGATGCCACCGCGCGTGGTGAGGGCGGTTTCGGCTCCACGGGCCGGGATTGAGGGCGCGATGCTGCTGGTTCTGGGCCTTGCGGTTGCGATCTGGTCGCTGGCGGCGCTGTTTGGTCTGACGCTGGCGCTGCGGCTGGCGTTGCTGGCGCTCCTTTGGGCGGTGGTGGTGATCATCAACCTGACCCTGCCCGAGGGCGCTGCGCTGCGCGAGGCCACCGGCGGCGATGCCAGGCCCTGGGTGCTGCTGGCCGGCGCGGTGGCGCTGGTGCTGGCCTATCGCGCCGGGCTGGCCCGGTTGCGCGTTCGCGCCGCTGCGCTTGCCCTCGCACCAGCCCCCGCCATTGCCACGGCGCAAGACGGCGCCGGCGCCCCGGCCTTTTCCGAGGCCGAGCTGAACCGTTATGCGCGCCACATCATCCTGCGCGAGATCGGCGGGGCGGGCCAAAAACGGCTCAAGGGCGCGCGCGTTCTGGTGGTTGGGGCCGGTGGGCTGGGCTCGCCGGTGCTGCTGTATCTGGCCGCTGCCGGCGTCGGCACCATCGGCGTGATTGATGATGACGATGTGGATGGCTCGAACCTGCAGCGCCAGGTGATCCACACCGATGAGCGCATCGGCATGCCCAAGGTGTTCTCGGCGCAGGCGCAGATGCGCGCGCTCAACCCGCATGTCGCCGTGCGACCCTATAACCGCCGGCTCGACGAGGCCGACGCCGAGGCACTGTTCGCCGAATATGACCTGGTGCTGGATGGCACCGACAATTTCGACACCCGCTACCTGGTCAACCGCGTCTGCGCGCGGTTGGGCAAGCCGCTGATCGCGGCGGCGATCACGCAATGGGAAGGGCAGATCTCGCTCTATGATCCGGCGCGCGGTGGGGCTTGCTATGAGTGCCTTTTCCCCGAACGCCCGGCGCCGGGGCTGGTGCCCAGCTGCGCCGAGGCAGGCGTGATCGGCCCGCTGCCCGGGGTCATGGGCGCGATGATGGCGGTGGAGGCGATCAAGCAGATCACCGGCGCTGGCGAGGGGCTGCGCGGGCAGCTTCTGATCTATGACGCGCTCTACGGCGAGACCCGGCGCATCGCCACGCATGCGCGACCCGGCTGCGCTGCCTGTGGTGGTGGCGAGGCCGCGCCGGAGGCGGACAAGAATGTGGGCGGGGGCGGGCAAGGATAGGTCGGTCGCGTGACAGCCGGCGTGATCAGCCGCAACCGGCTTCATGCGAAACCCGTTTGATCGGGTCCGATAACCGGGCTTTTATGCCCGCCCGCGCGCTGGCACGGGCAGCCGCGCTCCACCAAAACCATTATTGACGACCCGCACCAGCCGGGCGCAGCAGCGCGGGCTCGCCGCCGCCACCGACAAGGATACGCGCGGCGGCCTGCGCGAAAGGCTCTTCCACCACCGCCATGTGATGGGCATTGGCATGGATGATCTGCCCGCCTTCGCTTATCAGCCCCACATGGCCCGGCCAGAACGCCAGATCGCCTGGCTGCGCCGCATCGGGCGCCACGGTCTGGCCGGGCATGGCGCGCTGCAGGTCGCTGTCGGCGGGGCAGGGCAGGCCGCAGGCTTGCCGCGCCATCTGCACCAGTCCCGAGCAATCGATCCCGGCATGGCTGTTGCCGCCCCACATATAGGGCGTGCCCAGAAAGCCCCGCGCCACGGCAACCGGGTCATCCGGCCCCTCGCCCAGCCGCCGCAGATGCCGCGCTGGCACCCAGCCGGCTTCGCAGCGCGCGAAACCACTTTCGGTTCCGGACACCGCCAGAAGCGCGCCCAGATAGAGCGGCCCTCGCGCCGGGGCCTTCACCGATGGCGCGGGGTAAAGATGGCTCGCCGGCACCGCCAGAAAATGGCTGGCCTCGGGCCCGTCGCGGCCCAGCGCCGCAGCTTCGACCCAGCCGCAATAGCCGTCGGCCTCGTGAAAGCCGTAAACGGCCCGGCCCTGCCAGAGAAGCGCGCGAAACGGTGCGCCGGTGAGAAGCTGGCGCTCGCGCGCACCGCCGGGGGTGGCGCGCAGATCGGCCAGCGGCGCGGCGATGCGATAGCGCGCGCCCGCGGTAAAGCGCACTCCCTCAATGCGCCCGCGCAGCGATTCATGGGCGATCTCGCCCCAAAGCGGGGTGAAGCGGCGGTCGTGGCTCATGGGCTTTGCAGCGTGGCTTGCGAATGGGCAGCCGCGCGGAGGTTTCCACACCACACGGACGCCGGCACTTGAAGCGCCCGCAAACCGCGCGGGGAGGGTGGGCGGGAGCGTGGTTTGCGGGCGCTTTTCGCCCAACCCATGCGGGATGGGCGCCGCCCTTGCGTGGCGAAGGGATTATCGGAAAACCGTATCAATCCCCGTTCCTGCCTTCGGTATCGTTCCAGCCCTCATCCCCGGCGCCCAGCGCCTCGGGCAGTGCTGCCAGGAGCGCCCGCGCGCCCTGGCCAACGCCGCCCTTGGGCCGGCCTGGCGCCGGTTTGGGCTGCCAGCCATAGATATCGAAATGCGCAAAGCGCCGCGCCTGTTTCACGAAGCGGCGCAGGAACAGCGCTGCGGTGATCGAGCCGGCCATGCCGCCCGAGGGCGCGTTGTCGAGATCGGCGATGCCAGGCTCGATCATTGCTTCATAGGGGGTGTGAAAGGGCATGCGCCACAGCGGGTCGGCCTGCGCCTGAGCGGCGCCGGCCAGCGCCGCGGCAAGCGCCTCGTCATCGGTGTAGAAGGGCGCGATATCCGGCCCCAGCGCCACCCGCGCCGCGCCGGTCAGCGTGGCCATGCAGATCAGCGCATCGGGGCTTTCCTCATCGGCCAGCGCCAGCGCATCGGCCAGCACCAGCCGCCCCTCGGCATCGGTGTTGTTGACCTCGATGCTGAGCCCGTTTCGCGCGGTCAGTATGTCGCCGGGGCGAAAGGCCGAACCCGAGACCGCGTTCTCGACCGCCGGGATCAGCACCCGCAGCCTGACCTGCCAGCCCAGCGCCATGATCATCAGCGCCAGCCCAAGCACGGTGGCGGCGCCACCCATGTCCTTCTTCATCAGCCCCATGGAGCCGCCTGGCTTGAGGTTCAGCCCGCCGGTATCGAAGCACACGCCCTTGCCCACCAGTGTCAGCCTGGGCCCGGACTGGCCCCAGCGCATGTCCAGCAGCCGCGGCATGCGGTCCGAGGCGCGGCCGACGGCATGGATGAGCGGGAAATTCTCGTGCAGCAGGTCATCGCCATAGGTGACCGAGATCTGCGCGCCGAATTCCTCGCCCAGTGCCAGCACCGTGGTCTCCAGGTCTTCGGGCCCCATATGGCTTGCCGGGGTATTGATCAGATCGCGGGTCAGCCATTCACCGGCGGCAATGATCTCGATCAGGCGGGCATCGACACCGGCAGGCGCCTGCAGCCGCACCTGTGCCGGATCGCGGGTTTCACCCTTTTTCCGGAAGCGGTTGAAGCGATAACCGGCCAGCAGCCAGCCCAGCGCCTGCTCGGCGAGGAAATCGGGCGCGTGGCCGCCGGCGATTCGATAGGTTCCCGCCGGCAGTTGCGCGGCGGCGGCGGCAAGGGCAAAGCGGCTGCGGCGCCGGGCTTCGGCTTTGCCCAGCCCGGCCGCGACCAGCGCCAGATCGCCGCCATGATCGGGCACCGCCACCACCTGGCCCGGCCCGGCATCGAAATTCATTGACTTGAGCCAGCGCCGCACGCGTTCGGGCTGGCCGGCGAGCCAGGCTTCCAGCGCCTCGGCGCCGACCGGGTGGATGGGTATGGCGGCCTCGCTCGCCGGTGCAAAGCCGGCCGCGCCATTGACAGTGCCGTTGAGCATGAGCTGGGCTTCCCCGTACTTGCCTGCTGGTGACATTCGCCGCCAACATAGGGCAGTTCGCGCGCCAGGGGAATCGCCCGAATGCGCGGCTGTTGAACGAAAGGGCAGTAGGCGGCGCTCAGCTCTTGCGCAAAAGCGCCATGAAGAAGCCATCCAGCCCGCCCTGCCCGGCCAGCTCATCAGGCCGGGTGCGCCAGCCGCCGCCCGGGGCGGGGCGGCCAAGCGGCAGCGCCGGATAATCGGCCGGCGTCAGCGCAGGGTTGCGCGCCAGCGCGGCTTCAAGCTGGGCCTCGCCCTCTTCCTGCAGCAGCGAGCAGGTGCAATAGACCAGCCGTCCGCCGGGACGCAAAAGCGCCGCCGCGCGGTCGATGAGCTGCGCTTGCAGCGCGGTCAGCGCCTCGATATCGCCGGGCTTGCGGATCAGCGGCAGTTCGGGGTGGCGGCGGATGGTTCCGGTGGCGGTGCAGGGTGCATCGAGCAGCACGGCATCGAAAAGCCCGCCTTCGCCCGGCGCCCATTCCAGCGCATCGGCGCAAACCTCCTGTGCTGCCAGCCCGGTGCGCGCCAGGTTCTCGCGCAGCCGTTCCAGCCGCCGCCCGGAGCGGTCAAGCGCGGTGACATGGGCACCCGCCGCGGCAAGCTGCATCGTCTTGCCACCCGGCGCGGCGCACAGATCAAGCACCCTTTCGCCGGCCTTCGGGGCGAGTAAAAGCGCCGGCAGGGCGGCGGCGGCATCCTGCACCCACCAGTGCCCCTCGTCATGGCCCGGCAGCGCCGAGACCTGCGCCCCGCCCTGCAGACGCAGCGAGCCGCCGGGCAGGCGCTGCACCGCGCCGCCGGTGGCGGTTTCCAGCGCCGCGACGAGTTTTGCCACTTCGCCCTCGCCCGCCGGCCTGGGTGTCAGATCGAGCGGGGCGCCGGCCAGATGCGCGGCCTCAATGGCGGCGACGGCATCCTTGCCATAAGCCTTTGCCAGACGGCGGCGCAGCCAGCCGGGCAGGCGCGGCACCGGCAGCGCGGCCCATTCAGCCGCGCCGAAATCGGCGGCGCGGCGCAAAACGGCGTTGACCATGCCGGAAAGCCGCTCGCTACCGCCGGCGCGGGCCAGCGCCACGCCATCATGCACCACGCCATGCGCCGGCGCGCCCAGCGCCAGCATCTCGGTCACCGCAAGCCGCAAGAGCGCGTGCAACCGCGCCGGCGGGGGCTTGCGCAGAAGCGGGTTCAGCACGGCGTCAGCGCGCGGCAGTTCGCGCAGCGTGGCGAGCACCAGTCGCCGGGCGCGGGCGCGGATGGGCGCGGGCGCGGCGGGGCTGGGCAGATCGGCCAGCATCTGGCCATCGACAAGCACCGCGCAAAGCAGATCGAGCGCCAGCAGGCGCGCATTGTCGGTGCCGGCTTCAGCGCGGCTGGCGGTGCGGTCTGGGCGGCGCGAAGCGGGCATGGCATCTCGGGCATGGGCGGCGCTTGCCGGGCGGTGGCGGGCGCTCTATCCTTGCCGGTTAGACCAGCCGGCACGGCGGCACAAGCCATGCCCGGGCCGGCAGGCCAGATGTGCAGAATGGAAACGAGACCATGAATGACGCCAGTGATCAGCGCCCGGATGGGCACCAACTGCCCCCGGCGGCGCAGCGCGCCCTGGCCGAGGCCGAGGCCGCCCGCCCCCCCGCCGCCGCCGCAGCCCGTCCCCAGCCCCGCCCACTGGGCGGGCGCGCCGGGCCC